>CAWCBX010000176.1:0-64980 GCA_963793595.1 uncultured Gammaproteobacteria bacterium | reverse complement strand
TATGTATTGCTCCTGTGCCATAGGTTACAGCGGACTGGCTTACGCGACCGATCATCTAAAGCTCGTCTGTATCTCGGTAGAAGATGGTGCCAGCTGCGTCAGCCCAACCGTCGCGACCGCCAGCGACCGCAGTTATCCGATTGCCCGTCCCCTGTTCATGTACACTAACGGGCAGCCACAAGGGTCTATCAAGGAATACATGGACTGGATTTTATCGGATGCGGGCCAATGCATCCTGAAGAAAAAAGGTTATGCCCCGGTGCGCGATGTCAATTGCATGTAGGGATTTTTAATTAAACTCAGGAGGGATGCCGCAGGGATGCGGATTTCTCTCCGCTTCAAACAGTTGCCGGTAAATAATAATGTCTCATCTCGAAGAACGCCTGGAACACGATCTCAACGAAATCCGTGATCAAATTGCAAACATGGGATCCAGCGTCGAGCAGGCGCTCGATAGCGCCTTTCGCGCCCTGCACGAGGCAGACGACAAACTGGCCTTCACCACGATCCTGTCCGATCTGCCGATTAATCGGTTGATGCGCAAGATCGATCGGCTCTGTCACGCATTTATCGCCGTACACCTGCCGAGTGCCGGGCATTTACGACTGATTTCCTCGGTTATTCGCGCCAACATCATTCTGGAGCGGATTGGCGACTACGCGGTCACCATTGCTCGCGAGGCCGTGCAACTGGGCGATGTTCCGGAGGGCTACATGTCAGCGGAACTGAAAAGTATCAGCGCCGAGGCCATGTCGGTGCTACGCGAATCCATCAGTGCCTTCAATTCTTCGAATGACGCACGCGCCCGCGAGGCAATCGCCATGGCCAGACAAGTCGAGCACGACATGGACAGGATTTATGCCGAGTTACTGGACAGCGCCGAGAATAGTGGTGGCTGCAACCGCAATACCATGATTTACCTGATCATATTCAGCCAGCTGAAGCGGGTTGCCGACCAGGCCAAGAACCTCGCAGAGCAAACCATATTTATTGAAACCGGTGAGAGCAAGACGCCGAAAGTCTACCGGATTCTGTTTCTCGACGAAGACAATAGCTGCCTCGGCCCGATGGCAGAATTGATTGCACGCAATATTTATCCTCACGCCGGCGAGTATTCGAGCACCGGAGTTCATCCGGCTGACAGTCTGAATGCGGACATGGTCTCATTTATGGAGGAACGAGGCTTCAACTTATCCGGCCTGGTCCCCCGAAAACTCGATACGAGCCGAGAGTCGCTGGCTCATTACCACGTCATTGTCGGGCTGCACAAAAAAGTCCTCAAGGCGGTGGTCAAGATCCCCTTTCGGACCTCGGCCCTGAACTGGAAAGATGTGAAAGTTCCGCCAACGGATGATGCGGAGGCCTGGGAAGCGCTACACAAAACCCTGGCGCTGCATATCAGGGAACTACTAACATTGTTGCGTGGCGACGAGGCCGTGTGAGGTGAGCCAGGTACCCAGGCAAAATACTGGCAACATGCCGGATATCAACCAGCGCAATGCCGACTGGTACATCGATAAGATTGTCCAGTACCTGGTCTTCCTGAGCGGTATCTCCGCCATCGTTCTGATCGTCGGTATCTTTATTTTCGTTACCGTCGAGGGCTTCGGTTTCCTGCTCGAAGATTTCAGTTTCAAAGAGTTTTTCCTGTCACAGTGGTGGGAACCGACGGACGACGATGAACCAACTTACGGCATCCTCGCGCTGATCGCCGGCACCGCCAGTGTCACCGGCCTGGCAATGCTGGTGGCGATCCCGTTTTCACTGGGCAGCGCCATTTACATTGCCGAGTTTGCAACCGGCAAGACGCGTGAATTCCTGAAGGTACTGATCGAACTGCTGGCTGCTATTCCCTCGGTGGTCTGGGGATTCATCGGGCTGTCGATCATGAATCCATTGATCATCGATATCTTCGACGTTCCGGTAGGACTGAATATCCTCAACGCCGGAATAATACTCGGCTTAATGGCTGCTCCGATCATGACATCGATCAGCGAAGATGCGCTCAAGGCCGTGCCGGATCGATATCGCGAGGCGGCAGAGGCACTCGGCGGAACCCGCTGGCAGGTGATTTACAAAACCGTGCTGCCGGCAGCCAAGAATGGCTTGCTGGGCGGCGTGCTGCTCGGTGTCGGCCGGGGTTTCGGCGAGACCATGGCGGTGCTGATGGCGACCGGACACGCGATTAACATGCCCGGCAGCGTATTCGATTCGGTGCGCGCGCTAACCGCGACCATCGCTGCTGAACTGGGCGAAACAGCAGTCGGATCTCCACATTACCAGGCATTATTCACGATCGGAATTTTCCTTTTCCTGATCACTTTCATTATTAACCTGACCGCTGACCTGATCGTCCGCGGTATACGCAAGAGTTAGGATAAGTCATGGCGAGCACAGGTATTGTCGAAAACCAGTTCATCGAAACCGAGCTTAACGTCAGCGCCAAGCGGACCGAAAATCTGTTTCGGATCCTGTTCATGCTGATGGCCGGCCTGCTGATACTGCCGGTGCTAATCATATTGACAACCCTGATCGTGAAGGGGAGCAGCATGATTTCCTTCGATTTTCTATTCAGCAACCCCACCGACGGCATGACCGCAGGCGGCATCTTCCCCGCCCTGCTGGGAACCGTCTGGCTGGTGGGCGTGGCACTGATAATTTCGGTTCCGGTCGGCGTCGCGGCGGCCGTTTACCTGAGTGAGTATGCGCCCGATAACTGGTTCACGCGCGCCATCAACCTCGCCATCATCAACCTGGCGGGCGTACCTTCTATCGTGCACGCACTATTCGGCGTGGGCGCCTTCGTCATATTTTTTGGTTTCGGCACCAGTATCCTGGCCGCGAGCATGACACTCGCCGTCATGACCCTGCCGGTGGTCATCGTGGCAACCCGTGAATCGCTGCAGGCCGTGCCTCATGCCTTCAGGGAAGCCTGCTGGAACATGGGCGCCACGCGCTGGCAAACGATTCGGCGCGTGGTATTACCCAATTCGGTCAGCGGCATTCTGACCGGCGTCATTCTCGAGGTTTCGCGCACCACCGGCGAGACCGCACCGATCATGTTCACCGGCGCGGCGTTTTTCATCCCAGTCCTGCCGGAGAGCGTCTTCGATCAGACCATGGCCATGTCACTGCATCTGTTCGTGGTTGCGACCCAGGTACCTAACGTTCCCGACGCCCTGCCCTACGGCGTCGCACTGGTCCTGATTTCCATGGTACTGATAATGAACAGTGCTTCGATTGCATTGCGCATGCACCTGCGCGGGAAAAAGAAATGGTAAGCACGGCTGAAGACATGGCAAACGTTGCCAGCACCTCGGACTCGACAGTCAAGCTCGAGGTGCGTGACGTCGCTATCCGCTACGGTTCGGACACGGCGATTTCGGGGATTAATCTCGACGTCAGAGAAAACGAAATCTTCGGTATCATCGGGCCGGCCAACGCTGGCAAGACGTCTTTCCTCAAAGCCCTGAACCGGATGAATGATTTCAACACGGACATGTCGGTCGATGGCGAAATCCTGTTTGAAGGCACTAATATCCGCGACGTGCGCAACGTGTATGCGTTGCGTAATCGGATCGGCGTCGTATTCCCGCTACCCGTGGGGCTGCCGCTCACCGTCTATGAAAACGTGGCGTTCGTGCCGCGCTTGCGCGGTATCAATGACAAGGCTGAACTCGACGTCATCGTCGAACGTTGCCTGACCCGCTCGGCCTTGTGGGACGAGGTCAAGGACCGACTGGATTCTCTTGGCAGCCTGTTATCCGGTGGCCAGCAGCAACGTCTGACGATCGCGAGGGCACTGTCGCAGGAACCGGAACTGCTGATGCTGGACGAGTTCTCGATCGCGGTGGACCCGGTGACCACGATGCGCATCGAGGACGTGCTGAAGGAACTCAAACCGGAGATGAGCATCATCCTGGTCACCAACCTGGTACAGCAGGCGCGCCGCCTTGCCGATCGCACGGCCTTCTTTCTCGATGGAGAATGCGTGGAAATTGGCGAAACCGAAGACCTGTTTAGTGGCCAGGTCAAGGACTCGCGCACCACCGATTATATCGAAGGGCGCTTCGGGTGATGGAGTCGGGAATCGATATGAATACGAGCCAGTCAGAACCCGATGTGAACACCGAACTGGCGATCAGTACCTCGGCACTGAATCTCTGGTACGGCACATTCCAGGCCTTGTTCGATGTCAACCTGGATATCAAGCAAGGTCGGGTGACCTCGCTGATCGGACCCTCGGGTTGCGGTAAATCCACTTTTTTACGCAGCATAAACCGGATCAATGAACGCCTTGGTTATGTGCGCATCGACGGTTCAATCGACGTGTTCGGCAATAACATTTATGCGCCCGAAGTGGAGCTGGTGCAGGTCCGTAAACAGGTCGGCATGGTGTTTCAGCGACCCAATCCGCTGCCCACATCGATCCGTGAAAATATCCTCTTCGGCCACAAGTTACACAACCGGGACAGGAAATACAGCCGCGACGACGAGGATGAAATTGTTGAGCAGGCTTTGCAGCAGGTATTGCTGTGGGACAAGGTCAAGGATTACCTGAAACGCAAGGCGACGGAGCTTTCCCTGGAAGAGCAGCAAAAACTCTGCATCGCCCGCCTGCTGCCGGTCAAGCCCAGCGTCCTGTTAATGGATGAGCCCTGTTCCGCACTCGACCCCAAGGGAACCGCCGCGGTGGAGGAATTGATCTGGGAGCTGCGCGGCAAATACTCGATCCTGATCGTGACGCATAACATGGCCCAGGCCCGCCGCGCCAGCGAAGAGTGTATCTTTATGCTGATGGGTAAAGTCATCGAACATACCGATACCGCCGACATGTTCGTCACACCCGCCCATCAGGAAACGGCGGACTATATTGAAGGGCGCTACGGCTAATCGCTCTTTTTATGCCGCTATCACCAGCTGCAGGTGTAACTATTTCGCGGCATTTCTTTATTTGCATATCAAGCATTCCAGCACTAAAATAGAGAGTTACAACATCATTTACCCTGCCTTGCCGTACACGGGAGTCAATTGTCTAAAACATTCGTAGAAGATCTTGAGGAAACCCGGATTCCGTTTCTGAGGGGCATCCTGATTCGCAGCCTGCAGGACGCGGGGCTGGAGTTTGAGGAAGCCTCTCAAATTGCGTCTGAAATACGCAACGAACTCGCCGAAACCGCACTGATTTCCACGGTCGATCTCAATCGGCTGGTGCTTGGACAACTAAAATCGCTGGGCAAAGATAATATTGTCTACCGTTACGAGAATCGCAATGTTCCGCTAACGATCGAGGTTGAACAACAGTGCGGACGAGTAAATCCGTTTTCACGCCTTAAATTCAGGCATAGTCTCGAAACCATAGGGCTCAAATCCAGGGAATCGGAAGACGTGGTGCAGATGTTGCAGGAGCACCTGACCAACAAGTCGATTAAAGTCATAAAATCCAGGAACCTGGCGATGCTGATCTACCGCTACCTGCGTCAATCCAGCAAACTTGGTCCAGCCGTCGCGCATCGCTGGCTGGTCTGGCACGATTTCATCAATAGCGGCCGCGCACTAATCTTTCTGCATTGGCGGTACCGCCGGCTGCGGCAAGAGTTCCACGGCAAACACGCTGGCCAGTCGTCTGGAAATAGTACGTACCCAGTCCACCGACATGCTGCGCGAGGTCATGCGCACCATGATTCCGGAACAGCTGATGCCGGTGCTGCACCAGTCGTCCTTTACTGCCTGGAAAGGGTTACCAGGTCATCCTTCCGGCAAAGAACGAGATCTCCGAGGCGCTATTGGTGCAGGGTTACCGAAGTCAGGCGGATATGCTGTCGCTGGCCATCGAGGCCGTGTTAAAGCGCGCGACGCGCGAACACGTATCGCTGGTGCTCGAAGGCGTGCACATGCACCCCGCTCTGATGGAAAAATTCCAGTCCGAGACCGATGCCGTGGTAATACCGATTATGCTGGGCCTGTTAAAGCGCAAGCACCTGCAGCAAAGAATCAAGTTGCGCAGCACCAACGTACCGGACCGGGGCGCAGAGCATTACCTGCAATACTTTGATGAAATCTGGCGCCTGCAATCCTACCTTCTTTCTGAAGCTGACGGGGCGAATATCCACATTGCGGTAAACGAGAGCCGGGACAAGGTTTTTTCCGAGATTATGCGATTTACCATCGCTACCCTGGCGGAGAACTTTGATAGTACGCCGGAAAAAGTTTTCGGCGCAAAAGCTTTCGTGGACGACCTGGATTGACCGGAGTAGCGGCGCAGTCTGGATAATCCCTGCTGGCCGAACCGAATTCGGGCTCGCAGGTCACGCTCGAATCGTCAGCTTCCCGCGCGGTTCACGGTAAAGGGTATCTCGATGGCAGCATCTCGCACGAACCCGGAAGATTTGCCGAGTTCGTCGTAGCGCACGCAGTTCTCCCCTTCGAACAGGAAATCTCCGATATAGCGGAACGGTATCCAGTGTTTGAGACTTGACGCATACTCCAGGCCTAGAAAATGGCTAACGATTCCGCGGATTACCCCCGCATGAGAAACGATGAGAACCGTCAGCTCAGGATGAGCTAGCGCGAGAGAAGACAGGAATTGAACACTACGCTGCTGCATTTGTTGAAAACTTTCACCGTCAGGATACACCAGCCCCGGATTTTTCTTGTGTTGGGGGTAATGCTCGGTTACCCAGCTTTTTTTCCTGGTTTGCAGCTTACCGTAATTGATTTCCTTAAGCTCCGGTATAGCGACGACATCAGCGATTCCAAATGACCCGGCATAGGTCTTCGCAGTTTCTCGGGCGCGTTCCAGGTCACTTGAATATACAGCGTCGAAGCTGACACCACATTCCCGCAATCGGTTATCGATGAAATCGACATCGGCCTTCCAGCCCGGGCAGGGTGGCGAATTGCCCCAGCCCAAAATTCGGCCCTCTGCATTCGATATTGTCTGGTAGTGCCTGGTTAGAATTACACGCATCCCGGCAGCATAGTCATTTATGCCTGTCTTGCAAAGCCGCATTATCAGCTTGAGCTTATAATTACCCGGCGCGAATCGATCAGCCGGGATAGCGCTGCTGGAGCCCGCGATAGACATCTTCGCGAAAGTTGGCGTTACCACTATCGAGGCTGGCAAGCACTTCGACAAGATGTTCATTATCTTCCCTGCTATCCCAGATCTTGATGTAACTACCATCCTTGTAACCGTGATCCTGGCGGAAGAAATTGAGCACGTTTTTGCCCACATACATACGATACAGCTGGTCGAAATCCATTTTGATCAAGGTCATGATGTTGGCGAAATCCGAAAAATGCATCGACTGCTGTGCGATCGTGGTTTGTGCCATGGCTTCAATTGCCACACGAATGTCCTGGCATTGACGCGGGTCACTCAGTTCGGCTTCGATACGCGCGGCTACCGCGGCGTTATCGGCGTCCTGCAGCAGATAGTCACTCATGGCGAAATGCATGATATCCACCAGCTCAAGCTGCACCTGCTCCAGGTCCGGCTGCTGGTGCTTCCACCATTTCCAGCCGTAATGGTCGAGCATTTCCGCACATTCGGTCCAGATCGCACGGTACCAGGCGTTATCGGCCTGACGCCAGGCCGGGTTGACCCGGGAGTTCATCGCATCCTGCATCTCCAGCATTATCAATAGTTGGGACTTCATCGTATTTGGTTTCGGCAAAAAAGGCAGTTTACCGAACTGGTTACATACCGTATAGCCACGGCAGTAAAAAGCTGAGTATTGCCCACATCAACACCACCAGTGGCAGGCCCACGCGCACGAAATCCGTAAAACTGTAGTTACCCGCATTCATAACCAGCAGGTTGGTCTGATAGGCCATCGGTGTAGCAAAACTCATATTGGCGCCAAACAGTACCGCGAGTACGAAAGGTTCGGCGGGCTGGCCCAGTTGATGCGCGATGCCGATGGCAATGGGTGTACCGATGACCGCAGCGGCATTATTGGAGACCACGTTGGTTAATAGCGCCATCATCGCCAGCAAGCCGCTAAGAATCAGCGTTGGTGATGCACCGGCGGTCATTGCCACGTAGGCGCTGGCAATCATGTCGGCACCGCCCGTTTCTACCATCGCGGTACCCATCGCCAGACTGGTGACGATGATCAGTATCACCGGAGCGCTAAGCGCGCGCGTGGCATCGAACCACTTGATACACCCGCTGAACAGCAATAACACCACGCCACAGAGCGCGCTGATTGCGATCGGCAACAAGCCGAACGCGGCCATCAGGATAACCCCCAGCATAATCAACATCGCCACTGGCGCGCGCGAAGAAATCGGCAAGGCCGACTTTGCGTCGAGCACCAGCAGGTTGCGACTCGATTTAAGCCGATTGATATTGCTGATCGAGCCCTGCACCAGTAATACATCGCCGGAATGCAGGCGCGTTTCCTCGGTGTGCTCGGTGCCCTGCTTGCTGACCCATTTATTGCTGCGAAACAATGCCAGCACCATCAACTGGTAGCGCTCACGAAAGCGCACATTGGCCAGGGTTCTGCCGTCGAGGGTCGATCCGGGTACCACCACCACTTCTGCAATTTGTTGTGTCGTATCTACCAGCGGGTGCTCATCGTCGACGCGCTCGTCGCCTGAAAAAAGGCTCGCGCCGAGCACGGTTTCGAGCTCCTTCAGACGGTCTGGCGTGCTCCTGACCATGATGCGATCGCCGCTGCGTAACACCATATCGGGTATTGCCACCAGCCGGTTATTCTTCTCGCCGCGCAGAATATGCACCACTTCGAGGTTACCACCCGCCAGATCGATCACCTCCGACAGCTGTCTCTGGTTAGCGACACTGTCGTCGTGGATACGCAGTTGCGCGGTGAACATCCGCGGCGACGTGGTGGGCAGACGCGCCTCGCGTGCAGGTAACAGTTTCGGCGCCACAAACCACAGGTATAGAATACCCGCGCTGCCGGCAAGCATCGCGGGAAAAACAAAATCAAACATACCCAGCTTACGCAATCCCAGGTCTGTAGCCACGGCCACAACGAGCAGGTTGGTGGAGGTGCCAATACTGGTCGCCATACCACCAACGGAGGTAGCCAGTCCCAGGGGCATTAACAGGTCAGAGGCCGGCGTCGAAGTCTTGAGCGACACGCTGATCAGGATCGGCAGCAACAGAATCACCACCGGGGTGTTATTAATAAATGCGCTGAGGATTGCGGCGATGACCAGGGTGATCAGAAATGTGGTCTTCGGAAAGACACCCCACCAGCGTGCCAATTGACGTCCAATTGGCTCCAGGGCGCCGGTGCGCACCAGGGCCTGGCCGGCGATCATCAACGCACACACCGCGACCAGCGCCTGGTGCCCGAAACCGAGAAATAAATCGCCGGCGTTGACCGGTCCATGACTGCCGCTATACGGAAAGACCTCGAACAGCAGGGAGAGTAGTACCAGGATGAGCAGGCTAGACGATGCCAGCGGGATCCGCTCACTGGCAAAAAGCACCAATGCCAGCACTACCAATGCCATCACAACATAGGCATGAAACTCGGGAACGAGCGCTATAGAATTCATGAGACAGGAGTTTAGCACCAAGCGGAACTTCGGGGTTACTCCAGTGCAAACGAGAATGCTGGAGCGCGCCACCTTTTCAATATCCCGGCTCCAGAGCCCACTACTTTCCGGAATAAAATGCCCCTGTGCACAGGTAGGTTATAAAAATCAACACCCGGCCTTTACGGTGCGAGGGGCTTCACCGGTTTCCCCTTAAAGTGGGTGGCTACCTCGGGGGTCAGTCCGCAAAAGTGTAGCGAGGCAGGGACGGCGCGGTCCGACGCATCGGGCTCCAAGCGATTCCATGGATGGACCAAACGGCGTTTTTTGCCGTTTGGGAGCGGCTTTTGCGGACTGACCCCCGAGGTAGCCTTAGGACGCCGGTGAATCTGTGATCAGTTGTTTACTCCGGGCAGTAGTGGGCTCTAAGGCCGGAATGACATAGTTAGCGGCGGATTAAATGAAATTACTCGGGGCGCATGTGCGGAAACAGGATGACATCCCGAATGCTTGGCGAATCGGTAAGTAGCATCACCAGCCGATCGATACCAATGCCCTCGCCCGCTGTCGGCGGCATGCCATATTCCAGCGCGCGCACGTAGTCGGCATCGTAGTGCATCGCTTCTTCATCACCCGCCTCTTTTTCCTCGACCTGGCGCTGGAATCTCGCCGCCTGATCTTCCGGATCATTAAGCTCCGAGAAACCGTTGGCGAGTTCACGTCCACCGATGAAAAACTCGAAACGATCGGTAACGAACGGGTTGTCATCGTTAGCGCGCGACAGCGGCGATACTTCGGTTGGGTAAGCGGTAATGAAGGTCGGCTGCAGTAACTGGTCTTCGACCGTCTTTTCAAAGATTTCGATTTGCAGCTTGCCGGCACCCCAGCCTGGTTCGGGCTTGATACCCAGGTCGGCAGCCACCTTGCGGCAGTATTCAAGGTCTTCCAGTCGGCTCGCATCGAGGTCCGGGTTGAACTGGATAATCGAATCCGCAACGCTCAGGCGCGCAAACGGCTGCTCCAGGTCAAACTCCTGTCCCTGGTAGGCTATCTTCTGCGAACCTAGTACGGCCTGCGCCAGCGACCGCATCATGTCTTCGGTCAGGTTCATGAAGTCTTCGTAGTCCGCGTAGGCCTGGTAAAACTCCAGCATCGTAAACTCCGGGTTATGCCTGGTCGACAGGCCCTCGTTACGAAAATTGCGATTGATTTCGAATACCTGTTCGATACCACCGACCACCAGGCGCTTCAGGTAAAGCTCGGGCGCGACGCGCAGGTAGAGCTCCATATCGAGGGCATTGTGATGCGTGATAAAGGGGCGTGCGGTAGCACCCCCCGGAATCACCTGCATCATCGGGGTTTCCACCTCGACGAAACCGGCCTCGATCATGTAATTACGAATAAAATTAACTGCCTGGCTGCGCATTGCGAATACCCGCCGCGAGTCTTCATTCATGATCAGGTCGACATAGCGCTGGCGGTACTTCTGCTCCTGGTCGGAGAGCCCGTGAAATTTTTCCGGCAGCGGGCGCAGCGCCTTGGTCAGCAATTGCAAAGCCTTGACCTTGATCGTCAGCTCATTGGTTTTGGTCTGAAACAACACCCCGCTAACACCGTAAATGTCACCGATATCGCTATGTTTGAAAGCCTCGTAAGCTTCCTCGCCGATCGCATCGCGCTGCACGAAGATCTGTATGGTGCCGCTCATATCCCGCAGTTGCGCGAAACTGGCTTTACCCATCACACGCTGGAACATCATGCGCCCGGCCAGACTGACCTCGACGGGCTGTGCCTCGAGATCTTCGCGCGAGAGTTGCGCATACTGCTCCAGCAGTACCGCGGCAAAATGCGCGCGCGAAAACTGATTCGGGTAGGCCTGCCCCTGTGTACGCAGCTGGGCCAGCTTTTCGCGCCGTTGCGCGATATAGCGGTTCTCATCCTGCTGTGGGTCTGCTTTACTTTGCTCAGCGTCGCTGTGCTGGTTCATTTCAATACCTGTTGCCGTTATGTTGGTTAGGCGCCACTCTTCAGACTGGCTTCAATAAACTGATCGAGATCACCATCCAGTACCGCCTGGGTGTTACCAGTCTCTACCCCGGTGCGTAAATCCTTGATCCGGGATTGATCGAGAACATAGGAGCGAATCTGGCTGCCCCAGCCGATATCTGACTTCAAATCCTCGATGCTTTGTGCCTTGGCATTGCGCATCTGCACCTCGAGTTCATACAACTTGGCCTTGAGTTGCTTCATCGCGGTCGCCTTGTTCTTGTGCTGCGAGCGATCGTTCTGGCACTGTACCACCACATTGGTGGGCAAGTGCGTGATACGCACCGCCGATTCGGTACGATTGACGTGCTGACCACCGGCGCCGCTGGCGCGGTAAACGTCGATGCGCAGGTCCGACGGATCGATATCGATATCGATATCATCTTCGATTTCCGGCGAAACAAAGGCAGACGCAAACGAGGTATGGCGACGATTACCCGAATCAAACGGAGATTTTCGTACCAGCCGATGAACCCCGGTTTCAGTGCGTAGCCAGCCAAAGGCATAGTCGCCTTCGAAGCGTATGGTGGCACTTTTGATGCCCGCCACGTCACCGTCGGAGACCTCGATCAACTCGGTCTTGAAACCCTTGGCCTCACCCCAGCGCAGGTACATGCGTAACAGCATTTCGGCCCAGTCCTGCGCTTCGGTCCCGCCGGCGCCAGACTGAATATCCAGAAATGCATTGTTGGCATCCATTTCACCGGAAAACATGCGCCTGAACTCGAGTTCAGCCACGGTTTTTTCGACGGCCTGGAGATCAGATTCTACTTCGGTCGCGGTAGCCTCGTCTTCTTCACCGGCTGCCAGCTCGAGTAATTCGGTAGCGTCATGTAGCGCCTGTAACCCGTGATCGAGCCCTGAGACTACGGCCTCGAGGCCGGCTTTTTCCTTGCCGAGCTGTTGGGCACGCTCCGGATTACTCCAGACATCCGGATTTTCCAGTTCAAGCATGACCTCTTCCAGCTGTTCGCGTTTCTGGTCGTAGTCAAAGATACCCCCGGAGCAAATCAACCCGGGATTTCAGGTCATCGATCTGCTGGAAAATATGATTTATCTCCACGGTATTTGCTCATGTTTGAAAAAACGCGCATTCTACCCGATCCAGGACGATAATATCACCCGCTTTGCTCTATTTTTCCGTGGCTTCATGCGCTAGAATGTGCCGCCGATTTTTTTCACTTTGAGGTAACTAGTGTCACACGACGTTGATATCCAATTGCAGGTCTGGAAAGACCTCGCAATCAGCAAGCAAATACTGATGGGCGCCGCCGCCGACGCGCTCGGACTGGACTCGGAATGCAGTACTGACGAGCTCAAAACCGCTTTGAACCAGGCGATCCAACGCGCTCGTGACGCCGACATCCAGATCACGGAAACCCGCAGCCACGCGGATCAGCAAATCGCTGAATTCAAACAGCGCGCAGAAACCGCCGAGCAGGCTCGTAGCGAAGCCGAAGCCAAAGTAGAAGAATCAGTCAACGCGCGGGAGCAGGCGGAACGCCAGCTGGCCAATGGCAAGGCGGACAATGCCGAAGCATTGAAAAAGGCCCGGGCCGAGGTCGCCGATAAGCAGAACAAGCTCAAGGCAATCTCCAAGGCGCTGGCCGACACCCCGGAAAACGTCGTGCGCAAACTGAAAACTTTGAAAAAGCAGAAGATGGACGAAGCCAAGTTGCGCAGTCAGGCAGAATCCAGGATACAGTCGATGCGCAAGGAGAAATCCAAACTGGAAGCAGAGCTCGAAGCCCTGAAACCGGCCCTCGAAAACGCCGCCACGCTACTCGAACAAATCAAGGTCATGCATGAAACCTGTCAGCAGGCCGAGACCACGATCAAAAAGTTGAGCGACAAGAAAAAGGATCAGCTCAAGCTGCCGCCATTCGATATCACCGCGTTTGAGGTCCTGGAACAGGCGCTGGCCGAAAAATAAATGCTGGCGCTTAACTCGGCGGCGGCTGCAGCGGAATTTCAAACAGAATACTGGTACTCTTTTCGCGGGTTGCTTTCGGCCCAGATGCGGCCATGATGCAAGCTGATAATTTCACGGCAAACTGCCAGCCCCAGCCCGGTACTCCCCGACTGGTTGCGGTTACGAACACTTTGATAGAACTTGTCGAACACCTGATCTAGCTCCTCGCCCGGGATGCCGACACCCTGATCAGACACTCGAATCAGGTAGCCGCTGTCAACAGGTTCGAGATCGACGCGGATTTCCCCGGCCTCGGGGCTGAACTTGATCGCGTTGGCGATTATATTCGTCATCACCTGGAGTATCCGGTTACGGTCGCAAACACATAATGCATCCGCCGGGCCGGGGCTGAATTTGCTGGACAGATTCTTTTCGCGCATGCGCAGATTCTGCTCCCTGAGGCATGCAGTGATCAGCTCCGCCAGATTGACCGATGTCATATCGAGATGCATCTTGCCCGCCTCGAGCTTGGAAAGATCGAGCAGGTCGTTTAACAGGTAAAGCAAACGGATGCCACTTACCTGTATATTTTCCAGGTACTGACGCAACTTTTCCTGGCTTAAAGTATCCAGGCGCTTGAGCCCAAGCTCGGCAAAGCTGAGGATGCCATGCATCGGCGTACGCAGTTCGTGACTCATCGAGGCGAGAAATTCGGACTTGGCCTCGTTCGCCCGTTCGGCTGCTCCGCGGGCCTGCTGTAACTCGGTAACATCGATATAGATACCCACCCGGGTTCCATTCGGCAAACGGCGTAATGCGACCTGGATACTGCGACCATCGCTCAGGTTATCGAGAGACTCGAAACTGTCCGACTGGTGAAGGGTTTTCCGGCGCTGGAGCCAGTCCTCGGGATCCTCCAGCGCGTCCTGGTAAACTCCCAGATCAACGCCGTATTGCAAAAACCGTTCAAATGGAACGCCTTCATTGATAAAGAACTGCTGTTGAGGGTACAAATCAAAAAACTTACGATTAAAACGTTCGATGTAGCCATCTGCGTTGACAACGAGAACTCCACCGGGAACGTTTTCTAGCGCCGCTTCGAACATATCGTCGGTAGAAGATTTATCCAGTTCGGCATTCCTGCGTTCGGTTACATCCTGCAAAGTTGCCAGGTACTCGATACAGGTACCGTCTCTTCCCAAGACCGGCCTGAGGCGATCGATCACATATCGAATTTCACCACTGGGACGCATAATTCGATACTCGACTTCGGTGACGTCTTTTGAGTGTTGCGCCTGTTTGAAAACCTCCAGCGCGTGCTCCAGATCTTCGGGATGAAACAGTTTATGATGTTCCTCTTTGTTCATTGCATAAAGCTCATCGACTGAGTAACCGTATAATCGCGCGCATTCCTCGGAACAGAAAATTATGCGCTCATCGATCAAACTCCAGCGTAAATTACCAACTTTGGCAATTCGTTGCGCCTCTTCCAGTTCGATTTCGATACGCCTCGATTCGGTGACATCCTGCATCGTCCCGATCTGTTCGACCAGCTTACCATCGCGCCATAACGACGGCTCCAGGCGTTCGATGACATGCCTGCGCTCACCGCTGGGGGACAGCATGCGGTACTCGACCTCGATCACATCACTACTAGTTTCGCTTCGCTCGTAAGCCAGCCTCACTTTCTCCTGGTCATCCGGCTCAATCGTTTTCGCGTATTCGATCCAGGGTGACTGCTGCAGAGCCTCAGCCGACGCAAATGACCTGGCGAATTCCCTTGACCAGGAAATTATCCGATCGTGTTCCACGTCCCAGCGAAAACTGCCGATGCCAGCCAGCCGTTGCGCCTCGTCGAGCTCTGCCTCAATATTCCTGAATTCGGTCACATCGCTAATCAGACCCACCAGTTCACCGCCGGGAAGATACTGCTCGACCAGGCGCAGATAAACGCCATCTTTCAAACAAAGATCTATCGGACTACCAACCTCATTTTCCGAGCGCCACCGACGCCGGTCGGACCAGGCCTGTTTCTCCTCGTCATCTTTGAATTGCATTTGCTTTTCGACCGCGGCATCTAACATTTCATCGTAGTGCGTTCCGGGTTCCAGTTGAGCGGTTATATTGTTGTAAAGTTTCTTCAGCTGTGGATTACAGAATATCAGCCGATCGTCGACATCGAATAGATAGAAGCCTTCATCCAATACGGCAGTCGCGTTGAAAATCAGTTCCTGGTAATACTGTTGCCGGCGTTGTTCAGCCATCGTCTCGGTGGCATCGTAAGCCGAGCCCCGGTAGCCCAGGAAATCACCATTATCATCAAAAAATGGATTCCCGCTCGAGCGAACTAACAACTCCTTGTCATTCGGCAGCCGGGCACGGTACTGAAAATCCTTGAATGGCAGGCGTTGCTCAATACAGCGAAGATAGTTTTCCCAGCCCTCGTTTTCGGCGGGGTCGCTGGAAGCGAGGCGAAAATCTTCACGTCGCACACCAAATACCTCGTCGATCGAAACGCCGGAGGACTTGAACAAATGCGAAGAAAAGAACACGAAGCGATTTTCCTTATCGGTTTCCCAGAACCAGTCGGAGGACGAGTTCGCATAATGATAAAAACGATCCTCGACATTCCTTAACTCACTGGTACGCCTGTCGAACTGGCCTTGCAGCTCCCTGCGCAAGCTATCCAGCCGTTTCTGCAGCAAGTGTGCGACAACTAACGTGATACAGACGCCGACCAGGAAAGGTATCGCCAGGCTGAGCGGGGTAATATTAGCGAAACCGAAGTTGATGCTTTGCGCAAGCACAGCGATCGAAATCAGCGCGAAGCCTCCGCATATGGCAACAACAGCTGTTGGGTATTTGAAAACCCTGGAAATTTCTAACCGCGACATCGATCGATCAATTTACCTGCAAGTGACGGGTCCCTGGCTAAGTCGGCAACAACGGTGGCGCCTCCACCGTGACAAAGGCTTCAGGAAAAAAACCATTGAAACGAGTTGCCGCAGAGTTGCTGTAGGCCCCGGTCTGGCCGATTTCGATCCAGTCACCCTCCTCGGCATCCACCGGCAGGTAAAAAGGGAGACGGCAGGATATCGAGGTTATCGCAGGTCGGACCCAGAATAGTGAAATCCTGGAACTCGGTTGCCGGGGTTCGCGCTGGATTAATCAACCGTGCCGGCAGCTTCATCTTACCCGTCAGGGTTTCTGAAAGACTTTGATAAACACCATCGTTGATATAGAGCTTATTGTCCTTGCGCAGCTGGATCTGGGTCAGCAGGGTACAGCCGCTCGCGACCAGCCCGCGACCCGGTTCGCACATCAGCACACAGTCACGCCTGATACGCGACTGGTCGAAAGCCTGCTTGATCGCGTCAAAGTAAGCCTCAAGCGCGGGCGGACGATCGTCCTCGTAAAGCGCAGGGAAACCGCCACCCACATCCAGGTAATGCACCGGCACATTGGCAGTCTCAATCACCTCGATCGCAGTGTTGATTCCGTCGACAAAGGCCTGCGGAGTGCGACATTGCGAACCGACATGGAAGGCAACCCCGGTTTGAAAATTCGCGTCATGCACTTTTTGCAAGAGTGCCGGGGCGTCCTCCGCGGCAATACCGAATTTATCCGAGAGCTGGTACTGCGCATCATGGACCGGGGTTACAATGCGCACCAGCACCACCTTGCCGTCGCCACCACCGGTGACGTCGATGATCTTATCAAGTTCTTTTTCGTGATCGATAACAAAGTGATCGACACCATATACCTGGTGGGCGGTCATAATCGCCGCGCGGGGCTTGACCGGGTGCATGAAATAACAGTCGGCCTGCGGTAAATGCTCCCGCACCAACGCGATTTCGGCGAGCGAAGCCGTATCAAAATGCCGGATACCTGCTTCATACAAGGCCTGTAAAACCGCCAGATGAGGATTGCATTTAACCGCGTACATGACCCGGCCCGGAAAAGTATCGAGGAAGTAATTCGCCTGGCGTTTTAATTCGGCCGGACGCAGGCAATAAACCGGGTAGCCGGGACTTAACTCTTCGACGACATCCTCGACGGTGGCGAAGTGAGGCATTTGATTTTTGGTTGACATTGATTTACTCACGTAGTTGCGCGCATTTTCGCACAGTCTTGCGCCAAAGAATATCTACCATCAAAGGCCATCGCCAGCAGTGACCCAGCTCGAAAGATTCTTCTGCGGCCGCCAGAATTTCATCAGCGCTGACGGGTGCAGGACAAAATCAAACTCGTAGCCCGCGCGCAACACTAATTGCGTACGCCCCTTGTGAACCATCGCCAACAGCGGTTTCAGCAGCCTATGGTCAATATCAAGCAACAGTTGATCTAATGGAACGGTGCGTTCCGTCTTCAGTAACTCAAGCAAACGTAAATCGGTAACAAGAGTATCCACGGGGTAAACGATATTATCGATCTCAGTGCAGGATTGTGGCGTCAACCCCAGGCTGCGGGCAAAACGGTTGAGTAATGGATCATCACAAAACCATGCCAGGTTTGAGTCGGGGGTAGGCAGACGGTGCCCGCCCCCCCAGAACCAGAGGCTATTTATCGGTACCAGGCCGCGTTGGATCCGTCTCTGGTTGACTTCGTGCTGATGCATGAACATCTGGATTTCGTTGAGCAGCTTGTACCACGGCAGATTCTGACGCGATTGCTCGATAAACGGATTGGCGGTTTTCCCCAGCACCGAGAGAATATGCGGGTAGTAAGTTGGCGCTTCGAACTGCTTCAGATGCAGCAGAAAGAGCCCATCGCCGACTGCATCAATATCATAATCTACTTTAAATAAATCTCCTAAATCATTGATTATTATATTTATATCATGAAGATTCTCCTGGTCAACATTTATCGGCACGACAACCGCACTGTGCATGTCGGGCCGTAGATGAATCGCCTGGCACAGCAGCAGGCGTTCGGCTTCAGCCCCTTCGGAAGCGGCAAAAGCCTGCGCCATTGGTAGTCCAGGATACGGAGCCTGCACCGAATCATGCCCTGCCAATACATCACCCAGGATCGCATCAATCGTATAGGCCTGGTTGGGTTTTATGGTTGCCAGGCGCAGAAATCGATTTAGATACGGTAATTTTTGCTGAAGCAGTTGCGGCTCGAGCTCATGCAGCGGCAAATCGAATAGCCCGGGCAGGACTATTTGCACTGTTCTGGTCATCGGGGCGCACTAATCCTTGAGACTCGTGTTTAGCAACTCATTCAGGTCATTGGATATTTCGCTATGGGTGAGCATGTTTTCTACCTGTGACTTCATTAACTGCCTCTGCTGCGCGACCAGTTTGCGCCAGTGCACGAAAGGATTGGCGAGTCGAGCCGCCACCTGCGGGTTGATCGCATCCAGTTCGAGAATTTTTTGCGCGGCAAACGCATAACCCGCACCATCTTGCTGATGAAAGACAGTCGAATTGGAAACCATGGCGCCAAGCAGGGAACGCGCCCGGTTAGGGTTGTTCAGCGTGTACGCCGGATGATCGAACAATGGCCTGATTTCTTCAATCGCATTGTCCGCGCCGCTTGAGCCCAGCGCGCTGAACCATTTATCCACTACCAGTGCGGTATCTTTCCATTGTTCGTAAAAGCGGGACACAATCCGGTCGCGCAAGGCATGACGATAATGGACCACCATCCGCAGACAGGCTATCTGGTCTGTCATATTGTCGGCCTGGTCAAACTGTTTTTCACAGAGTTCGAAATAGCCCGGCTGTTCGAGATGCAGCAGGTAAGCCAGGCAAATATTCTTCAGGTGACGCCGCGCAATTGCATCTGGATGCAATTGATACTCACCACTATCGATAGAATTCTCGTAGTGTTCCAGCAGCTGGCTCTCGTTACCCGATGCAATCTCGAATTTCAGCGTTTCCCGCACCTCCCTGAGCTTTTGCACATCGACCTGGTCCAGCATTTCGGCAATGTATTTTTCTCCAGGCAGCACCATCATTTCGGCAACCAGCGCCACATCCAGCGGCGACCGCGCCAACAGGTCGTGAAACGCGGCTAGCAACGGTTGCTGAATTTGATCCCATTGCGCCCTGTCCTGCTCCAGCATCGCCAGCATGGTTCGACTGGCCAATTGCTGGCTTGCTTCCCAGCGGTTAAATTGATCGCTATCACAAACCATTAAGCTGGCAAGTTCCGTGTCGCTTAGATCGGTGCGCAGAATTATCGGCGCTGAAAAGCCACGAAACGCGGACATCATTACCTGCTCCGGCATATCGGCATAATGCAGCACTGTTTCCAGTTCTTTGATATCAACTATCTGCTCAAAGTTGCCGCTGGAATCCATTACCAGTGGCTCGCCCTGCTGATCAAACAGGGCCAGGCGCATGGGCATGTGGAATGCCCGGTTGAGTTCGCCACGGGTAGTACCCGGACGCTGGGTCACGGTCAGCGACAAGCTGCCAGTTGCAGTGTCGTAATCACGTTTTATATCGATGCGCGGCGTACCGGATTGCTCGTACCAACGTTGAAATCGATCCAGGTTAATCCCCGAGGCATCCTGCATCGCCGCTCGAAAATCATCGGTGGTTACCGCCTGCCCGTCGTGACGCTGAAAATACAAATCCATGCCTTTACGAAAGTTTTCCACACCCAGCAGGCAGTGCATCATGCGCACCACTTCTGCACCCTTGTTATAAACTGTCGCGGTATAGAAATTGTTGATCTCCTGGTAAGAAGCGGGTCGCACCGGGTGCGCCATCGGACCGGCGTCTTCACTAAACTGATGATTGCGCAATACACGTACATCACTGATGCGCTGAATAGCGCGTGAAAACATGTCCGCACTGAATTCCTGGTCGCGAAAAACGGTTAGTCCTTCTTTCAGGCTTAGCTGAAACCAGTCGCGACAGGTGACCCGGTTTCCGGTCCAGTTATGAAAATACTCATGCGCGATTACGCCTTCAATAGCCAGGTAATCGTCATCGGTTGCAGTGTGCGTATTGGCGAGAACATACTTGGTATTGAAAACATTCAGCCCCTTGTTTTCCATCGCACCCATATTAAAGTCATCCACGGCGACTACCATGTAAAGATCGAGATCGTACTCGAGCCCGTAGACCTCTTCATCCCAGCGCATCGCTTTTTGCAGCGACCGCAGGGCGTGATCACATTTGTCACGATTATGATGCTCGGTAAATATCTGTAGCTGAACATCGCGCCCGGAGCGGGTGACAAAGTTATCCTCGACACAGGCAAGATCTCCGGCAACCAGTGCGAACAAATACGCTGGCTTGGGATACGGATCATGCCAACTAACCCAGTGTTGCGAGCCATCTTCGCCGCTATCTATCCGATTACCGTTTGACAACAACAGTGGACAGGCTTTTTTACTGGCATGAATCTCCGTGCTGAATACCGACATGACGTCGGGGCGATCGAGGTAATAGGTAATGTAGCGAAAGCCCTCGGCTTCACACTGGGTGCAAAAATTTCCGTTTGACAGGTAAAGACCTTCGAGTCGGGTATTGGCCGCAGCATCGATTTCAACTTCACAACTTAACTCGAACCGGTCAGGAACCGACTTGATGGTCAGGGTTTCCGGGGTCAGGCTGTAGTCATCGGCTGACAGCACTTTGCCGTCCAGGCGCAGCTCGATAAGCTTTAGCTCGATTCCGTCAAGAACAAGTTCGGCATCTTCATCTGCCGTCATTCGATGCATTTGCAACAAGCTGATAACGCGGCTGCGGCTTGCGTCGAGATGGAAGATCAACTGCGTTTTCGAGATGCCGAAACTGGGCGGCTGGTAATCCTTTAGATGCTTGCGTAAGTGCTTATCGGTTTTCATTGTACGAGCCTGAAAATGGGTCGCATAAGTGTACCCTAAGGAGTATCATTCGCAGCATTTTTAAGCTCAGGAGATTTCCCAGATGGCAGTCGAACGTACTCTTTCGATCATTAAACCCGATGCAGTTGCCAAAAATGTGCTTGGCGAGATTTACAGTCGCTTTGAAAAAGCCGGTCTGCGTATTGTTGCTGCTCGCATGGAACATTTAAGCGCGCAAAAAGCAGGCGAATTTTATGCCGTGCACAAGGAACGCCCCTTTTATAACGATCTGGTCGAGTTTATGACCTCAGGGCCGGTAATGGTGCAGGTACTGGAAGGCGAGGACGCGATAGCAAAAAACCGCGAAGTCATGGGTGCCACCAATCCGGCTGACGCCGCTCCGGGTACGATCCGTGCGGACTTTGCGCAAACCGTCGATGAAAATGCGGTGCATGGTTCCGATGGGACTGATACTGCCAGCGCGGAAATCGAATTCTTTTTCGGCAGCGATGGTGTCTGCCCGCGCACCCGCTAGGCTGATACTTAAACAGCAACGCGCGGTGATCTGAAACTGTTTATGGATTGCTAGCCACTGTTTGCTGCCACCAGGCAGGCAGGTCGGCGATCGAATCGAGCACGGCAAAAGGCTTTATTTCGCCGCTTAAGTCAGCCTCGCGGAACTTGCCGGTTCTGACCTGGATGCCGCGGATTCCGCAAGCCTGCGCGGCATCTATGTCTCCGACGATATCATCGCCAATCATAAATGCCTGTTGTGCAGAGCTGTGCAGCAAGGCCAGCGATGCCGCAAAAAAAGCCACGGCAGGCTTGCCGACAACGCGGGCTTCGCATGAGGCCGCATGCTCCAGCGCCTTGATAAACGGTGCAACATCGAGGCGCAGGCCATCATGGCTGCGCCAATAGCGCGTCATGCCCAATGCGATCAACTGCGGCTGGGGATCCTGCATGAGCAACCTGAAAGCCTGGTTCAATAACTGATAATCCCAGGCGTCACCAAGATCGCCAATGACAACCGCGTCTACCGCTTCGCCACCCTCCGGCGAGATGATTTCAACTCCGCTGAAATCAGCGAGCGCACTCGGTGTCACAAATGCTGCAATCTTGCGCATTTGCCACTCCTCCAGCCACTGGTTGGCAGCGACTATCGGGGTCATCAGCTCTTGAAGTTGAGCCTCAAACCCCAGCCCGATGAACTTTTCCAGCAATGCAGCACGGGAGCGCGACGTGGTATTAGTGACATACAGGTGAGGAATTTTGCATCGTCTTAGCCAGTCGAGGCTATCAAGCGCGCCATCAACCAGGCGGTCGCCCTGGTAAATGACGCCATCCAGGTCAATCAGCAGCGCGTTATGGATGTTCCTGCTATCGGACATGACTCTCAAACATGCAACGCATTACCCCTGAAGCAGACGATCAACAACGAATTATAGTCATGAGTTGCACATCAGAATACGCAGTTATCAGGCTAAATCAAGCTGGCGATCCCGCTCATGTTCCATGACTGGACGCTCATTTTCGTAACCTGTTCCGTACTCGGAATTCATGCTAAGGTCCGCAGCTGTCTGATTATTACCAGGCCCGTTTATCCATGAGAATCGAAGACGACAGCAAACTTGACTATAAGGACGTACTGATCCGCCCCAAGCGCAGTACCCTGGGTAGCCGCAAGGATGTGGAACTCGAACGTGAATTCACCTTTCGCAACTACCAGTCTGACGAAGAGCACTATCGCGGCATCCCGATCATGGCTTCAAATATGGACGGTGTCGGTACTTTCGAGATGGCAGACAGCCTCGCAGGCCTGGGTTTGTTCACCTGCCTGGTGAAGAATTACGAATCCGCCGAGCTGATCGAATTTTTTGCAGCGAGACAATTCCGGGCGACGAGAAAACGTCGCCTATTCAACCGGTATCACCAGCCAGGATTTTGCTAAATTTGAAGCTGTTTACAAACAAACCGGCGCCGGCCTGAAATACGTTTGTGTCGACGTGGCCAACGGCTACTCCGAGCGTTTTTCTGACTTTATCAAGCAATTACGCGATGCCTATCCCGGCATCGTCATTATCGCCGGTAATGTCGTCACCGGGGAAATGACCGAAGAACTGATACTGAGCGGCGCTGATATCGTCAAGGTCGGTATTGGTCCCGGCAGTGTCTGCACCACCCGACTCCAGACCGGGGTAGGATTTCCGCAGCTCTCCGCAGTCATCGAGTGTGCTGATTCAGCACATGGCCTTGGCGGACATATCATCGCCGATGGCGGCTGCACCTGTCCGGGGGACCTGGCCAAGGCATTTGCGGCTGGTGCCGATTTTGTCATGCTCGGCGGCATGCTCGCCGGACACGACGAGGGTGGCGGTGAAATTATTACCCGTTACTTTAAAAGCGGTGAAGTCATCAAAACCGATGCCGGTCTCGAAGACCTGGTCGAAGAACGCAAGTTTGTAAACTTTTATGGAATGAGTTCAAAGGCGGCCAATGAGAAGCACTTTGGTGGCCTCAAGGAATATCGTTCATCTGAAGGTAGAGAAATCCAGGTGCCTTATCGCGGCAAAATCGAAAACACAATCCAGGACTTGCTTGGTGGAGTGCGCAGCACCTGCACTTACGCCGGTGCCAAGAAACTGAAGTGGCTGAGTAAATGTACCACCTTCGTCAAGACCAGCCAGCAATTCAATTCGATTTTCACTGAACAGTAACTGCGCGACTCTACACGGAATTTTCAGCATCGGGCCATTACCGATAGCTTGCGCTACTGTGCGCAATAAAAAACAGATTACAGATGAATTGTCGTTTTGCCTGCAGACCCGGTGGCAAGATATCAAATCAGGCCTTACGTCGCCAATTATGAAACCTGGCAACCCATGCAAGCAGGCGTTCAGGCACATGGGCACGTTTCCATTCACCCGCCGCGTACTTGTTGGCTTCGGCCAGAGTCGGATAAATATGGATGGTGCCAAGAATCTTGTTCAGCCCAAGACCATGTCGCATCGCCAGTACGTACTCGGCGATCAAGTCACCGGCATGCTCGCCGACGATGGTAACTCCGAGAATTCGGTCCTTGCCCGGGATAGTTAACACCTTGACGAAACCATGCGCCTCGCTGTCCGCGATCGCACGATCGAGATCATCGATGCCATACCGGGTCACCTCATATTCGATACCCTGCTCCCGAGCCTCGGTTTCATTCAGACCTACCCGCGCGATTTCAGGCTCGGTAAAAGTAGCCCAGGGAATAACCGAGTAATCTACCTTGAAACGTTTGACCATGCCGAACAGCGAGTTCACCGAGGTATACCAGGCCTGGTGGGCGGCAACATGGGTAAATTGATAGGGCCCGGCGACATCCCCGCAGGCATATATCGTCGGTATACTGGTCTGCAGATACTCGTTAACTTCAATCGTGCGATTCGGGTTAAGGCGCACCCCGATCTCCTCGAGTCCAAAGCCGCTGCTCCGCGGTGATCTGCCTACCGCGACTATGAGCGCGTCGAACTCAACTTCGACCTCCGCATTTTCACTCTCTGCAACCAGATAATCCTTACCCTGACGTTTGATAAATCGCTTTGCCGTATGACCGGTTAAAACCCTTACCCCTTCGGCGCTAAATTTCTGTTGCACCATCTCTGAAATTTCCGGGTCTTCGCGTAACAATATACGTGGCAACATTTCGATCTGCGTAACCGCAACGCCGAGGCGCGCAAAGGCCTGGGTTAATTCCGATCCGATCGGCCCACCGCCCAGCACCACGAGCCTGGACGGCTTGTCACGCAGGTCCCAGAGATTATCCGATGTATAGTAGTCGACCTGGTCGATGCCTTCGATCGGTGGCACGAACGGCTGCCCACCGGTTGCAACCACGATGTTACGGGTACGGATAATGTTCCCGTTGACTTCCACGGTCCACGGCGAGGTGATACGCGCTTCGCCGATAACAACATCGACGCCAAGTCCATTGTAACGCTCGATCGAATCATGCGGTTCAATTTGCCTGATAACCCTTTGCACGCGTTCCATCACCTCGGCAAAATCAAACTCGGCATTGGCCTGCTTGATACCGAATTCCCGGCTACGCGCGATATGCGAGAGGAATTTCGCCGAGCGTATTATCGCCTTGGAGGGGACGCAACCGTAGTTGAGGCAGTCGCCACCGAGCTTGTGTTTCTCGATCAATGTAACCCTGGCTTTGACTGCAGCTGCGATATAGGCAGTCACCAGCCCGGCCGAGCCACCGCCGATGACTACCAGATTAGTGTCGAACTGGTCCGGCTTGACGAAACCTTGTAGTGCTTTTCGGTGCGCAATCAACGCGATGATTTTTCTACCGATAAAAGGCAGCATTGCCAGCAGTAGAAACGACAGCAGAATTTCGCTACTGAAAATACCGCTGGCTGATTCGATCTGTGCTAACTGGGTACCGGCATTGATGTAGACCACGGTGCCGGCAAACATGCCCAGCTGGCTGACCCAGAAAAATGTCCATAAACGCAGCGTGGTCAGGCCCATCACCAGATTGATCACGAAAAACGGGAATGCGGGTACCAGGCGTAAGGCAAACAGGTAAAACGGTCCATCTTTATCGATGCCATCATTAATTGCCTTTAGCGAGGCCCCAAATCGAGTTTGCACCGCATCCCTGAACAGGTAACGCGACACCAGGAATGCAATCGATGCGCCTATCGTGCTGGCAAAAGAAATCAGAATTAATCCTGTGACCAGGCCGAATATCGCGCCACCAGCCAGTGTCAGCACCGTCGCCCCCGGCAGCGAAACGCCGGTGATCACGACATACAATACAAAAAAACCAATCAGCGTAAGCGCACGGTTTTCGGCATAGTACTCGTCAATGATTTGCTGCTGGTTTTTGACGTACTCGAGGGTTAGATATTGATCCAGATTGAAGTGGAAAAAAATCAGCACGATGACGCCCAACAACCCGAGCAGGATTATCTTTTTCATCTACCAGGTTCCGCTATATCTAGTCACATATGACGTTGTTATTGATTATTGGTTCAGCCTGCGCAATATTCTTCGGCCCATTGCATGAACTCCATTTCCGGACCTTCAAAGATTATTTCGGGCTTTTTATTTTCGATCTGATAACGGTACATCGGATCGTAATATTGTTCGAGTAGTATTTTAATGCCGTCATTGAATTCGGCGACACTGCCATCCCTGAAAAATACTTTCAAGGCGTTCTCGAAACACTGCCTTACCTGTTGGTAAAGTTCCCCGCCCAAACGCTTTTTTATTCGCCCCAGGTTGTCGAGAACAAAAAAGCTGAACTCGCGCTCGGCAGTTTCGCCGTAGGCTTGCTGGTAGGCTGGCCAACTGCGTAATATATAGTCTTCGCTGATGACCCTTATGCGCGTCTCGGTAGCAACCTGCAGGATAGCGCGAGGCGCTTTCAATAAAGCCGAGAACAGATAGTCAGGCATATTTACCCGTCCGATCCGGCGGCCTTCATCTTCGACAAATACCGGCTTCCCCGGGAAGCTGTCACGGTGTTTGATAAACTCGATTGAGACCTTGTTCTCCCAGTCAATTACCGTGGGTTGCAGATCCAGGGCATCGCGACCAAAAGCTGAACCACGATGATTGGCGATGCCTTCGAAATCGATATGATGGCGAATTTTTCGTAGTAGCCGGGTTTTGCCAACCCCGGTCAGGCCACTGACACAAACTAACGGCACTTCCCTGGCGGACTGTTCCAGCTCCTCAATCAAAAAACGCCGCATCGCCTTGTAACCGCCCTGTACCAGTGGATAGTCAACTCCCTGCTCGCGCAACCATTGCTGGGTAGTTCGAGAGCGCAGGCCGCCGCGAAAACAGTACAGAAAGCCCTGCGGGTTTTTTTCACAGTAATCCAGCCAGGCCTGTAAACGCTGTGCGCGAATTTCGGGGGTGGCCAATTCAAGTCCGAGGCGAATCGCTTCATCCTGACCCGCATCCTTGTAACGGGTACCAATCTGTTCTCGTTGCCGGTCGTCAAGCAATGGAATATTGGTGGCAGTCGGAAAAGATCCGTTGCTGAATTCGACTGGTGCACGCACATCCATTAACGGCAGATCCTGCAAAAAAAGCTGCCGGTAGTCACTGCTATTCTCACGTATCATTGAAGAAATACCGGCGTTAGATCCGATGCCTGATTTCCCAGCAGCGGTGAATTTTGGGGTTTCGCTTGAAGTCTTCCGCAATAGTCGAGTGGGTTATGTCAAGCGTGACATAGGATTGCCGGGTCGCGTCAGCGAGCTTGAAACCGCGCCGGTTGGTTGAAAACAGCAGTAATCCATCCCGCGCCAACAGGTTCATCGCCTGCTTGATCAGGTCTTCGTGATCACGCTGGATATCGAGGGTTTGCTGCATTTTGCTCGAATTGGAAAATGACGGTGGATCGAAGAATATCAAATCATAGGCTTGCCGCAATGCAAACCGTTCAGGTTTATTCAGCAGCTCGACGATATCGGCGCGTAAAAACTGGTAGCGCGTCTCGTCATCCAGCCCGTTCAGTAAATGATTCTCACGCGCCCACTTCAGATAGGTGGCCGACAGGTCGACATTAAGAATCGAGCTGGCACCTCCCAGGCCCGCCTGCACTCCGACGGCACCGGTGTAACAGAACAGATTGAGCACTGTTTTCCCGGCTGAGCGCTGGTAAACCAATTCACGCGTAATGCGATGGTCCAGGAACAGCCCCGAATCAAGATAATCGCTAAGGTTGATCAGCAATGAGGCCTCGCCTTCTCGTACCTGGTAAAACTCGTTCCTGCTGCCCTGTTTCTGATACTGGCTGGGGCCACGTTGACGACTCCGGGTTTTACAGAACAACCGGTCATCGGGAATCGAGAACAGCTCCCTGACAACCTCCGTCGCGACGCCGATTCGATACTCGGCGGTATCAGCGTCTATTGTCGCCGGGGCCTGGTACTCCTGCAGGTGGTACCATTCGACCTCGGGCGCGATCTCGCTCTGGTAACGATCCAGTGCAAAGGCGAACTCGGGTAAATCCGCATCGTAAATCCGGTAACAACTGATGTCATTGCGCCTGGCCCAGCGTTGCAGGTGCCGGGCATTTTTCGCGAGCCGATTGCGTAATGGCAAAGCAATTTCATCGCTTATAACACTGACCGCCGGGGTAACACTCGCCGCTTCCTTATCGCCCACCGTCGCGAATATTGCAAACAGGCATTCGAGCGGGCCATTCCTGACCTCCTTGCGACTGATTCGTTTCAACTTCAGGCGATGCAACAAATCCGGATTCGCTGAAATTATCGCTAATCTGGCTGGGGCCAGACGCTGTACTGCACTACCCAGATCAGCATAGATCCTGCCCAGATCCTGTTCACCCTGCAGACGCCGCCCCCAGGGTGGGTTGCAAATAACCAGGGTGTCGGTCTGTGCCGGTGGTAATTCCAGCTCGCCAACCTGCTGATGAGAAAATTCAATCATATGCTCGACCTGGGCACGCTCTGCATTGGCCCGCGCGATTTCCAGCGCGCCCGCGTCGTAATCACTGGCGTAAACAATGACCTCTGGCTGGAGCTCGATCGCCTGCCGCGCCTGATCGACACAGGCTTGCCACAATTCCGGCTGATGCAGTCGCCATTTGTTGAACCCGAAGTAGCTACGCTGCAACCCGGGAGCAATATTGGCCGCCATCATCGCGGCCTCGATGGCAAAGGTACCTGAGCCACACATCGGATCGACCAGGCGCCTCGCAGATTCCTTGCGTGGCTCCCAGCCTGCCTGCACCAATAACGCTGCCGCAAGATGCTCTTTTAGTGGTGCGCCTGAATGTTGCAGACGGTAACCACGTCGATGCAGGCTATCACCCGATAAATCCAGGCTGATGCTCGCCTGGTTATTATGAATATTGATATGTACCTGAAAATCCGGCTGCTTTTTTTCAACCACGGGCCGGCTGCCGCAGTTTTCGCGAAACTGATCGACAATCGCGTCCTTGGCCTTGAGCGCTACAAAATGGGTATGATCCAGCCTGGAACGCGATAAAGTCGCCGAGACTGCAATACTGTCGCGCGCGTTTAGGTGGGCACCCCAGTCAATTTGATAAACTGCCTGGTATAACTGGTTTTCGTCCTCGACCTGCGCCCGACCCAGTTCGCAAAAAACCCGATTCGCAAGTCGGGAATGCAGACACACGCGATATACGGAATCAATACCTGCCCTGATCTCGACTCCGCCATACTTTTTTTCCAACGTAGCGCCGGATGAACCCAGAATGTCGCGCAGTTCATGAAACAAAAGGGTTTCGAAGCCCTTATGACCAGTGATGAATAACTTGAGATTTTGCATTGACCGTAGTTTTGAGGGTGCCGCCAGGGTTCAATCTTACGCCTTCTGTCAGAAAACTGTCGAAAAACGGATTTATATGAAAATTGTCGCAGGAAATTGGTGAAGTTTTCGCCTATATTCTGTTAAATCCTTAAAAGTCGTTCGTAATGACACGCCCAGTGCAAAACCAGAACCCTGACACGATATCCGGTGAAGACGTCTTTGCGGAAATCACCAGTCTCAGTAAAAAATTGATCACTGAAATGCTGGTGCGAATGATCGAGAGCGCCGACGATTATCACAGCTGGAGCCTCTCCGATCAAGACGGCGTGCGCATGATCAAGCTGGTCAAGCACAAGCAACGCATCATCTGTTCATCCTTTTCATTTCAGCTCAATAAGTATTTCGCCGCATTCAAATCTGACAATGAATCCATGTCGCGGGAAAAAGGCGCGCGCGACTGGCAGATGTTGGGCCTGGGTGCGAACGGAACGGCTGAAACCGATATGTTGCAGGGAATTACGACCCGTTACAGTGATGCTTTTAAGGAATTTGATAAAACCATCCTCAAACGGCTGCAGGCCTGCATAAAACGACCTCGTGCGAGTATTTATGAAAACCCGTTGCAGGTAAAAAGACTATGCGAGTCTTTCCAATATGCGATCGACAGTCTCAACCTCGAAGTTAACTACAAAATTGCCCTCTACAACCTGTTCTCCGACCGTTTTATCGAATCGCTAGGCCCGCTGTATCGTCGTATCGACCGGGCATTGATCGACCATGGCATGCTCACGGAGATTCCGACTGCCAGTATCCACCTGCGTAGCAGCGACGGTTTGAGTGAGTCAAACCCTCCACCGACGATCAAACTGGATCAAACTGCCTGCCAGCTAATATTGTTACAGCGTTACAAGGAAAAATCGCGCACCCAGTCCAGCCAGTACAAAAACCTGTTCCCGGAACTGAAACAGCAGTTTGCCGGCTTTGGGCTGGATGAGTACGACGAACACATCGATCAACTCAACCTGATGTTCAAGCTGATTTTTGAAGATGAAGATCTGCCCTTGCCTGTCAAACAGCAACTGGCGCGGCTACAGATTTATATTTTTATTACCGCCATCCAGGAAGATGGTTTCCTGCGCCGTTCCAGCAATCCGGCGCGACGCCTGTTGGATGGCATCATCAGCAGCGAAGTCGAAATCGCAAAAGGTAGCGATCCGGAATTCTCCGGAATTCAGTTTATTCGTGAACATATCGACGACCTTACGAGCCGCGGATTTATTACTGTCGATAGCTATGCCGGGATGCTTGAAGACTACAAGAGCCATTTAAAGGAACATGAAATCGCAATCCGCAAAGCGCGCAAACTGGAAGCAACCAGAAAAGTATTGCCCCTGGTCAAATCCAGGCTTTCCGAGATCGCGCAACCCCTGAGAATCCAGGGGACTCCACTGATCCTGTTCGAAAAAGTCTGGCTGCCGTTAATGGTACAAATCGCACTGCAGCAGGGGATGGACTCTGACCCCTGGCACAAAACTATTGCGATGGTACAGAAACAGGTCTGGTCGCTAATCCCCAAATCGACCATAGAAGAGCAGCAGGAACTGCAAGTAGCATTGCCGAATGTCGCCCACTCGTTACATCGCGCGATGCGCAGTCTCAAACTGGCCGAATCTTTGCAGCAATCCTTACGTGATTATCTAAAGCTCGAACAGCAAGACGTGGTCGAGAAAACAGCTCACAATATCATCGACGCGAAGCGCAAAACCCGCTCGTTATCAGCGCAATCCTTCGATACGATGGAAGACAGCACCGAGTTTGATGAAATGATGCAAACGGGTGTATTTCAGATTCCAACAGATATGCTCGAAGCGTTCAATTCGGTAAAACCCGAAAAGCCCAAGAAGATCAACCAGGTAGATGCGCTTGCGCTCGGTGAATGGGTCAATATGGTACAGGATGGACAAAAACTGATGGCTAAAGTAGCCTGGAAATCGGAAGATGCCAGCCTGTTTATTTTCGTCGATCGCGACGGCAAGCGGATTTGCGAAGTCGATGCGCCTAAACTGGCGGAACAGTTCGAATCGGGTGACGTATCCCTGATTGATACAGCTACGACAGACTCCGAAAAGACCCGCTTCAGCTTTATGAAATCTTTATAGGTCGAAACCCCACCTATACGCCAAGCAGCAGTCTCGCCGGATCTTCCAGGACATTCTTGATAGTCACCAGGAACTGCACCGCTTCCTTGCCATCGATAATGCGATGATCGTAGGTCAAAGCCAGGTACATCATCGGGCGCACCACTATTTCACCGTCGATTACCACCGCTCGTTGCTGTATTGAATGCATGCCGAGGATCGCTGACTGAGGTGGATTCAAAATCGGAGTTGAAAGCATCGAACCAAAGATTCCACCATTGGTAATGCTAAAGGTACCCCCGGTTAACTCTTCGATACCAAGCTTGCCGGCTTGTGCCCGCGCTCCCATGTCCCGAATTGAGCTTTCGATGTCGGCATAACTCATCTGGTCGGCGTCACGCAAGATCGGAACCACCAGTCCACGATCGGAACTGACGGCGATGCCGATGTCGAAATAGTCGTGATAGACGATGTCATCACCGTCGATCGACGCGTTAACCGCTGGAAAGCGTTTCAATGCTTCGACCGCGGCACTGGTGAAGAAAGACATCATACCGAGTTTGACGCCATGTGCTTTTTCGAACATATCCCTGTATTGAGTGCGCGCATCCATCATCGGCTTTAGATTGACTTCGTTAAACGTCGTCAACAGCGCCGCGGTGTTTTGCGCCTGCTTGAGGCGCTCGGCAATTTTTGCGCGTAAGCGGCTCATCGGCACTCTGCGATCGTTACGACCGGCAACAGGGATTGCTGCTGCGGCCGGGACTGCTGCGGCCGGGGTCGGTACGGGCGAATCTTCAGCACGCGGCGCTTCCGTTTTAGCAGGCGCAGCCTGCTGTTGCAGATAGAGCTCGATATCCTTCTTTAATATCGCGCCTTTCTTGCCAGTCCCCTGAATTTCGTCACCACTGAGATCATTTTCATTGAGCAATTTACGCACCGCCGGGCTCGCCCGGTTTGCCGCCACGGAATCTTCGGCGGGTGCCGCGTCAGTGGCTCCGGTCGCGGCCGCCTCGGTATTGATTACACCAAGTACCTCACCATCCTTGACCGTGTCGCCGGAAGCAAATGCGATGGATTCAATCACGCCGGCTTTCTGCGCGACGATCTCGAGTACAACCTTGTCGGTTTCCAGATCGACGATGTTTTCGTCGACTGCAACACTGTCTCCCACCTGTTTGTGCCAGTCACCCAGAGTCCCTTCGCTTACCGACTCGGGTAATACGGGTACCTTGATTTCTACCTGCATTGTCTGCTCCAGTGTTTTCTATTTTTTAAATTAATCGAGTTTGTCCGAGTAACCGGCTTCGAATGCTTCCTTGACCAGCTGGGCTTCCTGTTTCTGGTGCAGGGCCATATAACCAACCGCGGGTGAAGCGGCCGAGATCCGACCCGAGTATTGTACCTGCAACGGTGCAAATATTTCGTTCAATCGACTCTTGAATTCGCGGAACATACCCTGGTTACGCGGCTCGTCCTGGCACCAGACAACATTTTTCAACGCCGGGTAACGCGCATGTATCGCATTCAGATCAAGCTTCGGAAAAGGATACAACTGCTCTACCCTGACGATTGCGGTGCCGTGATCATATTGCTGTTCACGGGTTTGGTACAGCTTGTAGTAAATTTTCCCGCTGCATAAGATCAGTCGTGTTACTTTGGCATCGTCGATATCGTCAATTTCCGGAATTACCTTCATGAATTCGCCGTCGCTATAGGCGCTAAGAGGTGAAACGGCCAGCTCGTGACGCAGCAGGCTCTTGGGGCTCATCACTATCAGCGGCTTGCGGAAACTGCAGTTCATCTGGCTGCGTAACAGGTGGAAAATCTGGGCCGGCAGAGTGGGTTGTACAACCCGCATGTTATGCTGCGCGCAAAGCTCCAGATAACGTTCGATACGGGCCGACGAGTGTTCCGGCCCCTGCCCTTCATAGCCATGTGGCAACAGCATGACCAGGCCACTTAGCCGCCCCCATTTCATTTCGCCCGAACTGATAAACTGGTCGATAACCACCTGCGCACCGTTGGCGAAATCACCGAACTGGGCTTCCCAGATAACCAGGGTCTTCGGGTCGGTCGAAGAGTAGCCGTACTCGAAGCCCAGCACTGCTTCTTCGGATAAAAACGAATTGATGACCTCGAAACGAGGCTGGTTCTCGGACAGATACTTTAGCGGCTTGTAAATCTCGCCGGTTTTTTGATCATGCAGGGCCGCGTGGCGATGAAAAAAGGTGCCACGCTCACTATCCTGGCCCGACAGGCGGATCGAGTAGCCATCGTCCAGTATCGTGGCATAGGCCAGATTTTCCGCAAAACCCCAGTCTCCCGGGAGCTTGCCATCGATCATCTGCCTGCGATTCTCCATGATTTTTGCGACCCGAGGGTGCAGCGCGAAGCCTTGCGGCAGGTTTAGAATACTTTGACCGAGCTGTTTAATCTTTTTAGCTGCAACCCCGGTCCCGGAAGTTTCATTGACGTCACCGTCCTGCAAACCGGCCCAGTCACGTGCCGTAGTTGGCTCAAGACCAGAAATGACATTCAATGCAACCGCTCCGCCTTCGTCCAGCGCGCGACGATAGTCGGCGATCATTTCATCGACTTTTTCCCGCGTCGTAAAACCTTCGTCGATCAATCGCTGCGCGTGCAGCTCGGCCAGGCGCGGATGTTTTCGAATCGCTTCGTACATCAATGGCTGTGTAACCGCGGGCTCATCGGCTTCGTTGTGTCCGTAACGACGATAGCAAATCATGTCGATGACCACGTCCTGATTGAAAGTCTCCCGATACTTGACCGCAATTTCAGCAATAAACACACAGGCTTCGGGATCATCGCCATTGACGTGAAAAATCGGCGCCTGCACCATGCGGGCAACCTCGGTGCAGTAGAGCGATGAACGCATATCACGCGGATTACTGGTAGTGAAGCCGATCTGATTATTGACAATGATGTGGATCGTGCCGCCGGTCTTGTATCCCCGTGTCTTGCACATATTGAAGGTTTCCATCACCACGCCCTGGCCAGCGAACGCCGAATCGCCATGGATCAGGACCGGCAATACATCGTTGGTGGTGCGGTCGGTCAAACGGCGTTGACGTGCTCGCACCGAACCTTCTACCACAGGATCCACAATCTCCAGATGCGACGGGTTAAACGCCAACGCCAGGTGCATGGGTCCGGAGTCGGTATATATATCCGACGAGAAACCCTGGTGATATTTGACATCGTGGTTATAGCGCTCATCAAGATCGACATTACCTTCGAACTCGTCGAACAGGTCGCTAGGCATTTTACCGAAGATATTGGTGAGTACATTCAAACGCCCGCGATGCGCCATACCTATAACGACTTCATGGGTATTGGTAACACCGGCCTGTTGCACGACGCGATCGACAATCGGTATCAAAGACTCACCACCTTCCAGTGAAAAACGTTTTTGCCCGATATAACGCGTGTGCAGGTACTTCTCCAGGTTCTCTGCCGCGATGATGCGATCGAGAATCCGATTGCGCCGGCCTTCGCGGAAATTGGGAGTCGCCAGCGAGGTTTCGATCTGCACCTGGATCCAGCGTTTTTGCGAACGATCCTCGATGTGCATGTATTCCGAACCAATCGCTCCGCAATAGGTTTTTTCCAGGCGTTCGATAATTTCCCGCAGTGGCGCATCCTCAACCCCGAACAATGAGCCGGTGTTAAACACGGTGTCCAGATCGGCTTCGCTAAGGTCATTCCCGGCAAGGGTCATCTCCTTGACCTCGGATAGCGGGTTCAGCACGAGCGGGTCGAGCCGCGCCCTCTGATGGCCCTTGACGCGGTAAGCGTTGATCAACTGCAGTATTCTGACTTGCTTGGCATCATGCTGGTGTAATTCACTGCTGCTTACACCGTTACCAGCCTTTTTGTGGCGCACCGCAGATTTCATTTGCGCCTGAATTTCGAGATGATCCTGGTCCGCAGTCAGTTCGCCGTTTCTTAGTTCGGCAAACCAGCTTCGCCAGTTTTCATCAACCTCATTCTCATCTTTCAGGTATCTTGAGTAGAGTTCCTCGATGAATGCAGCATTACCCCCATTCAGATAACTCTGTTGCTGCATTTTTTTCATGCTCATGGCTGCTTACCTGCTGGCTGATTTTTCGATCGGTTTAGCGCTTGTTATTTGCTACATGATAGCCGAAGTTCGAATATTATTAAGCAAATAATTTTATCAACTCACGCAACCAAGAAACTGCACAATTATCAATATCGATAGCTGTCCTGATTCCAGGTTAAATGAAGCTGTTTTCAATTCCGTAAGCGCTGTTAGAATACGCACAACTCAATCTGGACTGACCGCATGGCGCAATATATTTATACCATGAGCGGAGTGGGCAAAGTGGTGCCCCCGCAAGTAGAAATTCTGAAGAATATTTCACTCAACTTTTTCCCGGGAGCGAAGATCGGGGTACTTGGCTATAACGGTGCAGGCAAGTCAACCCTGCTGCGTATCATGGCGGGTGTCGACACCGAGCACACCGGGGAAGCGCGCCCGCAGACGGGCATCAAGATTGGCTACCTGGCCCAGGAACCCGCGCTTGATGACAGTCTCGACGTGCGCGGCAACGTTGAACTGGGGGTCGCGGAGAGCAAATCGTTACTCGATCAGTTCAACGAGATCAACATGAAGTTTGCCGAACCCATGTCTGACGATGAAATGAATGACTTGCTCGCACAGCAGGCCGAACTGCAGGAAAAGATCGACGCGGCCGGCGCCTGGGACCTTGAGCGCAAGCTGGATGTTGCCGCAGACGCCCTGCGCCTGCCCCCCTGGGACGCGCCAGTCGAACAATTATCCGGTGGTGAAAAGCGGCGCGTGGCGCTTTGCCGTCTGTTGCTGTCAAATCCCGATATGCTGATTCTGGATGAACCGACCAACCATCTGGACGCCGAATCGGTAGCCTGGCTGGAGCGATTTTTACAGGACTATCCCGGCACCGTGGTCGCGGTTACCCACGATCGCTACTTTCTCGACAATGTTGCCGGCTGGATTCTCGAGCTCGATCGCGGACACGGGATTCCCTGGGAAGGCAACTATTCTTCCTGGCTCGAGCAAAAGCAAAAACGGCTGCAGCATGAAGAACGCTCTGAAAAGGCCCGTCAGAAATCCATGCAGGCCGAACTCGAATGGGTGCACGCCAACCCCAAGGGTCGCCAGTCGAAAAGCAAGGCCCGCCTGAAAAGATTCGAAGAATTATCTTCGCAGGAATACCAGAAGCGATCCGAGACCCAGGAGCTTTACATTCCGCCCGGGCCGCGTCTCGGTGACGTGGTCGTCGAAATCGAAGGGGGTAAAAAATCCTATGGCGACAAACTGCTATATCAGAATCTGGAATTCAAACTTCCACGCGGCGGTATCGTCGGTATCATCGGACCCAATGGCGCAGGTAAAACCACGTTGTTTCGCATCATGGTCGGCCAGGAAACGCTGGACGAGGGATCGATCAAAATCGGGGACACGGTAAAGATCGCTTACGTCGATCAGTCGCGCGACGATCTCGACGGAAGCAAGACCGTCTGGGAGGAATTGTCCGATGGACTCGACAATATCGTGGTCGGTAATTACGAAGTTCCCTCGCGCGCCTACGTATCGCGTTTTAATTTCCGCGGTGCGGCGCAGCAAAAATTTGTCAAGGATTTATCAGGTGGTGAACGCAACCGCCTGCACCTGGCCAAGTTACTCAAGAGTGGCGGTAACCTGTTATTACTGGACGAACCGACTAACGACCTCGACGTCGAAACCCTGCGCGCACTGGAAGAGGCAATTCTCGATTTCCCGGGTAGCGTGGTAGTCATTTCGCACGATCGCTGGTTTCTCGACCGCATCGCGACCCATATCATCGCCTTTGAAGGCAACAGCGAAGTCTACACTTACGAAGGTAATTACTCCGAGTACGAAATGCATCGCAAACAACGCATGGGACATGATGCCGATCAGCCGCACCGAATCAAATACAAAAAGCTTGAAGTCTGATGTCCGATACCGAAAAACTATTTAAACGCCTCGATCTTCTGCTCGACCGGGTTGAGAAAATACTTCCCGGACAAAGCGAAATCAGAACCGAACCCGGCTATTCCGCCTATCGCTGGACCGCCCATGGCCTGGAAGGAATTTCACAGTTTGATCGAGTCGACAAGGCTGAATTATTACACCTTGAACGGCAACAAAACCTGTTGTTTCGCAATACTAGCCAGTTTCTAAACGGCAAGATTGCCAACAACGCACTGTTGTGGGGTGCACGTGGTACCGGCAAGTCTTCGCTGATCAAGGCGCAGTTGAGCGAATTCCAGGACCAGGGGCTGTGTATCGTCGAAATTCCCAAACTGGCCACCGGTGAACTATTCGAAATCATCCGCACCCTGGCCAGCGACGGTCGTAAATTTATCGTTTACCTGGATGACTTGTCCTTTGAAGCCAACGACGACTCCTACAAGGCGCTGAAGGCCTGTCTCGAGGGTTCGTTGCAACCGCAACCCGATAACGTAATCATCTATGCGACTTCGAATCGACGTCACCTGATGCCCGAATCGATGCAGGATAACCTCGACAGCACCATGGTCGACGGCCAGCTACACCCCAGCGACAGCATCGAGGAGAAAATCTCGCTGTCCGATCGATTCGGGCTGTGGCTGTCGTTTCACCCCTTCACCCAGGACCAGTACCTGGCGGTGGTCGAGCAAACCCTGGTGGCGCGAAATCTGGCAATGACCGACGCGGCGCGTACCGAAGCCCTGCGCTTTGCCACCCAGCGCGGGTCGCGCAGTGGTCGCATCGCGGTACAGTTCGCCGCCTACTGGGAAAGCCTGCAGTAGTCACCCCGATACGTCAACCCAGCGTACGCTGGGGGGCCGCTTTCGCACACCACTGTCCGAAATGAAATGTCCGTGCTCGGAGGCACGCCATAAGAATCAACGCCATGCCTCTGTTTCGCATCATATAGATTTAAATTTGGATAACAGCCCACGGGGAAACCAGTGAATCTACGACCAGTTGTTTGTTCCGGACAGTAATACGCTTTCGCAGCGGTCCGACGTATCGGGATGACGGTGGGGAGGCGCGGGACGATGTTCGCGCAACCGGGGATGACGTCAGCCACGTTATCAACGCATGATGAACGGGTTTGCCATTGGTTCAGTCGAGGTATTGATCCACACCGTTTTGGTACGCGTGTAATCGTAAATAGTATCAATACCGCTTTCCCGGCCTGGACCGCTGTTTTTGAAACCACCGAAAGGAGCAATCGGTGAAATCACGCGGTAAGTATTGACCCAGACGATACCCGAATGAATTGCATCGGAGACGCGCAAGGCACGCGCAACATTGGACGTAAACACACCGGAACCGAGCCCGAAATCGGAATTGTTGGCCATCTCGATCGCCTCCGCCTCGGTGTCGAAGCTCAGCGCCGACAGGATCGGGCCGAACATTTCTTCACGTACCGTGCGGATATCCTGATGCGGGCAATCGAGAATCGTAGGGCTGTAGTACCAGCCGGTATCAAAACCTTCAGGGCGTTTGCCACCTAACAGCAATTTGGCGCCCTCGCTGACCGCTTCATCGACCGACTCACTGACATGATCGAGCTGTTGCCTGGTACACAGCGGTCCAACCTGGGTATCGTCGGCGAGCGGGTCACCGATACAGATCTGGCTCGCGCGTTCGACCAGTTTTTCGAGTAGCTGCTCGCGAATACTCGACTGGATGAATACCCTCGATCCGGCCACACAGCTTTGTCCGGTAGCGCCAAAATTGCCCGCTATAATGCCATTCACGGCACCTTCCAGATCGGCATCTTCGAAAACCAGAATCGGCGACTTGCCACCCAGTTCCAGTGATACCACGGCAAAGTTTTCGGCTGTATTACGTACGATATGCCGTGCGGTTTCCGGTCCGCCGGTAAACGCGACCCTGGCCACGTCCCGATGGCTGGTCAACAATCTCCCACAGGGTTCGCCATAACCGGTGATAACGTTAACCACCCCAGGCGGGAAGCCGGCTTCATCGACAATGCGCGCAAATTCAAACATTGGCGCCGGCGCCATCTCCGAAGCTTTCAACACAACGGTGTTGCCTGCCGCCAAAGCCGGTCCCAGCTTGGTTGCGGTGAGAAACATTTGCGCGTTCCACGGAACTACCGCGGCGACCACGCCGATCGGTTCGCGCTTGGTGAAGACATGCATGTCGGGCTTGTCGATCGGCAGGGTTGCACCCTGGATCTTGTCAGCCAGGCCGGCAAAGTAGTAATAGTAGTCTGCAACGTATCCGGTTTGCGCGCGCGTTTCTTTCGCCAGTTTGCCGCTATCGATAGTCTCGATCTCACCCAGCATTTGAGAATTCTCGGCGATCAAATCGCCGAGACGGTGCAATAACTTGCCGCGCTGAGTCGCATTCATTTCAGCCCAGGGGCCCGATTTCAGGGCACGGCTGGCAGCAGCAACTGCCCGGTTGACTTCGACTTCACCGGCAACCGCCGCGGTCGCCCAGATTTCACCGCTAGCGGGATTGATCGACTCGAGCTGAGCACCGTCCGCGGCATCACACCATTCACCATCGATGTACATCTGGTAATGCTTCATAGTTAAATTCCTGTTGTTTGGCTGGCGCCAAGATTAGCGCTAAATTTCATTTGATAAAAGCTAAAACCATTTAATGTGAATAATCTGCGCGCAAGTTCATCAATACGCTCGTGATTACATAAACAACAGCCCTCAAAATAGACCAAAATTGATGGAAACAGGCTTAATAAAGCCATCCGCCTGGTAAATTACAGGTCTCCGGTTACCGGGTCTGCGCCAGAAATAAGCTATCCACCGATGTGAAATTGCCCGCAAAAGATAGAATCTGACAGGCCATACCTTGCTGAAGCGCTTGAAATGTAGCCAGCCTCGTGCCAATCTTTAGCAATTAACCGCCGTAGACGCGTGATGAGCGTTTGGAGCACGTCCTTTGGACCTTGCAGAAGAAACAGATTTACTCCGTAAAATACCGATGTTTGCCAAGATGGAAACCTCGAGACTGAAATTGCTGGCCTTCGCCAGCGAAATCGTTTCTTTCCAGCATGGCGATATCGTGTTCAATAGTGGTGACTCTGCCGACTACGCCTATGTCATCATGGATGGCGCCGTCGATATCATTACTGAAACCGACAGTGGCCCGGTGGTCACCGATACGCTGCGCCAAAATCAGCTCATCGGTGAACTTGGCCTGCTAAACAATACCCCCAGGATCGCAACCCTGATCGCTAATGGCGATCTTCAGGCAATGAAGATTACCGCAGAAATGTTTTTCCGCATACTGCGGGAAAATTCGGAAGTTGCGCTTGATGTAATACGCATGCTCAGTGACAAACTGACTCGCTCGCATACCCAGGTAGAAACCCTACAGAAACAGGTGTATCAACAGGACGGGGCTTAATGACGTCGCCTGCGGTGGAAGCGATCAGCGGGCTCAACCGTTTTCAGTCATTATGGCAACGCTGCCTGATCGAGGGTGCGGCCGACGCTAGTGTCGCGATTCATCAACGCCTGGTTGACGGCTACAATGAGCCACAACGTCGCTATCATACTCTCGCCCACATCGATCATTGCCTGTCGATGTTCGATCAATGTAAATCACTCGCCACCAATCCCGACGCGCTGGAAATCGCGGTCTGGTTTCACGATGTCATCTTCGAACCCGGAAAAAGTGACAATGAAGCCCTCAGTGCCGAACTCTACGCAGAGCTTTCCGCAGGGGTCCATGCTGACGAATTCCGCGCGTTGGTAGGCAAGCTGATTATGGCAACCTTGCACAACCAGTGCTCACTAGATGATAGCGACGCCGGTTACATGGTCGACATCGACCTGTCCAGTTTCGGACTTCCCTGGGAAGATTTTTTGCGTGACAGCCTTCACCTGCGCGAGGAAAGCGCCCAGCTTAGTGATGCTGACTATAATCGACAAACAGGGAGAATTCCGCTCCTGCCTGGCTGCCAGGCCGCACTTTTATCAAACCGATTTCTTTCGTCAACGCTACGAACAGCAAGCTCGCGACAACCTGGCAAAATATTTCGATCAGCTGCGCAAACTCCCATAGGCCGAATCCGGCAGCGAGTAAACTAAAGGTCCTTCACCGTGTAAATTCTGACCGGCCGGTTCAACCCACGTACCGAAACCTCGCCCAGTTCGCTGAATGCAAATCTGCCATCGGGGATCTCTGCCAGCGTACTATCGGCAACGATGATGCGGGTGCCATAGTCCTTGTTGAGCTGCTCGAGGCGCGCCGTCAAATTGACATTGTCACCATGCACGGTATAACCGACCCGGTCTCCAGACCCAACCAGCCCACCAACCACCGCTCCGGTATTGATGCCTACCCGGGTATTGAAATGAATGCCATCACCAAACTCAACACCCTCCAGCACCGACTGGATATCCAGCGCGGCTCTAACCGCGTTACTGGCATGGTCGCTATCGGGTTTGGGGACATTAAAGGTTGCCAGCACGGCATCTCCCTGAAACTGACTGATAACACCGCCATGTTCGGTAATCGGTCCTGCTATCAGGCTGAAATAGCGATTCAACGCCTCAATCAATTTTTCCGGCGTCAGGGTCTCACTGATAGCCGTAAAGCCCTCGATATCGGTAAACAATATGGTGCACTCGCTGACTTCACCTTTACCTGTAATCGCGCCCTCTTCCGACTGGGTTACCTTTTGCGCGATCTCTTCAGGCACGAAACGCGACAAATCGCGCGCTGCGCTACCTTCAATAACCGACTCGACCAGCAGGTTTCTGGCACGGTGCAAGGCAAGCGCCAGCACGCCGGTCACCATTAATATCGATACTATCTTGTCAAACTCGGCTCCGATCAAAACGCTGTTGGAAGTCATGTATTCGATGTAATCGCGGGTAATCATGTTATTGGTGGGGTCGATAACCAGCACATAGATAACCATCATCACCCAGCCGATGGCAGCACTGACACCCGTCGAAATGACAAATCGAGGATCGAAGTGTAACGCCCGTATGGCAATAAAAATAAACAGGTACAGTAAAGTCGGTGCCTTCAGGTAAAAAGATGGCGGCTGCTCGTACTGCAGGTGAAAACTCCAGATCAGGCCGAGCAACAGCGCTATATCCACGACCGAGGAGAGATACAACATCCAGTCCGGGAGCTTGCGCTTAACAGCGAGGTAAAGGCGCAGCAGGCTGAACGCAAGATAGATAGTCAGCACCCAGGGTACCGGTGCAAAATCAGCATCCTGTGAAAAGGTTTTTGGCGCTATCGCGTAAAGGAAGCCGAATATGCAAACGATAACCAGCTGGATCACGCTAATCAGAATTTCGCTGCGTTCCTGCTGATCCTGTATCGATTTACGCAGCCGCTCCGGCAAAACCTCGTACTGAAAATCGCGACCCAGCAACGACCAATGAGATTTGGAACCAGTTTTTACCAGATTTTTGTTCAATACCTGCTCCAACATGCGTATTCTGCAACCTGAGACTAAGACAGGACTACTTGTCAATAATTCAGATGCTTACATACAAATCAGCTAAACGGCAGTGCGTTTGCCGCTATTTAAGTGTAGTCTGCGTCGAATACTCAGTCAGGTACAGGTGAAATGACCGAGCGACTGGACCAATCCAGAATCCTTATCTATAGCCATGACTCTTTTGGCCTTGGGCACCTGCGACGCTGTCGTTCGATCGCCCACTCACTGGTAGCTCAATACAAGGGGCTATCGGTGCTCATTCTGTCAGGTTCTCCGATTATCGGCAGTTTTGACTTTAAAGCGCGGGTTGATTTCGTGCGCATCCCCGGGGTTATCAAGCTGCGAGATGGCGAATACACATCATTAGGGCTTCATATCGATCTGGAACAGACCTTACTGATGCGGGAATCCATCATCTATCACACCGCAGCCACTTTTAAGCCCGATATATTTCTCGTCGACAAAGAACCCACAGGCCTGCAGGGGGAAGTAACCACTACCCTCGAGATGCTCAAACAGCAAGGCGCCATCAACGTGCTCGGATTACGCGATGTCATGGACGATCCCATTCTATTAAAGGCCGAATGGGAACGTAAACAGGTGGCACCAGTGCTGGAGAACCTGTATCACGATATCTGGGTCTATGGTTTGGAGGAGATGGGCAGCCCTGTTGAAGGCCTGGATCTGCCCGCTTCGATCACAAGCAAGATTTCGTATACCGGCTACCTTGGGCGGGAAATCCCCAGTGATCGCAACTGGGTCTCGCCGATCAGTCACGACGACCCATTTATCCTGGTCACCGCCGGCGGTGGAGGCGATGGTGTTGAAATGGTCGACTGGGTGATCCGCGCCTACGAGGTTGATCAGCAACAACCATACCGGGCGATTATTGTAACCGGACCATTTATGCCCCCGGCCGAACAGCAGGAATTTCACGAACGCTGCGACGCGCTGTCAAATGTCGAAATTCTGACCTTCGACAGCCATATCGAACTACTCATGGAAAGAGCGATTGCTATCGTCGCGATGGGTGGTTACAACACTTTTTGCGAAATTCTGACCCTGGATAAACCTGCCCTGATAATCCCCAGATCGGTTCCCCGGCAGGAACAATTGATTCGCGCCGAGCGCGCGGTAAAACTGAACCTGGTGAGCATGCTCGATCCCGCCGGCGAACGAGATCCTATGCAAATGGCCGCAGCAATACGGGCTTTACCAGAGCAGGCGAAACCCTCCCTGGCAAATGTTCCCGGCTTGTTGGCAGGACACGAGAACATCGCTGAAATGGTACGCGAATATTTCGAACCTTCGGCACAAGAAAGTATAACTGCCTAAATCCCGGAGTTGTCGATCAGTTCGTCATTACGCGCCATGATCTATGTCCAGCATCTACTGGGTGTCGGGCACCTGCAGCGTTCTCTGCAACTGGCAGCCGAACTGGCGAGACATGATTTTGCGGTTGAACTGGTATCCGGTGGTAGAGCACAGGCCTTAACCATGCCGACAGGCGTTCGACTGCGGCAACTACCGCCGGTGTACAGCCCCGATGGTAGTTTTACCCGTCTACTGGATCAGGATGGCAACCCGATAAACGCCGACTGGTGCGACCAACGCAAACAACAATTGCTTGAAATCTTCGCCTCCTGCTCACCGCAGGTTTTGATAACTGAAACATTTCCATTTGGCAGGCGCATGATGCGTTTTGAGTTGATACCGCTGCTTCAGGCTGCCAGGGCCAGTTCCACTTGTACCCAGGTCATTGCTTCGATACGAGATATTCTGCAGCCTAAATCCAGGGCGGGACGCAATGAAGAAATTTGCGACCTGGTAAGCGAATTTTACGATTACGTACTGGTGCACGGAGACCAGAAAATAGTCGGACTCGAGGAAAGTTTTCCGCTGGCAGATCGAATAAGCGACAAAGTCTTTTATAGTGGCTATATCTGCGCTTCCGGGGGGACAGTGTCAGTCCCCGGTGACGGCGTTAACGAAGTACTGGTATCTGCCGGCGGCAGCTCCACCGGGCTGGATATTCTGACAGCTGCAATCGCGGCCAAACCCATGTCGATACTCAAGGACCTGCGCTGGAGAATACTGGTAAGCCCTTCAATCGATGAGTCACATCTTGCAGAGCTCAAGCGGCTCGCCGGCGAAGGCACCATTATCGAACGTAACCGACCCGACTTTAGCGAACTCGTTAAGCGCGCCAGGCTGTCAATTTCGCAAGCAGGTTACAACACGATCACCGACATCCTGAACAGCACTGCCGCCGCGGTCGTAATCCCTTATGCCGAAGCCGATGAAATCGAACAAACCATGCGCGCACGAAAACTGCAACGCCTCGGTCGACTGGTTATGCTGCAACAAAACGAATTATCGGTAGCAACTTTAGCCTCGGCAATCGAACAGGCTGACCGGCAAGAACCCTCGCTTGAAGTAAACCTCGGCGGCGCCGGTAACAGCGCCACTATGATCTCGCAATGGCTGAATAACGCGATGGCGGGAAAATGAGAACTCTATCTGCAAAGGCCTGGCTATGGCTTGGTGGCGAGCTTGATGCATGGGCTGATATGGACAAATCAGTGGATTTCTGGTGGCGTGACGACGACGCGACCGGGCCCGGTAGAGCACTCGATCGACTGCTTGGGTTAAGTTACAACCGGGATACCCCGTTGGCGCTGGCGGTGATCCCGTCCAGGCTCAAGCCTGAACTGGTCGATTTTCTGCGGGACCGGGCACTGATAGCCGTATTGCAACACGGCTATGCGCATGAAAACCACGCCGCCCGCGGGCAACGCAAGCTCGAACTCGGGGGTAGCCACGCCAGTAAGCAGATTATTGCCGATCTGGAACGGGGCTACCAGATCCTCGAGCAGCATTTCGCCGATCGCTTCAAACCGGTATTGGTGCCGCCCTGGAATCGAATTGACGACCAGGTTGTATCGCGTTTAAACGAAATCGGATTTGCCGGAATTTCGACAATGAAGGTGCGCCGTAAAGCATATCCTGCGCCTGGATTACTCCAGGTAAACACGCATCTCGACCCGATAAACTGGCGTCACCAGGGCGGTTTTATCGGTGTCTACCCCGCCATCGCGATTCTGATTCAGCACCTGCAGGCCAGGCGCACCGGCTACCGTGATATCGAAGAACCTACCGGCATCCTGACCCATCACCTGGTGCAAAACGAGGCGGTCTGGCGCTTCCTCGAAGACCTGCTGCAATTCCTGTCCGACCACCCCGCTGTCAACTGGCTCGACGCCGCCACCATCTGGAAATAGCCAATTCCGCCACCACGCCCCCGGGTTCAAAATAACCCCAGGGTAAACCGGTAAAGCCCCTCGTGCCTGACCGAGTCGGTCCGACGCCTCGGGTTCCAAGCGATCACAGGGATGTGCCAAACGGCGTTTTTTGCCGTTTGGTAGCGACTTTTGCGGGCTTTTCCTCGAGATAGCCGTGGGATGGATTGACGGACTGAGCTTATCAGTCAGCACCGATGACATAACTTTCAGGATTTGATGAGGGGGATGGACTGGTAACTATCGAGTAGTTTGCCGTCAGCGCGGAGTTCGAACTGGTGGATCGAATCCCAGGCAAAATCGACTGGCGATTCACCGCACATGTCCCAGTCGCAGGCGAGCGCATAAATACAGCGAATTATGCCTTTGTGCACTACCGCCGCAGTATCCTGCCGTAACGCGCCAATTTGCCGTAACCAGGTTTGCAGCCGGGCCTGGACCTGGCGTGGGCTTTCTCCGCCCGGTGGGCAAAAGTCGATCCCGCGACGCTCGTTATCCCGCATCTCGTCGCCTAGCCGCTTGCGCAGGGGTTTGAGTATTTCGCCTTCCCAGTCACCCCAACTCATTTCAATTAACGCATCCTCTATCTCGATTGCAGTCAAGCCCAGTAATTCTGCCGTCTGCGTGGCACGACGCAGGGGACTGCAATACCAACGACAGGCAGTAAATTCCGGCGGTAACAGCAGATCCTGGAATTGCCGACGTCCGCTCGCGGACAGGGGTTGATCGATTCGGCCCTGGACCCGTTTTTCAAGATTCCAGTCAGTCACGGCATGTCGAAGCAAGGCGAGTTTCATGACTGATTATTGACCCCCATTGACTGCTGCAGCCTGCTAACCAGGGTATCGATTCCCCGATCCATCGAAAATTCGCGACGCACGCGATCGAACCCTGCCTGTGCCAGCCTGCTGCGCAACTCCGGATCAGCGATCATTTTCTGTAGCGCCTGGGTCAGCTGCTGGTGATTTTTTTGTTCGACCAGCCATCCGGTTTCGGCATGAATGATCAGTTCCGGTATGCCTGATATGTTGGTCGATAAACAGGCCAGGTTCTGACTTTGCGCTTCCATCAACACGTTGGGCAATCCATCGCGATCGCCATCAGCCGATATCTGGCTCGGCAGTACAAATAAATCCGCGTCACGATACTGCGCCAGAACCTCCGTTTGCGGTAATGCGCCCAGCCACTTTATGCGCCTGTCGATGCCATATTCGCGTGCCTGCTGTTGTAATTGTTCGAGCAATTCACCACCGCCGATATGCACAAATCGCCAATGCAGCGTCGCCGGCAAAGCGGACAATGCCGTCAGCAGAGTCTGGTATCCTTTTTTATCTACTGCGCGACCAACACTGATCAAACGAACTTCATTGTCTGCATCGCTGCCGTCCCGATTTGACGCGGTTTCCGGTTTTTCACCAAACCGATCAAAGTCCAGCCCGTGATAAAGCAGTGTCACCTTGTCCTCAGTGTCAGCCAGGCTGGAGAGATACTTTTCGTTGGCGCGGGTGCAGGTAACCAACCATTGGCTACTTGCCAGCTTTTCGCGCAGTTCCCATTCGGGAATGGTCCAGATATCCTTGGCATGCGCGGATACGCTCCAGGGGGTTTGATTGATTTTGCTGGCGTAGTAAGTTACCGACGCAGGCGTATGCATGAAATGGTTATAGTAGTGTTGCACCGTAGCAGGCATCTTGTGTGCCATAACCATCGACTGCGCAAAGCGGCGCATTCGGTTACGCGTCGGATCGCGCCATAAATCCCGGCTAAAGGCCGTCAGAGCTCGCCAGAACCCGGGTTTCCAGCATACTCGTAAAAACGCACGCAGCACCGCGGGGATATCATCGTGTACATACTCGGGCAAATAATAAACCGGCGCTTCAATTTCGGCATGAATCGGGTGCGTTGCCGGATCATAGGGGTGACGCAGCGAAAAGATACAGAGCTCGAAGCCACGCAGCTCAAGCGCCCTGATTTCCTGCGCGATGAAAGTTTCCGATAAGCGTGGGTAGCCTTTTAAAACAATTGCCAGCCTGGGTGGCATAACCTGTATTTGATATAAATCGATCGATGCGCGATAGTACACCGGCATGACATGTCGTGCTAGCAACACCAGGTCTGGAACCCGACGGCCAGGTAAGCATCAGAAACTGGAAATATATGGAACCATCGCTTTACAGATACATACTTGATCACAGTAAGAAAGACCAGATAGGCCTGATTATACTGTCGCTGGTTTCGCTTCCCCTGGTTTACGTTACCCTCGAACTACCCAAGAAAATAATCAACCTGCTCGAAGGACAGGAAGTTCCGCAGGCGATTTTCGGCTACGAGCTTGATCGTCTCGAGTTCCTGTTGCTGTTCAGTTTTGCCTTCCTGCTGGTGGTGCTTGTTAGTGGAGGTTTAAAGTATCTATTAAACGTATACCGTGGCGCACTTGGCGAACGTGTGCTGCGCAGACTCAGGTTCGAACTTTACGAACGTATCCTGCGCTTTCCAATGCCGCATTTCAAACGAGTTTCGTCGAATGAACTGATCCCGATGATCACTTCAGAGACGGAAATTTTAGGCGAATTCATCGGCGAATCCTTCACCCTGCCGGTGTTTCAGGGCGGTATACTGCTGACTTACCTGGTTTTCATCTTTCAACAGGACCTGTTTCTCGGCCTGGCCGCGATTTCGCTGTACCCGTTTCAGCTTGTCGTGATTCCACGCCTGCAAAAACGCGTCAACAACCTCTCAAAGGAACGGGTAGCGATGGTGCGTAACATGTCAGGTCGCATCGGCGAAACCGTTTCCGGCATTACCGAGATTCATGCCAACGATACCAGTCACTACGAACGCGCCCATATCAGCCAGCGGCTTGGCAAGATCTACCTGATTCGTTTCGCGATCTACAAGCGCAAGTTTTTCATCAAGTTTCTGAATAATTTTATTGCCCAGCTGACACCTTTTTTCTTTTACTCGGTCGGTGGTTATTTCGTGTTACGCGGCGATTTATCCATCGGTTCGATGGTCGCGGTGCTGGTGGCCTACAAGGATCTCTCCGGTCCATGGAAGGAACTGCTGCGTTACTACCAGCGCAAGGAAGACGTAAAGGTCAAGTACGGCCAGGTCATCCAGCAGTTTGACCCGCAAAATATGCTCGAAATGGACATCATCGACAATCGTCCCGAGTCACTCGAATTTCCGGGTCGCGAAATTCAGGCTAACAATATTCGCTACACTGAGGATGGACTTTATTACAGCATTGACGGCACCAGCTTCAAATTTCCATTAGATCAGCACTGTGCCGCGGTGGGACTGGGCAATAGCGGTAAGGAAGAGCTCGCTTTACTGATGTCGAGACTGGTCAATCCCAGTTCGGGCAGCATTAACATTGGTGACTGGAAAATGGAGAATGTGCCTGAATCGATCACTGGCAGGCGTCTCGGCTATGTGGGAACCGCGGCATTCATGTTTAACGGCACGGTTTACGACAATCTATGCTATGCGCTCAAGCACCACCCGATACCTGGTGAAGCTGACGACCACGACAAGGAAGTTGAACGAGCACTCGCACTGCGAGCAGGCAACTCTCCCAACCGCTACGACGACGACTGGATCGACCTCCAGGCGCTTGGCCTGGAAAACCGGGAGCAGCTGACCGCGTTTATTATTGATATTCTCAAAGCCGTCGAAATGGATGAGGAAATTTACCAGTTCGGGTTACTCTCGTTGGTGGATCAGTCGGAGAATACCGATCTCATTGCAGGAGTTATGCAGGCACGGCGGCAATTGCGTGACAAATTCAAGGAGCCCGAAATTGCCCGGCTGGTCGAACCTTTCGACCACGAAAAATATAATCTCAATATGACGGTATCGGAGAACCTGTTGTTTGGCACGGTTTACGACGACGCCATCGATGTCGAACAATTGATCGACTACCCGGCCATGCAAAAGGCGCTCAAGCAAAATGACCTGACCGATGAATTTCTCAACGCCGGCGTCAAGATAACCGAAATCATGCTCGACCTTTTCTCCGACGTCGAACCCGATAGCGAGCTATTCGAACAATTCAGCTTTATCCAGGCCGACGATTTACCAGAGTTCAACAAACTGCTACAACAAACCAGGCAGCATGATCTGCAAAGCCTGCCGAAAAGCGACCGCCGGCGCCTGATATCGTTACCTTTCAAGCTGATCGTGGCTCGGCATCGACTGGGATTGATGACCGAGTCTATCCAGCAACGCATACTCGCCGCGCGTCGGCAAATCCATGATCATGCGACCACCGAAGATCTAGGCATCGAATTTTTCGATGAGTCCAGCTTCAATCCGCGCATCTCGATCCAGGACAATATTCTGTTCGGAAAACTGGCCTACGGCCAGGCCAATGCCCAACAGAAAATCAACTCCCTGATTGCTGATGTAGTCGAGTCGCTTGGCTTGCGCAACCAGATAATCGAAGCCGGTCTTAGATACGAAGTGGGGGTCGCCGGTGGCCGCCTGTCTTCGATTCAACGCCAGAAACTGGGGCTTGCGCGCGCCCTGCTGAAGGCTCCCGATTTGCTGATTGTAAATGAAGCCTTATCGAGCCTGGATACGGCCAGCGAACGTCGTCTGATCGGCAACGTCAGGCAAAAGATGGAAAATCGTGGCATCCTCTGGATGCTCGGACGGGTTCAGCTGGCGGAACAGTTCGATGCGGTAATGGTGATGGAACGCGGCAAACTCGTCGACCAGGGGCCTTTCGCAGAAATGCAAACCAGCAGTGCACATTTTCAGCATTTGCTAACCTCCGAGTAACTACCTGGGTAAAGGTTACTGACGCCTCAGGAAAAGGTGTGTGGTTAGCAGTCGATCCGCAACCTCGCGCCTGACTCCATCCCATAAACTCCCCCAGCTTAAACGTAACGGTGGATTAAAAGGCTTTAATCCGGCTTTTGCCGCAAAGCTTATCAGTGTCTTTCGGGTAAAACAGTTGATGTGCTCGAGCGGATGAACGGCTTCGAGTTCAGGCGACCAGCCTCGTTGTTCCAGCCGAGCGGCGACGCCCCGGCCATCAGGTACGCGAAGACAAACTATTCCCCCGGGCTTCAACTGTTGACAAAGATCTACCAGGGTCTGCAGCGGGTCGGGTAAATGCTCAAATACCTGGTTAGCGTAGACACAATCGAAATCCGCTACGCTCGCCGGCAGTGTATCGATGACTTTGACGCCCATTTGTCGGGCATATTCTCTGCGTTGATTCGATAACTCGAACCCAACGACGTCAAAGCCATACGCCTGTGCCATCCGGCTCCAGTAACCCCAGCCCATCCCAAAATCGAGAATTCGGCTTTGATCGGGCCGCTGATTCAGCAAGCCCACCAGAGCCTGAACCTGACCAGCATACTGGCGGTAACGTTGACTGTTTGCGGTTTGTTTGCGCTGCAAACTTTGCTCGTGATCGACCCAGTCTTCGTACAGCGTTTGCATACCTTTTTCATCCAGAATCGAATCCTGGTAGATAAAATCGCATTCTTCGCACAGCACCACCCGATAGCTGGCGGATTGCAGCGTTTGTAACGCTACCCTGCCACGGTAAAACTGTTCGACAAAATTCGCCAGCCGTTGATCGCTGTACGGAATGTCACACAGTAGCCTGTTGCTGCTGGAACCGCACAGAGGGCAACGGTCACGTTGCTGAAAGCCGACAGGCATCGATCACTTGTAGGGATCGGCCGCATCACGCAATCCGTCGCCGAAGAAGTTAAAGGTAAGGATGATCAGCACGACCGGTACGACCGGGAATAGCAGCCACGGATATAGCGCCACCACGTTGATGTTTTGCGCTTCGTTTAACAACACGCCCCAGCTGGTGACCGGTGGCCTTAAGCCGAGGCCAAGAAAGCTGAGCGCAGTTTCGCCCAGGATCATCGCCGGTATCGACAGCGTCGCCGAGGCTATCAAATGACTCATGAATCCGGGCAAAAGATGACGCCCGATGATGCGTCCGGGTTTGGCCCCCATCAGTTCAGCTGCGGAACAATAGTCTTCCTCGCGCAGCGAGAGCAACTTCGAACGCACCGCACGTGCCAGCCCGGTCCAGTCGAGCAATGCCAGAATCACGGTAATCCCGAAAAATATCAGAATCGGGCTCCAGTTTATCGGTAATACCGCGGATAGCGCCATCCACAGCGGTAGTTCAGGAAATGAGCGAATTACCTCGATCAGCCTTTGCACGGAAGCATCGACCCAGCCGCCATAGTAACCGGCGAGTCCACCGATCAGGATGCCAAAGGTAAAGCTGATAATTATTCCGACCAGGCCAATAGTGAGCGATATGCGGGCACCATAGGTAATGCGGGAAAACATGTCCCGCCCCAGGCGGTCGGTACCGAGTAAAAAGAAGGTGCCATTCTCAGGCGGGCAAACCAGATGAAAGCGTGCCTCAAACAGTCCCCAGAAACGGTAGCTGTCACCCTGGCAAAAGAAACGCAGGGGTTGCACAATATTCCTGTTCTCGGGGTAGTTGCGTTTGAGGATATCCATGTCGAGCTCGTAATCCCTGCCGTAGACGAACGGCCCGATAAACTCGCCATCGTGAAATAAATGTATCGATTGGGGCGGCGAATAGATAAATTCGGTATTGCGTGTATGCAGGTTGTAGGGCGCGATCACCTCGCTAAACATGATCGTGGCATAGTTTAATGCCAGGATAACCCCGCAGATAACGGCCAGCCGGTGCCGACGCAGTTTCCACCACATCAGTTTCCACTGCGAGGCCATGTAGTACCTTTCCTGCGCCGGGGTCAGTGCTTCGATCGAATGAGGATCGAAGGGTTCGCGTGAAACAAAGTGCGTGGTGGTCACTTGTTGGCGCCTCCACCGAGTCGAATACGCGGATCGAGCATGGCCAGTGCAATATCGGAAACCAGCACACCGAATACGGTTAGCAATGCCAGAAACATCAAAAAAGACCCGGCCAGGTACATATCCTGGCTTTGCAGCGCGCTGAGCAAAATTGGCCCGGTGGTTGGCAGCGACATGACCACGGCCACTATCTCTGCACCGGAAATAACGGTCGGCAACAGGTTGCCTATATCGGCGACAAAAAAGTTGAGCGCGACCCGTAGTGGGTACTTTCTGAGTAATTTTCCAGGCGGCAGCCCCTTGGCCCTTCCGGTGGTGACATACTGCTTTTGCAGTTCATCCAGCAGATTGGCGCGCAGGCGTCTGATCATACCGGCGGTACCTGATGTACCGATGACGACAACCGGAATCCATAAATGCTCTAGTATCGAGATTATCTTGTCGGTACTCCAGGGCGCATCGATATATTCCGCATCCATCAAGCCACCGATACTGGTACCGAAATAGACGTTGGCGAAATAAAGCATCACCAGTGCGAGCAGGAAGTTCGGCGTCGCCAGCCCCAGAAACCCCAGTGTCGATAACCCGTAGTCGCCCCAGCTATATTGATGGGTGGCCGAATAAATACCGATTGGAAAAGCGATAATCCAGGTGAACAGGATAGTGGTAATCGAGATTATCACGGTCAGGAAAAGTCGATCTCCGACCACCTCGGTGACGGGCAGATCATACTCGAAGGAATAACCGAAATCACCTTGCAGCATACCGAAAAGCCATTGCCCGTATTGTTGCAGCATCGGCTTGTCGAGCCCGTACTCTTCGCGCAGAAAGGCAATTTTATTCTCGTCGACCGACTCGCCCTGGCTTTGCAGTTCGGCGATATGACTTTCCAGATAATCCCCGGGTGGCAACTGGATAATGACGAATACCAGCATGCTGATCACCAGCAATGTTGGGATCATGGTCAGAATCCGGCGCAGAATGTAGGTCAGCATTAGCGCCTCGTCTCGTCGAACCAGAAGGTATCCGGCTTGTAAATGCCAAAGTACGATCCCGGAGAAATATCGTAAAAACCTTTTGCCGGGACGTTGTACAATTGATTACTGACTACCACTGGATGCGGTACATGATTGACGATACCGATGGTGAACATCTGTTCACGGTTGATATCGAGCATCTGATGCCAGATTGCAATGCGCTCTTCACGCGTTCTGGCACGGGCCCATTGGTCATTCAAAACGACAAGCTCCCGGGCCGCGGGTAATTCCGGCGCCTCGCCGCTTTTTCCACTCGATTCGTAGTAGGCGCCCCATTGCGGCCACTGGTACTGGTACTTCGTAGTGGGTGCCAGATCGCTGGGACTGTTCTCCGGGGTCGGCATCCCGTTTTCCAGTCCCGACCAGATCGACATGATGGCATCACCGGAAAATATCCGGTTACGAAATACTTCGCGCGTCGACGGTACGCTATACAGCTTGATTCCGGCATCGAGCCAGCTATCGTGTATCAGTTCCAGTATATCGGTCTGCTCGGTGCTTTCACCGGCAGTCTGAATCAGAATTTCAAGCGGACGCCCGTCAGGCAACAGGCGCACACCACGATCATCGCGTTGGGTGAGGCCTAATTCATCGAGCAACTGGTTGGCATGCTCAAGATCGAATTCGATACCGTCAAACTGGTACTCCGGCTTATACAGCTTATCTTCAGCGAGAACCGTATTATTGCTCTCCTGAACCAGCCGGAAATAAACCACCTGATTGATTTCAAAACGGTGGATCGCTAGCGACAACGCTCGCCGAAAGCGCACATCACGCATCAGCTCGCGGTATGCGGGATCATTGGTGTTCAGATTCGGATACAGGGCAACATGTGCACCTTTGCCGGTCTGCCACAGGCGCACATCAAAATCATTTCGCTTCGCACTGGATTTTAAAAACGTGTAATTATCCATACGCAAATAACGCGCCTGCAGATCCGACTCGTAAGCTCCGGTTTTGGCCGGCACCAGCTTGCTCGATGCAATATTGATCGCAATCGAATCGATATAAGGTAACTGGCGACCGTTCTGGTCCATGCGATGGTAAAAAGGGTTACGCTTGAAGATAAATCTCTCCGCAGGCGGATAGGTAGAATTGACCCAGGGTTGCAGCGTTGGCAGATCCGGATTGGTCGCCTTGTAAGGACGGTCCTTGTTGACATGAACCCCTGTCCACTTGCGTTTGCCAGCCTCATCCATCATCTGCTGCAACACTTCTTCGCTTTGATAACGTGCGTGAAACTGGCGCAGGTAATGCGCCGGCTTGTAAATATACAGTGGCCGCGCACCAGCGAGCGCCGGCAGGAAATACGGATTCGGCCTGGACCAGCTGTATCTTACGGTGTACTTATCGAGGTACTCGACCTTCGGTAATTCGCCATCGATGATGAATAGTTTGTCGGGCCCGCCCTTGGACAGTTCCGGGTTATTGGCGATATCTTCCCAGTAGTAGCGGAAATCCTCGCTGGTGAAGGGGTGGCCATCAGACCATTTATGCCCCTCACGCAAATGCAGCGTAAAGACTCGATTTTCGAACGCTTCGTAACTTTCCAGGATATCTGCCTTGAGATCCAGTTCGGGCGTGTAACCCACCAGCCGGGCATAACCGTAAATTACGATTTGCCGTATGTCCTTTTGTTTTCCCATCAAAAGGCGCAGTTCGCCGCCGTGCATGCCTGCAGTTTGGTCCGGACGCAACTGGGCCAGTTGCGGTTCCCGCGGGAGTCTATTCTCAACCGGCGGTAGCTCACCGGATTGAACCTGGGCAGTGAGTGAAGGCGTTTCAACCAACCCGTCTAATGCATTTACAGCACTGATCTGTAACAGGAATGCGCCTAACGCTATGGCCTTGTAGGGCATTTTCATGCCGCAACATCGGCTGGTCTGGAACCCGCCGTGACCCTGACGAAATGACCACCACCGAGACCCATTAATTCGGTTGCCACGCTACCATCGATGGTAAACGGAAATTGCCACCGGGACGGATCGGAAGCGGCGCCCTCGGTAATCGCCTCGAAACTCAATGGTTGCGAAAGTTCCGGGTGTGGCACCGCCGATAACAGTGCCTGGGTATAAGGGTGAACCGGGTTCTCGAACAGTTTATCGCGCGGTGCGAGTTCAACGATACGCCCTGCGCACATAACCGCTATACGATTAGCGATATAGTGGATTACCGCGAGATTATGGGAAATAAAAACGACTGTAAGCCCGAGTTCCTGCTGCAAATCCTTCAACAGATTCAACACCTGGGCCTGGATCGATACATCCAGTGCCGATACCGGCTCATCACAGATAATCAGGTCGGGTTGCAGCGCAAGGGCGCGCGCGATGCCAATACGTTGGCGCTGGCCACCGGAAAAACTGTGCGGATATCGGCTTAAAAAACGTGGGTCGAGCCCGACCAGTCGCATCAGTTCGGTCGCCATTTCGCGTTGATAATCCATGTCACCAAGGTCGTGCACGACTAGCGGTTCGCGCAGGATGTCAAACACCGTCATGCGCGGATTCAACGCGCTATAGGGATCCTGAAAAATAAACTGCATCTTGCGCCTGAAAGCAAGCAGGTCATCGCCCTGCAGCGCGCGCACATCGATGGCCTGGCTACCATCATGGTAGGTAATCTCACCCTGGTCCGGGGTAATCGCGCGCATGATGATCTTGCTCAGGGTTGTCTTGCCACAACCGCTCTCACCGACCAGGCCAAAACACTCACCACGCTCGACCTCGAACGACACGCTGTCAACCGCCAGCAAGTCCTGTGATTCAGACTTGATCCAGCCACCGCCATGCAGGCGATAGGTTTTGCTGAGATCACTCACCTTCAACAGAGGCTCGCTGGAAACAAGCTCCTGATCGAGTGGGGCTTTCCTGATCAAGGCGCCAGTTTCGGAGTGAATTTCGCGTACCGGGACCAGCCGCTCACCCGGTTTCAGATCGAATCGGGGCACCGCATGCATCAGCGCCTTGAGATAATCATGCTGTGGATTACTGAACAGCTCCCGCAACGGGCCTGCTTCCATAACCCTGCCGTGATACATCACCACCACCTGGTCTGCCATATTGGCGACGACACCGAGGTCATGTGTAATCAACAACATCGCCATGCCGAGCTCAGCCTGCAATTCCCTGATCAATTTGAGGATGCGTACCTGGATAGTTACATCGAGCGCGGTGGTCGGTTCATCGGCTATCATCAGCGATGGATGGCAAATCATCGCCATCGCAATCATCGCGCGCTGACGCAATCCACCGGACAATTCGAACGGATACATGTTCATGGCCCGGGCAGGGGTTCGCAAAACCGACATGTTGCAACATTGTCTCGGTCAGTTTCAGACCTTCCTGTCGGCTGGCGTCGCGGTGCAGGAACAGCGCTTCGCTGATTTGATCACCAATGGTATGCACCGGCGACAACGAAGTCATTGGCTCCTGAAATATGATGGATATGGCGCCGCCACGTATCTGGCGTATTTGCGCGCTATCGGGATCTAGCGCGGCGATATCAAGCAACTGGCCACTTTCAGGGTTGTTGAACCAGATCTCGCCGGCACGAATTTTTGCATTGGCTGGCAGGATTCCCATGATCGCCTGCGAAGTGACCGACTTACCAGAACCCGACTCACCGACCAGGGCCACCGTCTCACCTGGTTTGACGGCAAAGGAAACATCGATTAACGCCGGCACTGGGCTACCCTGCAGTAAAAAGTCTACAGCAAGATTGTTAACCTCTAGCAAGGCTGACTGTTGCGTGTTGTCAACGATGAGAAACTCTCCCGGTTAAAGGCCTCTGGCGGGCATTTTAATTTCGATTATATGTTATTTTTTCGCGTAATAATCCATATACCAGCCGACAAATTGATCTAAACCCTGTTGAATAGAAATTTTCGGGGTATATCCGGTGTCGGCGACCAGCGTATCGATGTCGGCATAGGTTGCTTCGACATCCCCGGGCTGGGCTGGCAGTAACTCCTTGCTGGTTGTCTTACCCAGGGCCTGCTCCATTAATTCAATATAATGCAAAAGCTCGACCGGTTCACCACGAGCGATGTTATAAATCTGCCAGGGCGCATTGCTGCTTGCCGGGTCCGGGTTCATTCCAGACCATTGCGGATTTCCTGCCGGAATCCTGTCCAGGCATCTTATCACCCCGTCGACGATATCATCGATATAGGTAAAATCCCGTTTGTGCCGCCCCTGGTTAAAGACCTGGATCGGCTTACCCTGCGTAATCGCGTCGGCAAACAGGATGGGCGACATATCGGGCCGTCCCCAGGGTCCATAAACGGTGAAAAAACGCAGTCCGGTAGTTGGTATCCGGTAAAGATGGCTATAACTGTGAGCCATCAATTCGTTAGCCTTCTTGGTAGCCGCGTAAAGCGAAATCGGGTGATCGACGTTATCCGCGGTGCTGAACGGCATGCTCTGATTGGCACCGTAAACCGAACTCGACGATGCGTAGACCAGGTGTTCGATATCATGGTGTCGGCAGCACTCGAGCAGATTGCCGAAGCCGACCAGGTTGCTGTCGATGTATGCGCGCGGATTTTCGAGTGAATAACGCACCCCGGCCTGCGCCGCCATATTTAGCACGCGATCGAAACGGGATTCCCTGAACAACCCATCCAGCGCAACCTGGTCCGCCAAATCCATATTGACGAAGCGGAAGTTTGTAAAGATTTCGAGTTGCTGCAGGCGCGCCTGTTTCAGACCGACATCGTAGTAATGATTCAGATTGTCTATGCCGACGACCTCGTCACCACGCTGGCACAGGCTATGCGTAAGTGCCTGACCAATAAAACCCGCAGCCCCGGTAACCAGTACTTTCATATACTTCCAGTCGTTTGATGCCAGCTATCTTTTACCGGCTTAACGTGCGGCCGGGGAAGATCTCAGGCTGAAGCGCTTCATCGGGCCAGCCCGGTGCAGCAACAATACAACTGCGATAATCGCATAAATTATCGGTTCGAGATAGTCGGCCTTCACCAACCACATGAAATGCAGCACCCCAAGCGACAGGACCAGGTAGACCAGCTGATGCAGGCTTTTCCATTTCTTGCCGAGACGCCTGATCATCGCCTGATTGGAGGTGATCGCCAACGGCAGCATTAACAGCAGTGCGCTGAAGCCAAGGGTTATATATGGACGCTTGATAATATCTTCGACCATGGCGACGACATCGAGCGAATGGTCGGCGATAAACCAGATCATGAAATGGCAACAGACATAGAAAAATGCATACAACCCGAGCAGGCGGCGAAAACGTATCCATGATGTCAGCCCGGTCCACTGCCGTAGCGGGGTCATACTCAGCGTAATCAGCAGGAATCGCAGCGTCCATTCGCCGGTCTCATGGGTCAGTGTTTCCACCGGATTAGCGCCCAGGCCGTCATCAAACGCCGCCCACAGCAGAACCATCAACGGCAGCAGGCAAAGCAGATGCGCAACTGGTTTGGCATAGGCGGACTTGAGTGCCGCGGAGACCGACATATTAGAAATTGGCGGTCAGATCCAGGTCGTCGTAGAGCGCGGCGACTTCTTCCCCATAGCCATTAAACATGAGCGTATCGCGTTTGAAGATTTCGCCGATACGGCGCTCGCGTTTTTGCGACCAGCGCGGATGGTCGACTTCGGGATTGACGTTTGAATAAAAACCATACTCTCGCGCAGAGGCCATATTCCAGGAGGTCTGCGGCTGTTGCTCGGTAAACTCGATACCGACAATCGACTTGATGCTTTTGAAGCCATACTTCCATGGCACCACCAGCCGAATCGGCGCTCCGTTCTGGTTGGGCATGGTTTTGCCGTACATGCCAACCGATAAAATCGTCAGTGGATGCATTGCCTCGGCAATGGTCAGGCCTTCGCGATAGGGCCAGTTCAATACCGAGCGTTGCTGCCCGGGCATGCGTACCGGGTCATGCAGGGTTCTGAAGGCCACGTACTTTGCTTTCGATGTTGGTTGCATGCTACTCAAAATTGATCCCAACGGGATGCCCAGCCACGGAATTACCATCGACCAGGCTTCGACACAACGCAAACGATAAATACGCTCCTCGATGGGGAATGGTTTGACCAGGTCTTCGAGACCGTAGGTACCCGGTTTCTCGCATTCGCCACTGACTACTATTTTCCAGTCATCGGTTTGAAAGCGCTTTGAATTTTGCTTGGGATCTTCCTTGCCGGTGCCGAATTCGTAAAAGTTGTTATAGCTGGTGGCGTCATTTTCTTCGGTAATTTCCTCGTCCAGCGATACCGCTTCTTTCTGGTAGTCGCCAATCGCGATCGAGGCTTGCGCGGCCGCCAGCGGGTTTAATAGCAGTGCACCGCCGATCAACCCGCCCGTCTTGATAAATTCACGACGCCGCAGGTATAAAGGTTCAGGCGTTACCTCGGATTCCGGGATTTCCCAGCTTTTCTTGATTTTAATCATCGTCAGCCCTTAAATTTCGAATTAATCCTAGACCCCGATATCCACAACTAGTTCCGGCGGGTAAACAGAAAGCCACCGGCCTCGATACTGCTCATATCGATCTCGAGTCGTTTGAGACAGGCATACATCAATGCCGAGTTACTCGTAACGACTGGTTTGCCCAGCGCCTGTTCAAGCGCTGGAACCGCTTCCAGGGCGCGGTAATCGGTGCATGAGACAAGCAGCAGTTCGGCTTGCGGATGATCCGCTTTTAATCCCATCTGGTAAGCATCTTGCGGAGTTAACGCGTTTTGCTCGAGGCTGCTAAGTGCCTGGTCGAAGCCAAGCTGATTGACTACCTCGATTCCGCATTGCTCGATAAAATCGACCGCCTCGGCGGCCAGTTGCTGCACATAAGGTGAAGTAAACGCGACGCGTTGTGCGCCAAGGTCCCGCATCGCTTCGATCAGGGCACCCGCCGTCGTCACCGCCGGCAGCCCTGATTTGCTGGTTATTTCGTCGCAAAACGCCTGATCAAATCCAGGCCCGTCTGCCAGCGTGGCCGAAGTACAGGCATAGGCAATCAGTTCGACGCGCCCATCGACCAGTAATTGCAATTGCTGGTCAAGCGCCTGGCGCGCAAAGCGGCGCATTTCATCGGAATCCGGGATTGCCGCGACATCGTAGCCGCCGCTGCGCGTGGTGTGAATGGTGACACCGGGCGGCGCCAGTAGCAGACAATCCGGTTCGGCATTCGTGTTCGATGCCGGTACGATCATGCCGATTCGCCGCGCGCGGGTATCCGCCAGCGTGACGTCGCCCAGCTCAAAGCTGCGCATGAATCTGCCGCCAGTCAGCCAGCGTGTGCGCCGTCATTTGCATTTGTTCGCCGGTGCCAATCGTAATCCGCAGGCAGGTGGGTAAACCGTAACCACCCATCGGCCTCACCACCAGTGCGTGGTTGCGCAAAAACTCAAATGCCGATACCGCGGCTTCCTGTGTGACAAAATCGACCAGGATAAAATTGGTTTGACTGGGTACGACGTTTAGCCCCAGTTGACTGATTTGTGCCGACAGGTAATCACGCTGCTCGGCTATTTTCCGACGCGCGATATGTGCGGTTTGCTGGTCTTGCATCGCCGCCTGCGCGGCGACCTGCGATAGCACGGAAACGCTGCCGGGGTTCAACACCTTGCGCAGCTGATCGCGCACATCATCCGGCAAGTAACCCCAACCCACGCGCAGCCCGGCGAGGCCGTAGATCTTGGAAAAGGTACGCGTGACTACCGTGTTGCCAAGATCAACCAGGTCAAAAATTGGCGGGTGGAAGCCCTCGTCGACAAATTCAGCGTAGGCTTCGTCTACCAGCAGTAGCACGTCATCCGGCAGGCCTGCGCGTAAGCGCCTGATTTCGTCATTGTGAATAACGCTCCCACAGGGGTTCCCCGGATTGACGACAAAGACGAGCCTGGTTTCCGGTCTCAGTTCTGCCAGCAAGGTATCGACATCGACACGGTATGCGGGCTCCGCCGCGACGTCGACAGTGGCGCCGGCCAGTTTAGCGAGTGTCCGCATAAACAGGTAACCGTACTCGCACATCAACATGCGATCGCCGTTCGACATATAGGCCTGCATCAGGCCCGACATCAGTTCCATCGAGCCGGAGCCGCATACAATGTTGTCGGGATTCAGCTTGTGCACATCGGCAATGGCCGCACACAGCTCCTTGCATTCGCCGTCCGGGTAAAGCTGCGCCCTGTCGAGCGCCGCCCCGACAGCGTCCCGCACTTGCTGCGAGGGCGGCCAGGCATGTTCGTTCTGCGCCAGTACAATCGGTTCGAGACCTTCGGCGGCACTGATATCCGGCAGTGCGTAAGCTGCCATGGCGGCAACTATCGGTTTGGGCTTGATGGTCACGCCTGGTCGATCCAGCGACGCGCATTACGGAACATGCGCATCCACGGGCCGTATTCGCCCCACTCCGGAGTGGACCACGAATTCTGCACACTGCGAAAAACACGTTCCGGATGCGGCATCATGATGGTGAAGCGTCCGTCTTCGTTGCTAAAGCCGTTCAGTCCAAGATCAGAGCCGTTCGGGTTGAGCGGATAAATCTCGCTCGCCTCGCCGGCGGCATCGACATAGCGCAGACAGGCCAGCCGGCGTTCGAGCAAGATTATCCGCTCAACCCGAACGGCTCTGATCTTGGACTGAACGGCTTTAGCAACGAAGACGGACGCTTCACCATCATGAGAAATAGAAGTTTTCCCAGATTGCAGGTGGGAATATACAACTGTCGTAAGAGAATACAACTGTAGAATGCATACATGCGTGTCGAAAGCGGATAGGATGCGTATGTGACTAAGGCTAGTGCATATCGCTCTAGAAATATCTCTACATGTAGTTCATGGTTGATTTATTTGTGAACATTAACAGTCAATGCGGAGCAGAAGCTGACTGGAATCGACAAAGCGCCAGAAAAAAAACTCTCCAAGCGCTGTGTTCCACCTGCAGTCGAGCAGCAGGGAGCAGCAGCAGGGAGCAGCAGCAGCAAACACCAAGTCCCCGAAAAGCCAATAGGGACATCCTGGAAATCTATATAAACTGGGTAATTTATTCAAAAATACGCCCACTGCGTCCGCATTGCGTGTCACCCCTGCTTCGCACCTCGCACCTCGCGCGAACATGTCGACATCAGTTTACTTCATCTGATACTATGTAATAGCCGGACTCGTCGTGTTCAGTGGCATCATTGCTTGGGTCACGGTCTCGTCGACGACGTTGACAGCGAGCGGGTTGATTCCGAAGGCCAGACGGTGGTCAGTGGCCTGCTTCCTGTCCAGGACCATATGACGTCCACGAACGGGCGCCCCGTCCTTCTCCGCCTGCTTCTGGTACATCCAGTCCATCGCGTTGTTGAGGCTTGGCGTCCATGTTCCCCACGCCTCGACCTCGAAACCTTGGCCGCGGCCGTGTACTTCAGCGCTCCCTGCTCGTACTCGTCGAGCGTTGGTCATGCGCGTAATAAAAGGAACCGGGCCGTGCCTCAGCAGCGCGCCCACTGCGTCGTACGGGTACTTCCCGTCGTCGCAGTGGGCGCGCTGCTGAGGCACGGCCCGGTTCCTTTCATCACGCGCACTACCAACGCCGACGAGTACGAGCAGGGAGTGCTCAAGTACATGGCCGCGGCCAAGGCGGGGAACATGGACGCCAAGCTGACAACACAATGGACTTGGATGCTGCCGGACGGCGGAGAAGAACGGGGCGCCCGTCGTGGATTATACGGTCCTGGACAGGAAGCAGGCCATCTTCAGCACCCGTCTGGGCCTTCGGAATCACCCCGCTCGCCGTCAACGTGGTCTACGAGACCGTGACCCAAGCAACGAGCCACTGAACACTGACCAATCCGGCTATTTCATAGTCTCAGATGGATGAAGTTTGACGTCCATGTTCGCGCGAGGTGCGAGGTGCCAAGCAGCAACCGACACACAATGCAGACGCAGTGGGCGTATTTTTGAATAAATTACCCAGTTTATATAGATTTCCAGGATGTCCCTATTGGCTTTTCGGGGACTTGGTGTTTGCTGCTGCTGCTCCCTGCTGCTGCTCCCTGCTGCTCGACTGCAGGTGGAACACAGCGCTTGGAAGCTTTTTCTGGCGCTTTGTTCCAGTCAGCTTCTGCTCCGCATTGACTGTTAATGTTCACAAATAAATCAACCATGAACTACATGTAGAGATATTTCTAGAGCGATATGCACTACAGCCTTAGTCACATACGCATCCTATCCGCTTTCGACACGCATGTATGCATTCTACAGTTGTATTCTCTTACGACAGTTGTATCTCCACCTGCAATATAAGAAAATTTCTATTTCTCATGATGGTGAAGCGTCCGTCTTCGTTGCTAAAGCCGTTCAGTCCAAGATCAGAGCCGTTCGGGTTGAGCGGATAAATCTCGCTCGCCTCGCCGGCGGCATCGACATAGCGCAGACAGGCCAGCCGGCGTTCGAGCAAGCCGGCCGCGGAGCAATCCCTGGTTTCGACGCGGCCTTCACCATGGGCGACGACTACCGGCATCATCGAGCCCTGCATCGCGTCGAGAAACAGCGACGCCGAATCGAGTATTTCAGCCATCACCACGCGCGCCTCGAACTGCTCCGATTTGTTACAGCAATGCGTTG
>CAWCBX010000175.1:0-3660 GCA_963793595.1 uncultured Gammaproteobacteria bacterium | reverse complement strand
TGTATATGGTTAGCTTACTCCGTTGAGGTTGGTGTTGCTTCCTCCAGAATGGACAACTTCACTGCCGAGTTCAAGCAAACCCTGCTCGATGAGGACAAGAATGTCGTGCAGCAGAGTCGTGGTACGCTGGCATTGCAACGTCCCGGCAAGTTCGCCTGGACATACATCGAACCGTTCGAGCAGCGTATCGTCGGCGACGGCGCCGAACTGTGGGTTTACGATGTCGAACTCGAACAGGTCACCGTCAAGCCGATGGATGCAGGCATTTCCAACGCACCGATCATGATTCTGATGAAACAAAGTGATGTCACCGAACAGTTCGATGTTATTGAAGTCGGTCAACGCAAGTTTCTCTACTGGGTCGAGCTCAGGCCGCGTGCCGGCGACCTGGAATACAGCAGTATCTTTATCGGCCTCGAAGACAACAATGTGCGCGCGATGGAATTGCAGGATCAGTTCGGACAGAGTACCCAGATCGTGTTTGAAAATATGCGCGTTGACGTGGTGCACAATCCAGCGACGTTCAAGTTTGTGCCGCCGGCGGGGGTTGATGTGTTTGGAGTCGGGGGTTAGCTGTTTAGCTGCACCATGAACGATCTGTTTGTTGCGGAAAAGGGCTTCAAGCCGCTGGCAGATCGTATGCGTCCGCGCCAGCTGGACCAGGTTTTCGGTCAGGCGCACTTACTCGCACCCGGCAAACCGTTGCGCCAGGCGATCGAAGCAGGCAAGTTGCATTCGATGATTTTCTGGGGTCCACCCGGTACCGGCAAAACCACCATCGCGCGCCTGATTGCGGAATACTCCGCGGCGCGCTTTATCACGCTTTCCGCGGTGCTGGCCGGGGTCAAGGATATTCGCGAAGCGATCGAGCAGGCGCGTCAGTTCCAGGGGCCGACGGTGCTGTTCATCGACGAGGTGCATCGCTTCAACAAGGCGCAACAGGATGCGTTTTTGCCGCATATAGAAGATGGTACGATCCTGTTTGTCGGCGCAACCACCGAAAACCCTTCTTTTGAACTCAACAACGCCCTGTTATCGCGTACGCGGACCTACGTGCTGAAACCGATTCTGCAAGAAGATATCGAGCAGGTTGTTCGGCGCGCCCTGGCCGATAGCGAATACGGGCTTGGCGGTCTCGGTTTAAGTATCGATGCGGACGCCAGCCGGATGCTGGCGCAGGTGGCCGACGGCGATGCGCGCCGTGCCCTGACTTACCTGGAAATTATTAGTGACCTGGTCGACGGCGGGCACATAGACGCCCAACTGGTCGGGGAAATTGCCCAGCAGGGTCCCCGTCGTTTCGACAAGGGCGGCGATCTTTTTTACGAACAGATTTCGGCGCTGCATAAATCAGTGCGCGGTTCGGACCCCGATGCGGCGCTGTACTGGTTTTGTCGCATGATCGATGGTGGCTGCGACCCGGTTTATATCGCACGACGCGTCGTGCGCATGGCGATCGAAGATATTGGCACCGCCGACCCGCGTGGCCTGGAATTGTGCCTTAACGGTTGGCAAACCTTCGAGCGCCTCGGCAGTCCGGAGGGTGAACTTGCGCTGGCACAGGGAATTGTTTACCTCGCCTGTGCAGCTAAAAGTAACGCCCTTTATAGTGCCTACAACCAGGCGATGGAGGATGCGCGTAATTCGGGCAGCCTCGAAGTGCCGATGCATTTGCGCAACGCACCAACAGGTTTCATGCAGGAGCAGGGATATGGGGATGGTTATCGCTATGCGCATGATGAAAGCGACGCTTTCGCGGCCGGTGAAAATTATTTCCCCGAAGCCATGGAGGCCCGCGAGTACTATCATCCAGTCGACCGTGGACTGGAAATCAAGATTGCGCAAAAACTCGAGCAACTGCGCCAGCGTAACCGTGAGGCGAAATCGTGAATCTGCCGTTTGCTGAATCCAGTGAGCAAAACAAGTCGGTCATTTTCGATGTGATCAAACCCTATTTGCACGGTGACGTTCTCGAGATCGGCAGTGGCACCGGTCAGCACGCGGTGTTTTTCGCGGCGCAGCTGCCGAGCTTAAGCTGGCAAACCTCGGATCTCGAGTCCAACCTGCCGGGTATCGAGGCCTGGATTGCGCATTCAGGATTAACTAACCTGCTGCCACCAATCGCACTCGATGTGTCGGGTCGCTGGCCCGGGCGTCAGTTCGATATGGTTTATTCGGCCAATTGTTTCCATATCATGGATAAAACCATGGTTGCGAAATGTATCGAGGGGGTCGGCGCCTGCCTGAAAGCGGATGGTGTTCTGGCGGTATATGGGCCCTTCAACTACGCGGGCAATTTCACCTCACCGAGCAATGCGAGTTTCGACGCATTCCTGAAAGCGCGGGACCCGGACAGCGGTATCAAGGATTTCGAGTGGCTGGATGATCTCGCCGGTGAGCAGAATCTCCGCCTGCTGGAGGATGTCGCCATGCCGGAAAACAATCGCAGCCTGGTCTGGCAAAAACGAACTTAATAGGCCATAGTTGGACTAATTCATCAACTTTCAACCACCGACCAAACCATGAATAAACTGATTCCGCAGACTGTTATCGCCAGTCTGGCACTGATGCTCTCGTTTTCATTCGCTCACGCGGCTGAAGAAGCGACCGAAGATATGGCCCGCCTGCTCAAATTGCGCCTCGGCACCGACCAGGTGGAACCACCTGTTCCGACCGGCGTCGAAGGCGTTTATCAAACCCGCTTCGGCAACAAGTTTGCCTACCTGATCGGAGACGGTCGTTACGTCTTTATCGGTGATATGGTCGACCTGAAGGAAGCGAGAAACCTGACCGAAGCCAGTCGTCGTGACCTGGTAGTGCAGGAACTCGCCAGCTACAGCGAGGAAAAATTAATCGTATTTCCGGCGGATGACGAGGAACTTGCGGTACTGAACGTGTTTACCGACACCAGTTGCGGTTATTGCCAGCAGTTACATAAAGAAGTCAAGTACCTGCAGGAAGCGGGCATATCGGTGCACTATTTTCCATACCCGCGTGGCGGCAATCGTGGCCCGGGATATAAGGATTTGCAGAAGGTCTGGTGTGCAGATGACAAGCTCGCGGCAATGAGCATTGCCAAGGGCGCCAGCGAAGGTTCGCTGACTATGTCAGGTGATTGTGAATCTGCCCGGTACGTCGATGACGGTTACCTGCTGGGGAATCGGATCGGCGTCACAGGCACGCCTGCGCTTTATGCGGCCGACGGCACCAAGTTCAACGGCTACGTGCCCTACCAGCAGTTGATTCCGCAGTTGATCAAGCAGTAGCATTTTCAATATTAAGCATCGAAATTTGCTCTATCGGCGATCCGGGGCGGTTTTGCGAGCGTACTTATTTTACTATGGTAATATTCAAGGCTAACAAGAATCGAGTTGCAGGCATCAATGTCGAAATCGGAACCAGAACCAGCAGATAAATCTTCGCCAGCCGAAGACGACAGCGCTCAGTCAGACGAGCAACAGCAACAGGCCGCAGAATACGGTGGGCCGAAAGGCAAAGAACCAACTCGCTATGGTGACTGGGAAAAGAATGGCCGCTGTATTGATTTCTGATACATTCGCATTCTTGCCTGAACTGTAACTCGTAACCCGGTAAATGACGATGGCCAACAGTAAGTATCCAACTTCTCCGCATTTGCAAAGCAATACGTGGCATGACAGC
>CAWCBX010000174.1:0-68176 GCA_963793595.1 uncultured Gammaproteobacteria bacterium | reverse complement strand
TCGAACAAATCCCCCAGAATATAGAGATAACGGGCCGTAGCGGCCCGCTGTTCCAGGAAGTCGACCAGCGTCGCGGTAACCTGTGGCCGGCTGGCGTCGAGATGACAGTCAGAGATGAACAGGTACTCGTCACTCATGCCCGCGTACCGGTGTTACTGACGACTGACCCCGGTTATGGTGATGGTCTCGAGCGGTACGTTTTGATGACCACCGCTGTTACCGGTAGGGACCTGGGCAATTGTATCGATTACATCCATTCCATCGGTAACCTTACCGAACACGGCATAGCCCCAGCCCTGCATCGACTCGCTGGTGAAATTCAGAAATCCATTATCGGCATGATTGATGAAAAATTGCGAGGTTGCGGAATGCGGGTCGCTGGTGCGAGCCATCGCTAATGTACCCCGATCATTTTTGAGTCCGTTGTTGGCTTCATTTTCTATCGACGCGCGCTTACTCGGCTTATCCTGCATATCGGCGGTGATGCCACCGCCCTGAATCATGAAGTTGGGAATGACGCGATGAAAGGTTGTATCGACAAAGTAACCGTCATCCACGTAAGCGAGGAAGTTCTCACTACTTACCGGGGCATTTTGCATATCAAGTTCGATCGTGATGTTACCCATGGTGGTTTCTATTAGCACGGTTGGGTTGTCTGCAGTTGTTTCATTCATTGAGTTTTCACCTTTGAAATAGGGGTAAAGTACCAGGGATAGAATGGCTGCGAGCACGATCCCGATCGGAAGTAGCGTTTGTTTCATCAGCATTCCAGTTAATTAAAGCCTGCGGATTCTACTGATTTGTCGCCGCTTAGGGAAGCCGGCAAACAATTAACGGTTTCACTCCGTGAGTTCATCTTTTAAACTCTGTCAGGGAATTCCATGACACACAAAAACCGGCGATGCTGACCATTTACAATAGCTTGAGCAATAAAAAAGAAACCTTCGAGTCAATCGTTCCGGGGCAGATTCGGATGTATGTCTGTGGTATGACGGTTTATGATTATTGTCATATCGGGCATGCGCGCGTGCTGGTGGTGTTCGATGTTGTTTACCGCTTCCTCAAGCACCTCGGCTACGAAGTCACCTATGTACGTAACATCACCGATATCGACGACAAGATCATAAATCGTGCCATTGAAAACGGCGAGGAATACGATCATTTAACCGGGCGATTTATCAGGGCAATGCACGAAGATGCCGATGCTCTGGGCGTGTTACGTCCCGATATGGAACCTCGCGCCACCGAGACCATCGGGCCCATACTGGAGATGATCGAAAGTTTGCAACATCAGGGTTATGCCTACCAGGCCGCTAACGGCGACGTTTATTTTTCGGTTTCGAAATTCGAGAATTACGGCCAGCTGTCGGGGAAGAAGGTTGGCGAGTTACGTGCCGGTGAGCGGGTCGATGTTGATAAGGGCAAGACTGATCCCCTCGATTTTGTATTGTGGAAATCCGCCAAGCCGGGAGAGCCGAGCTGGCCTTCCAGGTTTGGCGAGGGTCGCCCCGGCTGGCATATCGAGTGTTCGGCAATGTCGAATAGCCTGCTTGGGAACCATTTTGATATTCACGGTGGTGGTCAGGATCTGCAGTTCCCGCATCATGAAAATGAAATCGCGCAAAGTGAGTCCTGCAACGGTGAGAAATTCGTTAACTACTGGATGCATAACGGCTTTGTGCGAGTTAACGAAGAAAAAATGTCCAAGTCACTGGGCAACTTTTTTGTGTTGCGGGAAGTCCTGCAAAACTACCGTGCGGAAGAGATACGATATTTCATCATCAGTAGCCATTATCGTAGCCAACTCAATTACTCCGAGGAACAGCTTGATCACGCCGGTGCGGCTCTGCAGCGCTTTTATACCGCCTTGCAGGATACGGAGAAGGTCGAAATTCCTGCTGCTAGTGAGTATCAGCAACGCTTCGAGCAGGCGTTATGCGATGACTTTAACACCCCCAGTGCAATCGCGGTCATGTTTGACCTGGTGCGTGATATAAATCGCGCCAAAAGCGAGCAGCAGGGTACGCAGCATGCGTTAGCCAGCCTGTTACGCTATCTGGGTGGAATAATCGGGCTGTTGCAGGCGGAGGCTGAAGATTACCTGAAGTCAGATAGCGGGAATGGTGCTGGTTTGAGTAATACGGCGATCGATGAATTGATTGAACAGCGATTGCAGGCACGCGCCACGAAGGACTGGGCCAATGCCGATCGAATTCGTGACGAATTAAGCGCTGCCGGCATAATTATCGAGGATGGGGCGGGAGGTACTCGCTGGCGTCGGAGTTGATTTCAGTTGCTGACTAGAAGACACACTTAATCAGGTAATTACCATGGTGATTCAATTGACGATCATTTTTGATCAGCGTATGATTTCGCGCCTTGCAACGGGTGCCAGGCGCCCGGGGCAAATTTCGGGGTGTAGCGCAGCCTGGTAGCGCAACTGCTTTGGGAGCAGTGGGTCGGGAGTTCGAATCTCTCCACCCCGACCATATTGAATAGATTAGATGCAAATCTAGCCATACTAATTTGTATCCAGTTAGTCGTAGGTACGCATGTTAACCCGGCAAACTCTGCGGTTAGCAGAAAGTAGAAAGTACGGATCAGGCTTGACTGCGCCCGTAGCTCATTTGGATAGAGCATCGGCCTTCTAAGCCGAGGGTAGCAGGTTCGAATCCTGCCGGGCGTGCCATATTATGGTGGGCGTAGCTCAGTTGGTAGAGTGCAAGATTGTGATTCTTGTTGTCGTGGGTTCGATCCCCATCGTCCACCCCATATACAGGGCGCCTGCATTGCAGGCGCCCTGAATTTTGACATGGAATACATGTCGATATGACCTCGAGCTTTGCTGCACTGGTCAGGTAGGAACATCTGCGAAAGTGGCGGAATTGGTAGACGCGCCAGATTTAGGTTCTGGTATCTTAACGATGTGAGAGTTCGAGTCTCTCCTTTCGCACCAATTATGAATCTGCGCGATACTGGCTGCTCGCCGTTATCAAGGCATTAAATCCCCGTGCCGTATCTCTGCCGGGCTCTCTTTTGTTTTTTGCTGGTGATGATTGCAGGTCATTTTAGTAGTCATAGGCACAGGATTGACGGCGATTAACCGACATAAAAATTGGCTGACAACTGGTACCGACGTGGGTATAATCCGCGCCACTTTTTGGGACATCGCTCACTTCCAGGTGCCGCAGTGTATTCTTCATAATCGGCACATTTAGTTCGACCGGTCTTAATTTACAACTATCTCCCTGTAAAAAATCACGAGATTTGACATGCAAGTATCAATTGAAAACCTTGAGGGCCTGGCACGCAAAATGACGGTTCAAATTCCGTCCGAGCGGGTTAGCGAGGCAGTGGAAAAAAAGCTTAAGGATCTGAGTAAAACTGTCCGTATTGATGGTTTTCGGCCAGGTAAAGTGCCATTAAAGGTGGTGCAACAGAAGTTTGGTGGCCATGTCCGTCAGGAAGTTATCGGTGATGTTATCGAATCAAGTTACCAGGAAGCGCTAATCCAGGAAAAAGTGAGACCCGCTGGTATGCCAAGTATCGATTCGGTCAGTAGCGAAGAAAAAGAAGATATGTCCTACACCGCTACCTTCGAGGTTTTCCCTGAAGTCGAAGAGCTTGAGCTGGAATCAATCGAGGTGGAGAAACCATTGGTTGAAATCACTGATGAGGATTTCGATGCAATGCTGCAAAAATTGCGTGAACAACGCAAGGGCTGGAAAGAAACCAAGTCTGCGGCCAAGAAGGGATGCCAGGTGATGGTTGATTTTGAAGGGCGCATCGATGGCGAGTTGTTCGAAGGTGGTGCCGGCAAGGATATGGCGGTCGAAATAGGGGCAGGGCAGATGCTGCCTGAATTCGAGTCCGGGCTCGAAGGAATTAAAGCGTCCGAGGAAAAGACTGTCGAAGTCCATTTCCCCGAAGATTATCATGGTGCTGACGTTGCCGGTAAAACGGCCGAGTTCACGCTGAAGGCAACCAGGGTTTCCAAGCCGGAGTTGCCCGAGATTGACGAAGAGTTTGCCAAAGGCTTCGGTGTGCAGGATGGGGATCTGGAAAAAATGCGGGCCGACATACGAGCCAATATGGAAAAGGAGAAAAATGACCGCCTGAAGATGAGTTTGAAAAACAAGGTGATGTCAGGGTTACTGGAACACAATGCTATTATTGCCCCCAGCGCCATGGTTGCTGAAGAAGTAAACAGTCTGCGCATACAGGCCGCTCAACGTATGGGTCAGGATCCGTCGTCGATGGACGAAGCCAGCTTCCCGAATGAATTATTTAGCGAAGAAGCAACCCGGCGGGTACAACTCGGGTTGCTAATTTCGGAAGTCATTAAAAAGGAAAAAATCGAACTGAATCAAGAGCTTGTGGAGTCAGCTATCGAGGAGATGGCGATCGCCTATGAACAGCCCGATCAAGTGCGTGACTATTACCGACAAAACCAGCAGGCCCGTTCGGGAATCGAGGGGATGGTGCTTGAAGACCAGGTAGTCGCCCATATCTTGGATAAAGCCAAGGTCACAGAGCAAAAAGTTAGTTTCGATGACCTGATGAATGGTAACCTCTAAATATTCTCAAGAGACGCGAATACCCCATGAAAGATAATCCTGGCAACACTGCTGTAACTTCAATTATGCCCGACTACCTGGAAACCCGGGCGAACCTGGTACCGATGGTTGTCGAGCAATCAGCGCGCGGCGAACGGGCCTATGACATATATTCCCGGTTGCTCAAGGAGCGCGTGATTTTCGTGGTTGGCCCGATAGAGGACCACATGGCTAACTTGATAGTCGCGCAGTTGCTGTTCCTGGAATCCGAGAACCCCGACAAGGATATCTCGCTTTACATCAATAGCCCGGGTGGATCGGTAACAGCGGGTCTTGCCATTTATGACACCATGCAATTCATCAAGCCTGATGTAAGTACGCTTTGCACGGGCCAGGCAGCTAGCATGGGAGCGATTTTGCTGGCAGGTGGTTGTGCCGGAAAACGTTATGGTCTGCCACACTCGCGCGTCATGATCCATCAGCCACTGGGTGGTTTCCAGGGGCAGGCGAGCGATTTCGAGATTCATGCCAAGGAGATTCTGGCAGTTAGAGCCAGGCTCAACCAGCTACTGGCGCGTCATACCGGGAAAACGGAAAGCAGTATCGACCAGGATACCGAGCGCGACAATTTCATGAGCGCTGAAGCTTCGGTGGAATACGGAATTATTGATCAAGTTTTGTCTACTCGTGCCGACCCAGATGAGAAAGGTGACACAGAATAGATAAACTTCTGTGTCTAATCTGTGAAACGTGGGTCAAAAAGCGTTTTTTTCGGTTGTGCTCTGCGGTTCGGTCTAATATTATCGATGCAATTGGGCACTAAATTTCGGTAGTTGGGTATGAGTGACGAAAGATCCAAGAATAAAGATGAAAAGCTGCTTTATTGTTCATTTTGCGGTAAGAGCCAGCATGAAGTAAGAAAACTGATTGCGGGTCCGTCAGTTTTCATCTGCGACGAATGCGTGGACCTCTGTAACGATATAATTCGAGAGGAAATCCATGAAAGTGGAGAGGATGCCGAAAGCAAACTCCCCATCCCCCACGAAATCTTTAAAGTTCTCGATGAGTATGTCATTGGCCAGAGTCGCGCCAAAAAGGTACTATCGGTGGCAGTGTACAACCACTACAAGCGTCTGGAAGTCGGGCATATCAAGGATGACATCGAGCTCTCCAAAAGTAATATCCTGTTAATCGGTCCCACCGGGTCGGGCAAGACCCTGCTCGCCGAGACCCTGGCCAGGCTGCTCAACGTACCCTTTGCGATCGCGGACGCCACTACCCTTACTGAAGCGGGTTACGTGGGCGAAGACGTCGAAAACATCATCCAGAAACTGCTGCAAAAATGTGATTATGATGTCGAAAAGGCGCAAACGGGAATCGTCTATATCGATGAAATCGACAAGATTTCGCGTAAGTCGGATAATCCTTCGATCACCCGGGATGTGTCTGGTGAAGGAGTGCAGCAGGCATTATTGAAACTGATCGAAGGCACGGTCGCTTCGGTACCTCCTCAGGGAGGCAGAAAACATCCGCAGCAGGAATTCCTGCAGGTCGATACCGGCAAGATACTGTTCATATGTGGTGGTGCATTTGCCGGACTGGATAAGGTCATTCTTAATCGATCTGAAAAAGGTGGCATAGGTTTTGGCGCAGATGTCAAAAGCAAGGACAAGAAAGATCTGTTTGGTGAAGTTATTAGCAAGGTAGAGCCGGAGGATTTGATCAAGTATGGCCTGATTCCAGAGTTTGTTGGCCGCTTACCCGTGGTTGCCACGCTCGAAGAGCTTGACGAAGACGCGCTGGTGAAGATTCTAACCGAGCCCAAAAACGCGATCACCAAGCAATACCAGAAAATGTTCGAAATCGAAGGCTGTGAGATCGAATTTCGAGTAGATTCACTTAGCGCGGTCGCAAAAAAAGCGATGGCACGCAAAACCGGCGCACGTGGCCTGCGCACGATACTTGAAAATACTTTGCTGGAGATCATGTACGATCTACCCGCAATGGATAATGTCAGTAAGGTAGTGGTTGATGCCGCGGTTATCGAAGGTAATGCACAGCCCTATGTCATCTACGAGGGCGGCGAAATGAAACGCGTGGCTTCAGACGAGTAAATCGTTTCAGGCAGGCTTCCAGGCTGGGTTGAAATCGGTTAATCGACACCCATATAGATTCGAGACTTAAGCTTTGAGGCATTTATGTCAGACTTTCAAGACAATCCGCTTGCTGAACAACAGGACAGGCAACTAATACCGGTTTTACCATTACGCGACGTTGTCGTGTATCCGCATATGGTTATCCCCCTTTTTGTCGGCCGCGAGAAATCGATTTTTGCGCTCGAAGCCGCGATGGCTGACAACAAGAAAATTCTTTTGCTGGCGCAAAAAAACGCCGAGGTCGATGACCCCGGACAGGAAGACCTGTACCAGATTGGTACGCTTTCCACTATCCTGCAAATGCTCAAGCTCCCTGATGGAACTATCAAGGTGCTGGTCGAGGGCGGCGACAGGGTAACTGTCGATAGCTTCCTCGAAACCAACGAGTATTATTCCGCAGCGATCAAATTGCTGGAAAAGTCCAGTCTCGTGGATGATCGCGAAGCGGAAGTGCTGCTGCGCTCGGTGTTAAATCTGTTCGATCAGTACGTCAAGCTCAACAAAAAGGTACCACCCGAAATCCTGACCTCGTTATCGGGCATAGACGACCCTAGCAGGCTGGCCGACACGATTGCCGCGCATATGTCGTTAAAGCTCGATGAAAAACAGGAAATCCTGGAAATCCAGGATCCACGTGAACGCATCGAACACATCATGAGCAAGATCGAAGGCGAGATCGATTTAATGCAAATCGAAAAGCGCATTCGTGGGCGCGTGAAACAGCAGATGGAGAAGAGTCAACGCGAGTACTATTTGAATGAGCAGATGAAGGCTATTCAAAAAGAGCTTGGCGACATGGACGATGCACCCAATGAAGTAGAGGATTTACAAAACAAAATCGAAGCGTCAGGAATGCCGAAAGAGGCGCGTGAAAAGGCTGATTCCGAACTTAACAAGCTGAAAATGATGTCGCCGATGTCGGCCGAGGCGACCGTAGTACGCAACTATATAGATTGGCTGGTGAGCGTGCCCTGGAAGAAGAAATCCAAGATCAGGCGCGACCTGGCACAGGCCGAAAAAGTGCTGGAAGAAGATCACTATGGCCTGGAGAAAGTAAAAGAGCGGATTCTCGAGTACCTCGCGGTACAGCAGCGCGTACGTAAATTGAAAGGCCCGATATTATGCCTGGTGGGGCCACCCGGCGTGGGCAAAACTTCGATCGGCCGCTCCATCGCGAGGGCTACCAATCGGAAATTTTCCCGCATGTCCCTGGGCGGGGTGCGCGACGAGTCTGAAATCAGGGGCCATCGTCGAACCTATATTGGCTCGATGCCGGGCAAAATTATTCAAAACCTCGCGCGAGTAAAGGTTCGAAATCCACTGTTTCTACTCGATGAAATCGACAAGATGGCGATGGACTTTCGCGGTGACCCGGCGTCAGCGTTACTCGAGGTGCTTGACCCCGAGCAAAACAATACCTTTGCCGACCATTACATGGAAGTCGAGTTCGATCTTTCCGACACCATGTTTGTAGCTACTTCCAATAGTATGAATATTCCTGGTCCCTTGCTTGATCGTATGGAAGTAATTCGTATTCCCGGTTATACCGAAGACGAGAAACTGAATATTGCAATCAAGTACCTGGTGCCAAAACAGATTAAGGAAAATGGACTGAAGCCCGACGAAGTCGTATTTAAAGAGAGCGCGGTGCGCGAAATTATCCAGCGCTATACCAGGGAAGCCGGGGTGCGTAACCTGGAACGCGAGATTTCCAAGATTTGTCGTAAGGCGGTTAAGGCAATGCTGTTAAAGCCGAGCATCAAGAAGCTGACCGTAAGCGAACAAAACATCGAAAAGTATCTTGGTGTTAAACGCTTTCGCTTCGGCTCCGCTGACGCGAAAGACCAGGTTGGTCAGGTTACCGGGCTGGCGTGGACCGAAGTCGGTGGCGAGTTGTTAACCATCGAATCTGCCGTAGTCGATGGTAAGGGCAAATTTGTTCAGACCGGGCAATTAGGCGACGTGATGAAAGAATCGATTCAGGCGGCGATGACCGTGGTGCGAAGTCGTGCCCAAATGCTCGGTGTCAGCCCTGATTTTAATGAAAACAAGGATATCCATATCCATGTTCCGGAAGGTGCCACGCCGAAGGACGGGCCTAGCGCCGGTGTCGGCATGTGTACAGCGCTGGTTTCGGCATTAACCGGAATACCGGTAAAAGCCAATGTTGCGATGACCGGAGAAATAACGCTGCGTGGAGAAGTATTGCCGATAGGTGGGCTAAAGGAGAAACTACTGGCCGCTCATCGAGGTGGTATCAGCAAGGTGTTAATACCCGAGGAAAATGAGAAGGACCTGGCCGAGATTCCCGACAATATCAAAGCCAAGCTGGAAATCATTCCAGTGCGCTGGATTGATCAGGTTCTTGAAGTGGCGCTTTCTCATCAACCGACTCCTTTACCCAAGGGTTCGGTAGCTTCCGGTGATGCGCCAAAGCCCAAGGTGAAAGATAAAAAGTCATCTGGAGTCAGGGCGCACTAGCTGTTTGTGTAAATAATGCGATTTATTTAAGTTATTTAGCCTTTTAAGGTTGACCCTAAAGCCTGCTGTTGGTTTAATTCGACGCTCTGGACGGGGGATCGCGCGAGCAAAAATAAATAGCTCAATTACAACTATAACAAGCAAAATCTAGACTTGTGTTGTCTGTCCGCCCTTCGGGCAAAAAAATATTAACTTAACCAAATGGAATAATCTAATGAATAAATCCGATTTAATTGATGGTGTTGCAAGTGCGGCTGATTTGAGCAAGGCTGACGCCGCGCGTGCAGTCGATGGAGTAATTGCAACAGTAACCCAGGCTCTGAAATCAGGAGACCAGGTCACCATAGTAGGCTTTGGAACTTTCCTCGTTCGTCAGCGTGAAGCACGCGCTGGACGCAATCCCCGCACTGGAGAAACCATCCAGATTAAAGCATCAAAAGTACCAGCATTTAAGGCTGGCAAAGCTCTTAAGGACGCAGTAAACTAGCGCACCTTTTTTAGCTACACCGGGTGCTTAGCTCAGCTGGGAGAGCATCGCCCTTACAAGGCGAGGGTCGGCGGTTCGATCCCGTCAGCACCCACCACATAATCAGGAGTGGTAGTTCAGTTGGTTAGAATACCGGCCTGTCACGCCGGGGGTCGCGGGTTCGAGTCCCGTCCACTCCGCCATCATTGAAAGCGCTCGGTTCGGGCGCTTCTTCAATATTTCAACAGTGACGATAAGATAGATGCTGCAAGCAATTCGAGAAAAGGTAACGGGATGGATTGCCTACGGCATCATCTTTTTAATCAGTGTACCTTTCGCCCTGTGGGGCGTTAACTCATATCTTGGTGGTGGCGAAGTACAGCCTGCCGCCACGGTTAATGGCGAGGAAGTGAGCCTGCGTGATCTCGATCAGGCATATGCGAACTATCGCCAAAGACTGTCTCAATTATTCGGTGGCTCGATCCCCGAGTCCTTCGCCAGTGAGTCTATGTTGCGGGAGCAGGTACTGGGCCAGTTAATCGAAGAAATCGCATTGCGCCAATATACCCAGGAACAGTATTACCGAATCGGTGATGAGGAATTAAATCGCATCATTCGAAACATGGATGTATTTCAACGCGATGGGCAATTCGATACCGAAATCTACCAGTCGCAGCTACGCTCGCTCGGTTACTCCCCGCTTGGTTTTGAGGAAGAACTCAGGCGCACCAACGCGATGCAGCAGTTGCAAAGTGGCATTATTGCTACTGCATTTGAGGTTCCGCTACTCGAAAAGCAATTCACGAGTCTTAGTAACCAGACACGTAAAATCAGGTCACTGACATACCGTGTTGATACGGCAGCTATTCAGCCCGGTGCTGACGAAATCGAACGGCTTTACCTGTCTCAGACTGATCGATATCGCTCTCCGGAAGAGGTCAGGATCGATTTCATCGAATTGAGTCTGGATAGTATCAAGCAGAGTATCAAAATCGAGGAGAGCGACGTATATGCGCGCTACCAGGAGAGCAGGGCTTCCTATACCAGTACCGAGATCAGGGATGCCAGTCATATCTTGATTACAGTTACCGATGATGAGGATGCCAACCCGGCACAAGACAGAATTACCACTATTCGTGAGCGTATCGTAGCAGGTGAAAGTTTTGCCGATTTAGCACGAGAGTTTTCAGAAGACCCTGGATCGGCGAGCGATGGTGGCAGTCTCGGAGAAGTCGAGCGTGGCATGATGGTGCAGCCTTTCGAGGCAGCATTATTTTCCATGGAAGTCGGGCAACTAAGCCAGCCGGTCAAAACTTCATTTGGCTGGCACCTGATTAAACTGAACTCGGTAAGCGGTGGTGAAACTCAATCCTTCGATACAGTAAAATCTGCTTTGGAAGACGAGATGAGGACTGAATTGGCCGAGGTCCAGATTTATGATCTGGTTGAAAATGTAGCAAACCTCGTTTACGAACAGTCTGACTCTTTGCAGCCGGCCGCCGAACAGCTCGATTTAACGATACAAACTAGTGACTGGTTCGATCGGGTTTCTGGCAACGGTATTGCACTGGAGTCAAAAGTGCGGCAGATGGCGTTTTCCGCTGAGGTCTTACAGCAAGGCTTAAACAGCGAGGCAATCGAACTTGATAATAACCGTGTGGTTTTTATTCGCCTCAACCAGCTCAAACCCGCCGCGGTAAGACCGCTTGATCAGGTGCAGGAGTTAATCCGGTCCGAAATAATCACGGCGCAGGCGCGTGAACAAAGTTTAACAGCAGGAATGGCGGCACTGGCAGATTTAAAAGCCGGAAAAACGCTCGATGACCTTGCCCCGGAATGGTCAGCATCGATTAGTGATTACGGTTTCGTCGAACGTAACCAATCCGGAATTGATAACGCGATACTAAGACGTTCATTCTCAATGTCAAAACCCGAGCAGGGGCCTGTATTTGAAGGTCTGTCGGTTGCTAACGGTGATTATACGATCATTGAATTATCGGCGGTGCTGTCGAATGACGGTAATGCGGACAGGAAAGCGCTTGATGAGCTCGTAAAAGCGCAAGGAACCGCCGAATATCAATCAGCATTGAAACTGCTAACCAATCGCGCCGACGTGGTTAGAGCGCCTCTAGAGGAGCTCTAACCACGCGCCAGGATTTACTCGAGCACACCCATGCTGACAATATTGTAGCCTGAGTCGACATAGATATTTTCTCCGGTTATCCCGGCTGCCAGATCAGAACATAGAAACGCGCCGACATTTCCTACTTGCTCGATAGTAACGTTGCGCCGCAGCGGAGCATTTGTTGCTACTTCGTCGAGAATTCTCTTGAAACTCCCGATGCCAGCCGAGGCCAGAGTCTTGATCGGCCCTGCCGAAATTGAATTGACGCGAATTCCCTGGGGCCCCAGGGCCGCGGCCAGGTAACGCACATTGGCCTCGAGGCTGGCCTTGGCGACTCCCATGATATTGTAATTAGGCAATGCACGTTGTGAACCCAGGTAAGACATGGTGATTATCGATCCATTGGTGTTTTGCATCATTGGCCTTGCGGCTTTAGCCATCGCGGCAAGGCTATACGAACTTATATCGTGGGCGATACGAAAACCTTCCCGGTCAAGATTATCGAGGTAGTCACCGGCTAAAGCCTCTCGCGGCGCGAAGGCTACCGAGTGCACCAGAGCGTCGAGTTCACCCCAGTGCGTTCCAAGCTGTTCAAACAGGTTCGTAATTTCATCATCATCGGCAACGTCACAGGGCAGTACGATGCTTGAATCAAACTCAGCGGCAAATTTTTCTACCCTCGGCTGTAACTTTTCATTAGCATAACTGAACGCAAGCTCTGCACCCTCGCGGTGCATCGCCTGCGCAATTCCGTAGGCGATCGAACGGTTACTGGCGATACCGACGACGAGCACTTTTTTACCGCTTAGAAAACCCATAAGTATTCCCGAAAATGAAACCTATTTTGTCAGCCTCCCAGACTTCATGCAATCCCAAACCGTGAAAATCGTTTGCCGAGAGACGGGCATGTGGCCTGGCAGTGACGTGAGCGATTTGTCTTTCACGGTGACATTCGCGTACAGGGTTAGTTGTTACGTGATCAATTATCGTTTATGCGGCATTGTGGGAGCAGCCAGTTCCGCCTGGCTACTGGCGAAGGCGCAGATATCGCCTTGAGTGATTTTAGCGAGATCGACAAAAGCTATCATCCAGAACCAGGTCAGGTGACGCGTCGCTAGCCGTCGCTAAAAAGGTCTGCCAGCATTTCAGGGACAAAGGGGCGTCCTTGCCGGTTTAATGAGGTTCCGGTAATTCTGGCGGCGAGCATTAGTGTCTCATCGGGAAGACGAAATACATCCTGTTGGAACTCGAAGCGAACCCTGGATACCTGTCGAACGAGACTGCGCACGACAAACAAGTCATTACTGACCAGTGAATTTTTATAATCCAGTTCTGCCCTGGTTACTACCAGGTTGATACCAGCTGCCGTAACTTCGGCAAAATTGATACCGTGGGATTGCAGGAATTCATGTCGCGCATGCTCCAGGTAATTTTGATAGACACCGTTATTAACTACCCCCTGCATATCGCATTCATAGTCGCGTACCTTGAACTCTAATTGATGAGTGTATTGCATGCTTTTCCCTGCTGTCTGTGCATCGAATGTTGCCATATTAATCTTATGGCTGAGTCAAATTCGCGCCAGATCAAGAAAGCCGGTGAAATCGGTTGCAATTTTCTTCAATGCTGTTCGTAATTGTGAGACTGGTATTGCAAATGAAACAAGTCACGATGAATCTTTCAGATTTTGGCAAGCGATTTAGCGGTTATTCCGGTATTACCCATTTAATGGATGATCTGGCCGAGGGCCTGGCCCAACCCGGTGTGGTGATGCTGGGCGGTGGTAATCCGGCTGAAATCCCCGGAGTCATGTCTGTATTTGAAGATGTTATCGAGAAGCTGCATAAATCCGGCAGGCTGGTTGCTTCGCTTGCTAATTATGATGCTCCTCAGGGTAAAACTGTGTTTCTCGAGACCCTGGCCGAGTTTTTTCAACACCAGTACGGCTGGCAGATCAGTAGCAAGAACATCGCGCTAACCCATGGTAGTCAGAGTGCTTTTTTCATCCTCTTTAACTCATTTGCCGGTAAATCGGGTGGAATGCGTAAACGCGTGCTGATACCGCTGGTTCCTGAATACATTGGTTATTGTGACGTTGGCATCGAGGATGACTTGATTACCAGTCAGGAAGCCAGGATCAGTCCCCTGGAAGACGGGTTTTTCAAATACCAGGTTGATTTTGAAAACTTGCAGGTAGACGATTCTGTCGGCCTGGTCTGTGTTTCGCGACCCACAAATCCCAGCGGCAACGTTTTGACAGACGACGAGTGTCAGCAGCTTGATCAGATCACCCGTCGGCATGGAGTTCCCCTGCTAATCGATAGCGCGTATGGCACACCGTTCCCCAATATCATTTTCAGTAAGGTTAATCCGTTCTGGAACGAAAATTGTATCGTTTGTATGAGCTTATCCAAGTTAGGGCTTCCCGGCGCACGCACTGGCATAGTAATCGCGAACGAAGAGGTGATTCGTTATTTTTCGAACATGACGGCAATAACCAGCCTCGCCCCAGCGGGCATAGGTGCCGAAATCGTCAACCAGCTGATTACCGACAATGCGTTGTTGCCGCTATGCCATGACCTGATCCAACCTTTTTACAAGCGACGCTGTGATCTCGCGCTAGCCCTGTTACGTGCGGCTATTGGAGACTCGAGATTACATATCCACAAGCCCGAGGGTTCAATGTTCCTGTGGCTGTGGTTCGAAGGTCTAAGCATAGGCACCAGCGAACTTTACCGACGACTGAAGAAAAAAGGTTTACTGGTAGTGCCGGGAAAATATTTTTTCCCTGGTCAGCTAAAAACATCTGCTCATGCCGAAAGCTGTGTGCGCATGAACTACGTACAAAGCGAGCAGGAGTTAGCTAAGGGTATTGAAATACTGGCACAGGAATTAAAAACCTGCTGGTAACTGGAAGCGTGGAGACGGTTTATTTCGAGGTGTGCGTGAACACACCATCCCAGTCATCACCCGGTGGCTCGCTGCGGTAAAACGCGATCCGATCGAGGTATACCTGGTACAGAAAACGGTGCGGATATTCGCGGTTTAAATTGAAGAAATCCACTTCCGCCTTGTCCAGTGACTGGGCGCGGAAGTTCAACAGCGCCTGCTTGTAGGCGGTAAGTTCGGAGATCACCTCTTTGTCGAGATCGTTTTTGTGACCAATCGGCTCAAATATTGCTACCGGTTCATTCTTGCCCTTGACTCGCACCAGGTCGAGTTCGCGAAATGCGAATTCCGGTATTTCGGACCTGGTAGTTTCGCTGACAATGATATTAACGCCGTAATTCTTGGTTAGCCCTTCCAGGCGGGAGCCAAGATTAACCGCGTCGCCGAGCACTGTATAGGCCATGCGAAACTCTGAACCCATGTTGCCGACATTCATGTCACCGGTGTTAACACCGATACCAATATTCACCTCGGGCCAGCCTCGCTGTTTGAATTCCTCTTGCATGATCTTGAGCTCTTCTATCATTTCCATTGCCGCATAGAGTGCATGTCGAGGGTGCTCCGAATCGGCCAGCGGTGCTCCCCAAAATGCCATAATTGCGTCACCCATGTACTTATCGATAGTACCGCGATTTTTGTGAATAACCCGGGTCATCGGGGTAAGCAACGCATTCATCAACTGGGTTAGTTGCTTAGGGTCCATGCCTTCTGAAATTGTGGTAAATCCTCGTACGTCGGAGAAAAGCACGGTCATTTCACGATTTTCACCATCCAGCGAGTACTCTTCGGGCGATTCAGACATTTCATCGACGAGCTCAGGCGGTATGTAGTGACCAAACAGGTTGGCAAGCTGGCGCTTACCACGCGACTCGATGAAATAGCCATAAGTCATATGGAGCATGAAGATCAATACGATTAACAGCAAGGGGCTGGCCAGAGGCAGGATCAGGTTGCTATGCCACGCGAAGAAGGTTCCAGCTAGCACCACTACTGTAAGGCCCACGGTTCCAGCCGCCGCGAGTAGCGGTGAAAGTAGTGGTAACAATAAAGCCATACTAATGGCTATTACCGTCAGTAATACGAATTCGTAACCTATTGTCCAGGCTGGTTTGTGCTTGATTCGATCATCAAGGATGCCGGAAATTATGTTGGCGTGAACCTCGACCCCCGGATAAGTATTCTGTACCGGAGTCGATCGCAGATCGAGCAGACCCGGTGCCGTAGTGCCCACCAGGACAATCTTGTCCCTGAGTAGGGCAGGGTCGACCTGGCCGCGGAGTACCCTATGCGCAGGAATGTAAGTGAAGCTGCCTTGTCGGCCACGATAGGGGACGAATACCGCACCATTGGCGTCGACTGGTATGCGATAGTTCTCGAGATTAATAGACTCGAGTGCGTAGTACTCTGTGCTGCCTTTCGATCCTTCGGTTTCAACCACCAGTTCGATCCCGGTTGTATCGAGATGGCCCTGCGCGGTTGCCAGGGCGAGTGAGGCAAACAGGTATTCCTCGTATGCCTGCACCAGTGGCACGCGACGGAAAACGCCGTCGGCATCAACAAAAGGGTTGTCGAAGTAGCCACCGGATTTGGCCGATGCCTGTAGTATTTCGAGATTGCCTCCATAGCCTAAAGCCTCGCTTATCGGCAGGCGTTTGCTCCATTGCACATCCATTTTCATCAATGCTGGCGGCAATAAACCGGTTACTCCGGTTTCGGCTTCCTGTAAACTGGATTTAAAGTAATAACCCAGTACGATATTTTTACCGATCAGGCTATCGGCGAAAATTTCATCATGCATCAGGTTGGGGCGAATGCGCTCGAGTTCGCGCAGATACTCGGAATTGTTTTTGAGTGTGGTGCTAGCCAGTTGCTCAAATTGTCGCAGTCCGGAACTCTCATCCCTTTCGGCAAATACGATATCGAAAGCGACTACATCGGCCTGGTAAAGTCCAAAAAGGTTTTCAACAATAATCGCTAACTTGTCCCGTCCCCAGGGCCAGCGGCCAACTTCAGCCAGCGAATTTTCGTCGATATCGACTATTACAATACGTTCGTCCAGTGTGTCCGGGCGGGTGAAATTGAGTCGAGCATCATAGGTCCAGTTTTCCAGTTGTATTAGAAACGGGTACTTGTACAGACCGGTGGTGTCAATCAGCAGAACAAACAGGATGAGGGCGCTAAGCGCCAGCCTGACTCCGCGCTGAAGTTGCATTACGTGCTCCCGGGATTAAGATCGGATGAGCAGTCGATTGAAAATTACTTCAGGTAAAATTCCATTTTCACGCCAGCAACCTCAATAATGTCGTGGCTTTTGAGTTCGTGCGCGTTGGAACCAATTGGCGAACCACCAACTTTTGGTACGCTGTTATTGGGACCACCGTCCACATGAATTAGAAAGAACCCCTGAGGACGCCGAGTAATTGCTGCAACCTGCACTCCGGGCTGGCCAATCGTGGTCAAGGCTTTGGTGAGTATTAATTCTTTACCCGCGTTAGCACCGCTTAACAATTGCAGGCATGCTTCTTTGTTTGCCATCGGTGAGGCAGCCGTGGTCGCAGCCTCGGAAGCAATCGCGGCCGATATTTTCTGCACCGATTTGTCTATTTCCCTGCCGCCAGCTTCCTCGGGCATTCCAGCTTCACCAGGACGAATAATCATGGTTTGTTCGAAGTCCTGTTCGCCGCCACCGGTGCTGTTTTGATAAGTTATCTGGTACTTGCCAAGAGTGATATTGTCACCGTTTTCAAGCGCATGCTTCTTTACCAACTTACCGTTTACATAGGTGCCATTGGTACTACCAAGATCTTCCAGGAACGAATCTTCGAGTATGGTAATAACCTGTGCATGCCTGCCACTAACCGACAGGTTGTCGATCTGTATGTCATTACCTGGCTTGCGGCCAATAGTGGTTGTTTCATTGACCAGCTCGTACTCAGTTTCTTCGCCCGTGCTTGATGTTGTGATCAGTTTTGCGACCATATTGTTATCCAGTCCTAGAGTATGTTTCTACTGGGAGCATTTCGTTATTCATCGAACCAAGCAACGAATTTTTTAAACCAGCCCTTCTGGGACGAAAAATCATCGTCAATCCGGCATAGCATTACCGAAATATTGTCCTTTCCGCCTTTCTTGTTTGCCTTTGTAATCAATTGCTTGGCAGCTTCTTCTAGATTAGCACTAAATTGCATAATAGTTAAGTATATATCTTCATCTTCAACTAAATCGGTTAATCCATCTGAACATAGCAGGTATATATCATTTTTCAGAACTATATCTTCCTGAATGTCGGGCATAACGATTGGATCGATGCCCAAAGCGCGGGTAACCAGGTTCTTATTCATCGAATTTCGAGCTTCTTCCGGGGTATAGAAACCACGATCGATCAACTCCTGAAGAAGTGAGTGATCCCGGGTGATTTGTTCAAATTTGTTCGCGCGCAGTCGATAGCAGCGCGAATCTCCGATATGAGCGAGAGAAAATGAATTGTTGTAAAACTGTAACACCACGATCGTAGTACCCATGCCTTTGTGTTCTGGGTTGGTTTCAGAGGTTTGGTACACCAGTTGGTTAGCGGTGATAACGGCATCCTGAATGCAAATGGATTCCTTCGAGAATCCGCTGGTTTCGTCTATTTCTCCAGCGTCTATCTGGGGCAGGCGTTGTTGCAGTTCGCTGATAATGGTATCGACGGTCATGCTGCTGGCAATTTCACCTCCACGGTGTCCGCCCATACCATCAGCAAGTACTACCAGACCTAATGCGCTATCGAAGCCGATTGAATCTTCATTTTTACGGCGCACGATGCCCTTATCGGTTAGCCCTATGATAGTAATTTTGTTTTGCAAATTCATTTAATAGTCAGGCTAAGTTTTCAGGAAAACTTTTAATGCGTTGGCAAATTCAGTCCCTGTCTGGTATCGCTGATCGACGTCCTTAATCAGCGACTTGTTTACTACCGCCACCAGAGCTTCCGGAATTTCGGCGCGAATAGTTCGGATATCAACTGCTTCTTCGTTAGTGATCTTAAACATCAGGCTCGCCATGGAATCCGCTTTAAATGGTAACGACCCCGAAAGCATCTGGTAAAGCATGACGCCTAGCGAAAACAGGTCCGAGCGGCCATCGACCTTCTTCCCGGCCAGCTGCTCCGGCGACATGTAAGATGGCGTACCCAGCACCGTGCCGGTTTTGGTTTTACTCGAGTCGGTAATACGGGCAATTCCAAAATCAGTAATTTTAACCGTATCCGATTCCGCTTCATACATTATATTGGCGGGTTTGATGTCGCGATGTACGACGTTTTGCTTGTGCGCGTAATCGAGACCTTCGGCAGAGCGAGCGACGATGCTTATTACCCTGCGCATTTCCATCAGGTTATCAGGCTTGCAGTAACGCATCAGATCATGTCCTTTGAGAAATTCCATGGCGATATAGGCAAGATCATGTTCTTCGCCAGCGTCGTAGATGGTGACTATGTTGGGGTGATTCAGGCGCCCCGCAGTTTCTGCCTCGCGAAAGAATCGCCGCTTAACTTCATCGATTTCGTCCTCGTCAAACTCCTGCGCCAGCGCCATGGTTTTGATCGCCACAACCCTGCTGATCTTGGGATCCTTGCCGAGGTAAACAATGCCCATGGCACCCTTGCCCAGTTCCTTCTCAATTTTATATCGGCCCAGCATCGGTTTCTCGATTCCAGCCTGTAGATCCAGCGCCAGGGTTCCCGCAACATTGCTACCGCCAAGCATGATGGTGTCTTCCATTTTCTGGGCACGATTCATGCGCGTTTCGATATCGCGGAATTTCTTGTCATGCCCGGACATGTACTGGTACACCGAGGTCGCTTTATTGAACTGGCGTTTACGTTCGAAATCTAGCGCCAGGTTGTACATGGCCTCCAGCACCTGTTCGTCTACCGGACTGCACTTGCGAAATTTCTCGAACGCCATGTCGAGCTGTCCCTGGGTCTGGAAGGCGATGCCGAGCATACGATTACTTTCCGCTGATTCTTCATCCGACCTGGCTTTGCCGCGTTCAGTCACGAGGAAACGTTTTGTCGTGATCAGCAGGTAGCCAATCGCCAGCAACGCACCTGGAGTCATTAGCTGTATCCACATCGTGTTGTTGGTCATCAGAACATAATGGCTCGCCACAAGTGCCAGTAGCAACATCAGTGTAATGACAAATGCGACCCCGGCTTTGAGCCGTGGCATCAACAACATCAGGTACAGCATGACTACCAGAAAGATACCCATTCTGGCCCAGAAACCCCATTCAGGCTCAACGAAAAAATCTTCGTTCAGAATGCTCGATACGGAATGCGCCAGGGTCAATACCGGTGCCATCGAAGCATCGATCGGAGTTATTTGCGGCGTACCAACCCCGGTTGCTGTTGGTCCGATTAAAACAATCTTATCCCGATACTTTTCGAGTGGAATCTTGCCGGTGAAAACGTCGTAGTAGGAATCAACCTGGAATGCTGGAGAGCCCTGCTGATTCGAATAAAAAAAGGTATTCATTTGCAGCTGGGGGTCGGTTTTGATCGTTAGCGAGCCGAGCTCGACGCTTTGTGCCAGGTTGACTTTGATATCGCTGGTGTCGAGATTTAGACTCCTGGCGGCTATTTGCAATGACATTGATGGGAAGAAACGATCATAATATTGCAACACCAGTGGCTCAGAACGGACCCCGCCGTCAAGGTCGGGTAGGGTATTGAGATGACCGATCGCCGCCGCATGACGAGCTATCTCCGCAATAGGAGGTAGTACATCTACGGTCGTTACTGGAAACAACCCGTTCTTCTGTGCCGAAACTCGGTCTCGAATCTGATTTATGGAATTCTTTAGTACGTAATCCGGTAGCTCGGTGTCCGGATTACCCCTGGGCATTCCGAGGTAAAAAACCATCGCCAGTACCACGTTTTTGGCGTTCGCCAGGCTTTCCGCTAACCTGGAATCTGTATTTAATGCCTGTTCGGCTTCGAAAAGACTCGATTTCAAAGTCTCAATGTCCTGACTGAGTCGGGTGTTTACACTGGATTGAAGATAAAACTCCAGTATTTCGGCTACCGATTGATCTTTCCCCTCAAATTCCAGCATTGCGCCCAGAGTATCGATATCAGCGGGAACATCGTTAAAACTGGCGTTAGAGAAAAAATCGATCAGCTCGCGAATATAAAGGGTACCCGGATCGATTTGTGGTTCGAGAAAGAAAACAGTTTGACCGATAACCTTAGCGCCGCCCTGGGTAAGGCGATTGATCAGTTCCGCGTGCAGATCGCGCGGCCATGGCCAGCGACCCAGGTTGTTTATGCTTTCATCGTCGATGGCGATCACGGCAATCTTCTCGGAAGGCGCACGGTCAGTGGATCTGACGCCCCAGTCATAGAAAGCCCGTTCGAGGCTTTGAAATGGAGCCGCACCCGAAAAGATCACAACCACGATGGTAATCAGTAGCCCGGCGAACCAGTCGCTACTCCAAAAACGGGTTTTCATACCGTCTCCATAGTTTTCATTCTTATTGATCCCCCGCGGTTTGGTGCGGTTATTCGCAGGGCCTGCAACTAGATAAAGCAGTTATCCAAATCGTATAATATTCAATTGCTTATGCGATCACCATGAACTGGTTAACAGCTTGACTCCTCCCATGTTTTTTATTATTTCGCGGCTGCATTGAACTATAAGGTTGTATGTGCAGTTTTACCAGTGCCGGGGACTAAAAACTATGCCAGGCAGGCTAATTTGTATAGTTACGGGCATCGCCAGGAATTAGGTTTCCATCAGTTGCCCCGGCTCCGGCCCTTCGCCAACCGGGCAAACAGGCAATACATGTCAGAGTTGCTCGACAGAAAAAATCACCTCAACTAAACCGGCCTGGCTTCTGTCTGTGGAGAGCGATACCTCGAATTTGCACGAGTTGATCGTGATGGCTGCAAAGTCACTGGCTAACACGGAGGGCGGGTCGATTTATGTTTTTATGGCGGCACCGGCGCAAATCATGGCTATCGCTGATATATTCGAAGCACTAACCGCTAACCATAGACTCTGAAAAAAGGTTAAAAGTTATCCGCGTATCTGAAGATAATGGGTTTGATGAAAAAGCAAGATCACACTGACCCCGATATTTTAGAGATTTTTATCGAGTAGCACGTGTACATAATTCTTGCAGAAGAGTTTTTGAACTCGGAACAGATCGATGATATGCAGCCTTGACTCCAGGCTATTCGGTCAGGGCGCAGTCAGGCGGATTCCAGGTCGCTGGGTTCGGCCGTATCGACACCGTCTCTCAACACGTAAGTTTTGATATCCTTTTCGTTTAACAGGAACGAGGCAGCCGAACTCCGGCGACCCGTATCACAGTAGATCACGTACTTTTTCTGCGCATCCAGAGAGTTGGCCTTCATGCGCAGGAAGATCAGAGGGATATTAATACTGCCCTTGATATGTTTGGCTTTGTGTTCTGTCGGTAGGCGCACATCGAACCAGACCGCCCCATCATCCACCAGTTTCTTGCCTTCATCATAATCAACCCAGTTAAGCAGTGGTTCGTTGAGCAGTGAATTGAAATCTTCCTTGTTGAGCCGCATCAAGTGTCCGTCTGTAAGCATGGTAATGGTCGCATTACGCTTACTTTCGGCAATCAATGCTTCCTCGCCAAAACTGTCGCCTACTGACAGCGTCGCCAGTTTTACGCCGTTTGGGTTAGCCGGCGTTGAACGAGTTACCAGGCAACGTCCTTCCTTGATTATGTAGAAATAGTCACCCTCGGAATCCTGTTCTATTACCTTTTCACCTGGACTGAAGCTTACCGACTCCATACGCATGAACATTGCCTGGATATTAGCCGGGGGGATGCGGTGAAAGGCTCTGGTCTGTAATATCCGGGTCATCCAGTCGGTTTCGTCATCTTCTTCATCGACGCCTTCGACGGTATAGCTTCCGGTTTGATCCCAGGTCAACATGATGTCGAGCATGTCACTGTTGATTCTGGTAACTACTACGGCCGATTTGGCACGCGCTGATAGCGGTCTGGGGAATCCATGTGCGAGTGGTTGCAGGCTTTCCGGAGATCCTGCCTTCATCACCTTGACAACTTTTTTATCATCAATCAGTTCGATTTCGCCCTTTAGGAGATAAACATGAACTTTCTCCGTGTCACCTTTTTTGAATACATAGTGGCCAGCCTGTATCGAGGTAGCGGAGATTTTTTTGATTAATTCCTGAGCATTTTCAGGATTCAGAGAATTGATCGGTGAAAAAGACTTTATTTGTTTGGGATCAATTTCAAGGCTCATGTCTTATTCGGGAATCCTTCGCAAGGGACGTTAATAAAAGCGTATTTTGGCGCTTGGTCCCCGATAAAGCAACTCTTGTGGTCAAAATTTCGAAGCTGCGTCACATACTCTTTAAGCCCTATCCGGACTGGCTGGTTATATCGACGTAGAGCTTGAGTTTCTGCCCGGGTTGCAGGTATTTGCCGACTTGATTCCAGCGTTTTATATCGGCCACGCGGATGTTGAATCGATTGGCAATAAGGTATAGCGAATCACCTTTTCTGACCGTGTACCTGAGCGCATGCAGCGCATTGCTCGGTCGCGTTTGATTGACGCTGACAGTTTGACTAACACCTTTACGGGTCCAGACTACCAGCTTCTGACCAACGCTAAGCGTGTCGATTGGGGCGATACCATTCCACTTGGCTAGCGCCCTGGTAGTGACGCCATAGTTTCTCGATATGCTCCATAGACTCTGCCCCGAGCGCACGATGTGAACTCGCTTGTTGCCAGTGCGGTTGGTATTCTGGATGCTGGTAATGCGCGAGTTTTTGCTCAGAGTATAGGTATTCAATGATTTGGTGGCAGTAGGTACCATCAGGTGCTTACCGGCACGGATCTGGGTGCCGCGGATACTGTTGACTTCTTTTATCAGCGCTACGGTACTGCGATATTTTTTCGAAATATGACTTAGCGTTTCGCCTTTTTTAATCTTGTGGCGTACCCAGTTAATACGTTTACTCGGGGGTACCTCAGCTATGCCGATTTTAAATTGTTCGGCTTTCTCGCGCGGTAACAACAACCGGTGCGGACCCTTGGGTGGGGTTGCCCAGCGATTAAAAGCCGAATTCAGCTGGTAGAGTTCGTTTATCGAAATATCGGCAAGTTCAGCCGCCAGGGCCAGGTCGATTTGTCCGTCTAGCTCGACGACTTCATAACTCACCTGGTTGGTTACCGGAACCAGGTCGAGCTGGTATTTATCAGGATTGGCAAACAGCTCCCGAAGCGCGAACATCTTGGGTACATATGAACGGGTTTCCTTGCGAATTTTTGTCAGATGCCAGAAATCAGTCTGCCGCTTCTTTTTCCTGTTATAGCGTACCGCGCTGCGAATTTTCCCCGGCCCCGCATTGTAGGCTGCCAGGGCCAGTTCCCAGTCGCCGTCAAATTGCTGCGACAGGCTATCGAGATATGAGATTGCTGCATGGGTCGATTCAATGATGTCGCGACGGCCGTCATACCACCAGTTTTGTTTCAGGCCGAGGAATCGCCCGGTAGAAGGAATGATTTGCCACATGCCGGAGGCACGTCCGTGGGAGTAGGCGAAGGCCTGGTAAGCAGACTCAACGATAGGTAGCAATGCCAGCTCGCTGGGCAGGTTGCGCCTCTCAAGCTCATCGAGGACAAAAGGTAAAATCGGGCGCGCACGTTCCATCACGCGCTGCAGGTAACCGGGGTGATCCAGATACCATTTTAATTCGGCTTTCACGCGTGCATTGTTGACCGGGACCATTTGCATGCCTTCCCGTAATCGAAACCAGGCATCATTTTCTCTGCTGGCGGCCAATGCTTCGGCTTCTTCACGCAACTGGTGTTGCAATGCCTGCTCGGCAAGCTCTGCCTGAATTTCGATTTCCAGATTGAGCGGTACGCTGTGACTTTGTTCAAAATCGAAATAATCCGGCGAATCGTAGAAATCCAGTTCCAGTAACGCATGTCTCGTTGGTGTAGCGGAAGCGTCTGTATAGCTCGCAGACGGCGCTGTCACGTCTACTACGGGAGAAGCTTCGGCTGAGGAAGTGTCACCATCCGGCGCAATCGTAACGCCAGCCTGTGCCATGCTGTCGGTAGCGGAATCGGGGCCCAGACTTGAGCAGCCCGTCACGACCAGCGCCACCAGGAGCGCGACCAGAGTATTCCGCTCCCCATAAAGGGGCTTTTGTTTGAGAAACATTAGTATCGATCGCGCTATGTGGCTAGAATAAGTCAATTGTACCTTCCGAATCATAAGTTTCAAATGAGATTTTTGCGACAAACTACTGAAAGCAAAGGATTTGCCAATATCAATGATTGGTATTTTAGCAGAACAGGACAATATCTGTTCAAAGAGCTCGAAGAAAAAATTAACCCTTTGCTGGCCACTACCTTCGGTTACTACTCGTTACAGATCGGTTGCGCCGGGTTAGCCGCCCAATTGCAGCAAAGTTGTCGGGTAAAACATCAGTTCACCCTTGGTGAAATTGATTCGCAGGCGCAAATCCGGGCGAACCCGTCGATGTTGCCGATTGCATCCGATAGTGTTGATCTGGTTATCCTGATGCACCACCTCTCGAATTCCAGCGAACCGCATTCTATGTTGCGCGAAGCGTTTCGCATTTTGATCCCCGAAGGTAAACTGATAATTATTGATTTCAATCCAGTTTCATTATGGGGATTACGCCACTTTTTCCAGTCCTGGCTGGAACATGTTCCGTTCAAAGGTCATCTCTATTCCGCAAAACGTATCGACGACTGGATGCGGCTACTAGGCTTTGATCAACACCACCAATCAAGAGTCGGCTATTTACCACCTATTCAGAAACCTTCGATAACACGTCATTTATCCTGGCTGGAAAAAGGTACCAGAAACTGGTTGCCAATATTTGGCGCGCTCAATTTCCTGGTTTATAGCAAGAGTGTTTCGCCGTTAACACCGGTTCGACACCGCTGGGTAACTCGCAAGATACTGCCTGGGAAGATTGTCCGCCCGAGTGTCGGGCGAGATATGAAATATGACCGTTAGCTGGTTATGAGCGTTAAAGTTGTCATGTATACCGACGGGGCCTGCCGCGGTAACCCGGGACCTGGCGGCTGGGGAGTCGTGCTGCGCTTCCAGGGTAATCGTAAAACTCTGCAGGGATACGCTGCGGAAACTACTAACAATCGCATGGAGTTAACCGCGGTAATCGAAGGGCTAAAAGCACTGAAGCGATCCTGCGAGGTTGAATTGTTTACCGATTCTAAATACGTAATGCAGGGACTAACCGAGTGGCTTGCCAGGTGGAAAAGCAATGGCTGGAAGACAGCCGCAAAAAAGCCGGTGAAAAATATCGATCTCTGGCAGCAACTGGAAGCTGAAGTAGCACAGCATGAAATTGACTGGAACTGGGTAAAAGGTCATTCCGGTATCGCGGACAACGAATTGGCCGACCAACTCGCAAATGCGGCCATAGATGAGATGATGCAGGCATGAGACAGATAGTACTGGATACGGAAACGACCGGACTCGAGGTTAGTCAGGGTCATCGAATCATCGAGATTGGTTGTATCGAACTGGTAAACCGGCGGGTTACCGGAAATCATTGGCACTACTATTTCAATCCCGATCGCGCGGTGGATAGCGGTGCGTTTGAGGTACACGGGATAAGTAACGAGTTTTTGCAGGACAAGCATAGATTTGCCGAGCTCGCCGAGGAATTCCACAGTTATGTCGCCGGTGCCGAACTGGTAATCCACAATGCACCGTTTGATATTGGCTTTCTCGACAATGAATTGGCGTTACTCGAACCGCCGCTAGGATCGTTAAGAGAAAGCTGCGGCATTCTCGATACTTTACTGCTGGCACGCCAGAAACACCCCGGTCAAAAAAATAACCTCGATGCTTTGTGTAAGCGGTACGGTATTGATAACAGCAACCGTAGTCTGCACGGCGCGTTGCTGGATGCGCGTATCCTGGCAGATGTTTATCTGGTGATGACCGGTGGGCAAACAAGCCTCGGACTGGACGCGGAGCAGGGGGCAGGAACCGAGCAAGAACAGTGCGAATTACAGCGCATAGAGTCGGGGCTGCAGCTTCCGCTATGGCTGCCTGATACAGCCTCGCAGCAGGCCAACCTGGACTACATCGAATTTCTCGCGACGCAGCACGACGACCCCGCCTGGAAGTAAAAGGGTACTAGCCTGCAATATGCAGGCTAGCCGGGTTTGAGGATGCGTGCCTGATCGCGTTTCCAGTCACGATCTTTGATGCTGGCACGCTTGTCGTGCGCTTTCTTACCCCTGGCGATGCCGAGTTTCAGCTTTGCGCGCCCTTTACTCCAGTAAGCCGCCAGCGCAATCAGGGTAAAGCCCTTGCGTTCCACCATGCCCACCAGGCGATCGATTTCGTTGCGGTGAGCAAGCAGTTTGCGGTATCGGGTCGGGTTTGCTGTGACATGTGTGGAGGCGCTATTGAGCGGGCTGATATGCGCGCCGGTTAACCATAATTCGCCGTTTTTAACCGTCACGTAGCTTTCTTTCAACTGCAGGTTACCATTGCGCATGCTTTTGACTTCCCAGCCCTCGAGCACTAATCCAACCTCGATTTCATCCTCGATGAAATAGTCGTGTCGAGCGACGCGGTTTAAGGCGATAGTGTTGTCGGAAGATTTACTTTTTTTCTTGCCCATTTTTAGGGAATCTCTGCTGGATATGTCTAGCGGGGCTCATTCTCGGGTTAATTACCGTGTATGACAAGCGAATCCGATCAATAGCGCCTTGAAACCTCACCGGCCTTCGCTATACACTCTCGCTCTTGCAATGGTGACCTGTTTCGGTCCCTTCGTGACAATTATCTGTAAATCCCGCCAGGCCCGGAAGGGAGCAACGGTAGCAGGGACATTGGGTGCGGGGGTGTGCTGGATCAGGTCGCCACCATTTTCTGAATTGAATGCCGAATCCCCACAAGATCTGAATGAGTTACCAGGTACTAGCGCGTAAATGGCGTCCGGCTAATTTCAAGCAAATGGTCGGTCAGGAACACGTGTTACAGGCGTTGGTGAACGCACTTGACAGTAACCGCCTGCACCATGCCTATCTGTTCACTGGAACCCGTGGTGTTGGTAAAACGACGATTGCGCGGATATTTGCAAAGTCCCTGAACTGCGAACAGGGGATTGGCTCGGAACCTTGTGGCAGTTGCGCCTCCTGTGTCGAGATCGATGAGGGTCGCAGCGTTGATTTAATCGAAATTGATGCGGCCTCTCGTACCGGGGTAGATGATATGCGCGAGCTGCTGGACAATGTGCAGTACGCGCCAACCAGGGGTCGTTTCAAGATTTATCTGATCGATGAAGTTCATATGCTGTCCAAGCATAGCTTCAATGCGTTGCTTAAAACTCTGGAAGAACCACCCCCGCATATAAAATTCCTGCTGGCTACCACCGATCCACAAAAAGTCCCGGTAACGGTGTTATCGCGCTGCCTGCAATTCAATTTGAAGCGCATGTCACGGGCCCAGATCCTGTCGCAGCTACAGTATCTGACCGAACAGGAAAAAGTGACGGCCGAGGTGTCGGCATTAACCCTGCTTGCCAGTGCTGCCGATGGCAGTATGCGTGATGCGCTTAGTTTGCTTGACCAGGCGATTGGCTATGGTGGGGGTTCGGTGCAGCAGGATGCCGTCGAGTCGATGCTGGGTTCGATATCGCGAGATTACCTGGTGCGGCTTTTTGACGCCTTATCCGAACAGCTGGCGCCAACCCTGCTGCATGAGGCGCGCCAGGTCATCGAGCATAATCCGGACTACCAGCGGGTTTGCGCGGAGTTGATCGCATTGCTGCAGCAGGTCGCACTGTATCAGAGTGATCCAGAACTGGTTAACGACGATGAGTTCGATGAGGAACTGCTGCACAAATACAGTAGTTGCTGGTCAGCTGAGGAAATTCAACTCTATTACCAGATTCTTTTACAGGGACGCCAGGATTTGCTGATCTGTCCTGACGAGGCTTCCGGTTTCGAGATGTTGATGTTGCGCTTACTGGCATTTTCCCCCCAGGCAGAGGCTGGGAAAGACAGTATCGAGTCGATCGAGTTAAAAAAAAAGCCTGAAGTAAAACCGGCCTCTGAGGAAACGTCAAACGGTGAGGTAACGCTTAATAACGAGGCACAGACAGGAGAGCAGACAGCTTCCCGGCCAGATGTACAGTCAAATGTTCCAGCCGATGTCGATGTTCCTGCTGATCTGCCTCTCGACTGGCATGGACTTGCCTATGGGTTAGGTCTGGCGGGACTGGCCCAGGAAATAGTCGCAAACAGCCAGCTTAAATCCTATCGGGACGGCAATTTGAGGCTGGAGTTGCTCGCGGAAATACATGAGCTTGCAACCGATCTGATCAAGACTGAAATTAGGCAGGCCCTGGAACAAAAACTTGGGGTATCATTGCAGCTGGAATTAGTCGCCGCAATATCCCTCTCGGGGCAAACGCCATTGCAGGCAAAAGAGCTGCGTCAACAGCAGGAGCGGCTCGCAGCGATTGATGCAATCAGGGAAGAAAAGATGGTCAAAAAACTACAGCATGCATTTGCCGCCGAACTTGATGAGGCAAGCGTGGTGAAGATTGAAAACAACAGTTAAACAGTTAGTGGTGAGGTAAGCTGATGAAAGGTGCGCTCGGAGATATGATGAAAAAGGCGCAGGAAATGCAGGAGAACATGCAAAAGGCGCAAGCTGAACTTGCCAACAAGGAGGTGACCGGTGAAGCCGGCGGTGGCATGGTTTCAATAAAAATGCGTGGCACGCATGAAGTTAACCGTGTCACTATCGATCCCAGCCTGATTGACGAAGACGTGGAAATGCTAGAGGATCTGGTAGCCGCGGCGATCAACGACGCGGTGCACAAGGTTGAAAAATCAAACCAGGCAGCGATGCAGGAAATGACGGCGGGATTAAATTTGCCTCCCGGTTTTAAATTACCGTTCTAATCGATGTCGTCACCCAGTCTGGATGAGTTAATTACGTCGCTAAAATGCCTGCCGGGTGTTGGGCTAAAGTCTGCTCAACGCATGGCTTTACATTTACTCGAGCGGGATCGGGAAGGTGCGAAGCGCATTGCGGCAGCAATGTCGACTGCTCTGGACAGCGTAAAACATTGTCAGCAGTGTCGCAATTTTTCAGATACCGACCTATGCGAAATCTGCAGTGATAGCAGGCGTGACCAGCGCACACTGTGTGTGGTCGAGACCCCTGGCGATGTGTTTGCGGTTGAATCATCGGCGGCTTATCGCGGACGATATTTTGTCTTGTTAGGACGGCTTTCTCCGCTTGATGGTTATGGGCCGGGTCAATTGGGACTCGATGAGCTCGAACAGCAGCTTAGCAAGGGTAAGACCAGTGAAATCATTCTTGCAACCAGCGCTACCGTGGAAGGTGATATAACCGCCCAGTACATCGCCGATTTTGCCGCTCGTTATGATGTCAAAAGCAGTCGACTGGCGCGGGGCATACCACTCGGTGGCGAACTTGAATTTGTCGATAGTGGCACCTTGTCGAGGGCCCTGTCGGGGCGTCAGCAAATTGATTAGAAATTACCGCAAGCGGAGACAGGCATATGTCTGAAACAATATTTTCCAAAATTATAAACCATGAATTGCCCGCAGATATCGTTTATGAAGACGATGCAGTGATGGCCTTTCGTGATATCAATCCTCAGGCGCCGGTGCACGTATTAGTAGTACCCAAAGTTGAAATTGCAACGGTTAACGATATCAAACCCGACCAGGCTGAACTGGTCGGTAAGATGGTGTTAGCCGCGCAGAAAATTGCAGCCGACGAAGGCATTGCCGAAGATGGTTTTCGGCTCGTGATCAATTGTAATCGGCACGGTTGCCAGGAAGTTTTTCACCTGCATCTGCATTTGCTTGGTGGCAGGCAACTGCGAGGTATTTCGGCCAGCTAAGCATCGCTAGCCTGAAGCAACATCTTGTGGTAATTCTGCAGGCGCGATGCTGCGATTTTACCTGACGCCGCCGCTTCGGTAACCGCGCATTTGGGTTCGTTCAGGTGCAGGCAGTTATGAAATCGGCATTGCTCGCCCAGGTCGCGAATTTCGCGAAACCCATGCGCGATTGGGCGTTCACTATCCACGAATGGACTGAAGCCCCGTACTCCGGGGGTATCGATCAAATCACCACCCACGGGCAAATGGTAGAGCCGGCTGGTGCGGGTTGTGTGACGCCCCTCTTCATTGGCTGCGGAAATGCTTGCGATTTTGATTTTTTCTGCGGGCAACAACCATTGGGTCAAGGATGATTTACCGACTCCCGATACTCCGCTCAACACTGAAACCTGGTCGCGCAGTAGCACTTTAAATCGATCCATTCCCAGGCCGGTTTTTACACTGGTGTGCAGGATTTCATAACCCATTGGCCGGTAGATCTGCTGCAATTCGAAAGGGTCATCCCCATCCGTAAGCAGATCGACCTTGTTCAGCAGGATGCAGGCCTCGATCTGTTGTTGCTCGGCTGATAGCAGGTACTGATCGAGTAAGAACAGGTTAGGCTCCGGCGAAACCGAGAGACAAACAAACAATTGGCTGATGTTGGCCGCTACCGCGCGAACCTGCCCGAAACCGTCGACGCGTTGTAACAGGTTATCCCTGGGCAGTATCGCCATGACACGATATCCCTGGTTGGCCGAGGATTCGATCGCAACGCGATCACCGCAGACGATGTTACCCAGGTTGGATTTTATCTTGCACTCGATGCTGTCGCTCGACTCGAGTTCTACCAGGATTTGACCTCCCTGGTGCGAAACGACAACCCCTTGCTGATGGTCGTCGCTTGCGGAAAGCGCATCCTGAGCCGCCTGGATGCGCTTCGACTGTCGTTGGCTAAGCCTGCGCTTCGCCATGCAATAGTTTATTCATAACAGTTGAGTGGCGCTCCAACACGGCGTCTAGTGCGGCGACCCACCCGAGGCGATGGATTCGAGGTGATTGATACGAATCGAGGCGGGTGGATGCGAATCGTAAAACATCGAATGGATTGGGTCGGGTGTCAGTGTACTGGCGTTATCGCGGTAAAGATTTACCAATGCCGATATCAAGGCCCTGTAGTCGCTATTTGAATGGGCAAACTCATCGGCCTCAAATTCATGTTTACGTGATAGCGCCGAGAACAGGGGGCTAACAAAATAAGTGAACACCGGCATGATCATCATGAACAGCAGCAAAGCGGTGTGAGTCGAAGCGATTTCCACTCCAAGTGAACTATAAAACCAGTCGGAGCGCATCAGCCAGGCCAGCAGCGCGAACCCGAGAAACGAAATAGCGCTCGACAGTAACAGGGACTTTTTAATGTGATTACGTTTGAAGTGACCCAGTTCATGGGCCAGCACGGCTTCTACTTCGTCTGCCGACAATGATTCGAGCAGGGTGTCGTAGAAAACGATACGCTTGTTCTTGCCGAAGCCGGTGAAATAGGCGTTGCCATGTGATGAACGTCGCGAACCGTCGACAACAAATACGCCCTGACTTTGAAATCCGCAACGCTGCAATAACTGTTCGATACGGGCCCGCAGGGTAGAGTCCTCCAGTTGATTAAACTTGTTGAACATTGGTGCGATGAAAGCAGGGTAAGCCCAGATCATAATCAGACTAAAACTCATCCACACCAGCCATGCGTATAGCCACCAATTGTCGCCTGCCTGATTCATCAGCCATAGCATTGTTGCCAGCAGCGGGACACCGATTACGACAATCAGGACCGTGGTTTTTACCAGGTCCAGCAGCCAGGTTTTCACCGTCGTCTGGTTGAAGCCGAAACGTTCTTCGATAATAAAGGTTTGATAAAGCGAAAACGGCAGACTCAGAATCGCTGAGATCAGGCTTAGTGAAAATATAACCCCGATGCCGGTCAATAAGGCAGAATAACCGTAGCCGTACCACAGGCGGTCGATCAGATTGATTCCACCTCCAATCGTCCAGATCAGCAACCATAGAGTTTCCCAGGCCAGCATGAGCCTGCCCACGCGTAACTTGGTGCAGCTATAGTCTGCCGCACGGTGGTGATCTTCGAGTGAAACCTTGTCCGCAAAAGCCGCAGGAACCTGCGCGTAGTGATGCTGGATATGCCTGATCTGACGTTGACTCAGCCACAGACGAACAATTACCGATGCGGCAACAAAGCTTAAGAAGATGGTAGTGAACAGCTGCATGCTATAACCAGAGGCGAAAAACTTGCTATAGTTTAGCGCATATTAGCAGTGCGTGAAGCCTGGAGAAAAAAATGACGTTGGACGCCGACAATCTGATCTGGATTGATCTTGAAATGACTGGTCTGGAGCCACAGCAGGATCAGATCATCGAGATCGCAACCGTGGTCACCGATGCCAATCTGGCGATACTCGCGCAGGGGCCTGTCATTGCAATTCATCAGCCCGATGAAATCATGAACTCGATGGACGAGTGGAATACCAGTCACCATCGTGATTCCGGTTTAACAAGCCGGGTCAGGAACAGCAACAGCAACACGTCTGACGCGGAACGTGAGACGCTGGACTTTCTGCGTCAGTATGTGATGCCCGGCAAGTCACCGATGTGTGGTAACAGCATCTGTCAGGATCGACGCTTTATGGCGCGCTTGATGCCGGAACTGGAAGCATTTTTCCATTACCGGAATCTTGATGTGAGTACCCTGAAGGAACTGGCGCGATTGTGGAAACCCGAACTGTCAGGGGGTTTCGTCAAGAAAGGTGCGCATCTGGCGCTGGACGATGTCCTCGAATCGATCGACGAACTGAAATACTATCGAACATGCTTTATTCGCGATTAAGCCAGGCAGCCAAAGCTATTCTTTCCCTGTCTGATAGCCGCTTTGGTGGGTTTCAATAATAAGCCTCAACTGTGGTCAGAATGGCACCGCAGAGTTGTCACTTGCGCGTAAAGCGTCGAGAAATTGCAACCAGCCCCCCTCGCCAGGCTGATAGTTATCGTTGTTAATAGCCGACAGCAAGCGAGTCAGTCCGGCCGCTGCCGGTTCGGTGATGATACGGGACTCACCCTTGAATTCCTCGTCATACTCGATCGCGGCGCGCAAGTCTTCGACCTCGTCGAGCGCCCGGTTGATAATTTCAGTCAATTCATTCGGCGTACGCGCCCTCGTTCAGGGTGCCATTAATCGACATCCCCTGGTAAAGCCTAAATTATCGCATCGACGTCTTTTTAAATAAAGCAATCGAGGTAAATCAGCTAGTTGCGCGAATTTGCCCACGGGCTTAAAGATTCCGTAATTGTGGCCGATTAATGGGAGCGACACTGTTTTATCAGCGCACTGGGTTTGCTATGGATCTCGCCTCACTAATAGGCATAATTTCGGGTATCGGCCTGATTGTTTCCGCGATCGTATTTGGCGGGAACGTACACAACTTTTTAAACGTCCCCGGGGTGATGATAGTTATGGGTGGAACCATGGCCGCTACCTTGCTAACGTTTCAGTTCAAAGACGTGTTAACCGCCTTCAAGAGTGCTTACTTCGTGTTTTCTTCGCCCAAGCAGGATTCACAGGAGTTGATTAACACCATGATCAAGCTTGGTACCATCAGTCGACGCAAGGGCCTGCTAAGTTTGATGGACGTCAAAACCAGTTCACCTTTCCTGAAGCGGGTGTGTACGTTAATCGCCGATGCTGCCGACGAGGAAACCCTGCGCTCCGCAATGCGTACCGAAATCGAATCCATGCAAATGCGCCATTACATCGTGCAGGATGTATTTCGCAAAATGGCAATGTATGCCCCGTCCTTCGGCATGCTCGGTACCCTGATTGGCTTGATCCAGATGCTGTCATTACTGGCGAGCCCGGATAATCTTGGGCCGGCGATGGCGGTCGCCTTGCTGACGACTTTTTACGGCACGTTGCTTTCAACCGCAATATTCCTTCCGATTGCCGGTAAGCTGCGTTCCAGAACCCTGCTCGAAGTGATGAATTTCGAGATTATTTTCCAGGGAGCGGTCAGCATTCTGCAGGATAACAATCCGTTATCGGTTTACGAGAAGTTGTCATCGTTCGTGCCCGCGAAGAAACGTAAACCCATGCAAAAACTGAGACAACGAAGCTAATGGACTTTGCATCGACTCCATCTGGTTTGCGAGGCGTCTAATGTCTGCCGGATCACTCAGTGGCATGTTTGAAGACGAGGAGGGCGGCAACGCCTGGGTAGTTACCTTTGCCGATATGATGACGCTGATTCTGGTGTTTTTTATCCTGCTCTATACGCTGGCTGACTTTGAAGACGAATCGTACCGGAAACTGGTTGAATCGATACAGGTGATCGATGGTGATGGTAACCAAATCAGTGTCATTGATTTTGCTACCCGCAAGGGAAGAAATCCCGAGCCGCTGACAACGGTCGAAGACATGCTCGGGATGAATCCGGGTAATGTTCCACTGCAGAATCTGAAGCCAGCGCTGGTGACGGAAATGGAGAGCATGATCGATAGCACTGACCTTGCCGATAGCGTCGATCTGGCCTATAACGGTGACAAAATCGTCCTGCAAATAGATGGGCGTTACCTGTTTGAATCGGGACAGGCCGAACTGAAGGAGCGTGCCCGCTTTATTTTTGCTAATTTGGGCCAGATGTTTCGTGACTACGCCGATTACAGCATTGCAATCAGGGGCCATACCGATGACCGCAGCATAGAGACCAGACAGTATCCATCTAACTGGGAACTGTCAGCGGTACGTGCGACCACGGTGTTAAGATTTTTTATTGATCAGGGGATAGATCCAGAGCGTATGACCGCAACCGGTTATGCGGATTATTTGCCGCTGGTCGATAACAATAGTGCGGAAAACAGGGCCAGGAACCGGAGAGTCGAGTTTGTTCTGGAAAAAGAAAAAGACGCTTGATATTGCGCTCGATGCGCGCCATAGCGACAATCGTGCAGCCTACCGGATCGCACCGGATAGTTCTAACCCGGTGATAGTTACGATCAAGGGCAATTCGTTTAATGTGCTCAATATCAGCGGCACAGGAATAGCTTTTCGATCGCATAGTTTTGCCGAGGGAGCATCTATCGCAGCGACGATTCGCTTACCCAGTGAGGACCGAATTTTTCCGGTGATGCTTAAGGTTGTTGCCAGACAAAATGACCTGTGTCGGTGCAGTTTCACAGAAATCCACGAAGACGCTGAAAATCTACTACACTCATATATACTTGATTTGCAAAAGCGGAAGATTAGACAAAATATCCGTCACTAGCGAGTTTGAGATGCCATTAATAAAGTGGCATTTTTGAGGCCGAAACTCTCTGAAATTTCAGTCATTTATTGAGACTATCTCTTGAATTGGATTGATTTTCAGTTTGAAATCGGCGATGATACGTGGCTAATTGGCGGGATAAGAACTACCAAAGCCAAGCATCTGATTTTACTCTATTTTTTGGGAAAGCGATCTTGATAAAACAGCGCACGTTGAAAAATGTAATCCGCGCCATGGGCGTAGGTCTGCATACCGGAAAAAAAGTATATTTGACGCTGCGTCCGGCGCCGATCGATTCCGGCATCCGTTTTCGTCGGATCGACCTGGAAACCCCCGTCGAGATACTGGCCCGTCCGGATAAAGTAGGTGATACGAACTTATCCACCACATTGATGGAAAACGGTGTCCGTATTTCGACAGTAGAACATTTATTATCCGCCATTGCTGGTCTCGGCATCGATAATGCCTTTATCGACCTCACCGCCGAAGAAGTACCGATTATGGACGGCAGTTCAGGCCCGTTCGTGTTCCTTATTCAGTCAGCTGGAATTGTCGAGCAGAACCAGGCCAAAAAGTTTATCAAGATTAACAAAACGATCCGCATTGAAGATGGTGATAAGTGGGTCGAATTCAAACCTTTCAATGGTTTCAAAGTCAGTTTTGAAATTGATTTTGACCATCCATTGTTTACCCGGCAAAAGCAAGTCTGCCAGATCAATTTTTCTACAACCTCTTTCGTCAAGGAAGTGAGTCGGGCGCGAACCTTCGGATTTCAGAAAGACATCGAGTCTCTTCGAGCCAATAACCTTGCGCTGGGCGGTAGTCAGGATAACGCGATAGTGCTCGATGATTATCGGGTTGTGAATGAAGATGGATTGCGTTACGACAATGAATTCGTCAAGCATAAGATTCTGGATTCTATAGGCGATCTTTACCTGCTTGGTCATAGTCTGATTGGCGCTTTTTCTGGTTATAAATCTGGACATGCGCTGAACAATCGACTGTTGCTGGCCTTACTTCACGATAAGGATGCCTGGGAGGAGATCACCTTCGAGGATGCGTCCAGTGCACCTATCTCTTTTGCTCAGCCTGTTGAAGTGACGGTATAGGTAAATCCGTGAATATACTGTTCCTGTCATCAAATAGAGGCCAGATTTGCGGGTTAAACCTAGCAAAACCCTTTCATCTTTTATTTCTGGTCGGATTCGCGGGCCTTGTGATGTCGGGCGCTGTGTATTGGGGTTACACCCTCAACCCGGACCAGGATAATCAGGCCCTGATCGACAAATGGCAGGCGGATGTGCATCGCCAACAGCTGCAGCTCACACATATTCGCCAAGAAGCCGACGCGGATATCGACGCTCTCTCCTCGCGAATTGGCTTGTTGCAGGCGCACGTCATGCGGCTGGATGCGCTGGGACGTAAACTGGTGCATATGGCGAGTATCGATACAGCCGAATTCGATTTTGACAGTATCCCCGCCCTGGGTGGTCCGGAGACCAATTCAAACAAGGTTTTCGAGCTCGATGAACTATCAAGGGCTATCGACGAGCTAAGTTCAAAGCTTGAAGACCGCGAGAATCAGCTCTCCGTGATGGAGAATCTGGTTTTGGACGAAAATCTTAAAAAAGAAGTTGAACCCAGCGGTCGTCCAATTACCAAAGGCTGGTTATCGTCCTATTATGGCATGCGCACGCACCCGCTTTCGGGCCGACGCGAAATGCACAAGGGTATAGATTTTGCCGGCAAGCTCGGCGGGCCGGTGATCGCAGTTGCCAAAGGCGTGGTTACCTATGCAGGCAAACGCTACAATTATGGAAGCCTGATAGAAATTGCCCATGGCAATGGATATTCCACCCGCTATGCGCATAATTCTCGCTTGCTGGTTTCGGTAGGTGACACAGTTGAAAAGGGCTTTCAAATAGCCGAGATTGGGTCTTCGGGTCGTTCTACTGGTCCGCATGTGCATTTCGAAGTGATCAAAAATGGGCGTCAAGTAAATCCCGTGCGATTCATTCGTGCTTCGAATTGACCGGGGACACCTTTTTTCACCAGCCTGCTTGAAACTTTTCAAGTAACCTCCACCTCTGATACCAAACCTGTTAAAGCAGTCGCCCGATGTTGTCCAAAATCATAAAAACTCTGTTCGGCAGCCGTAATGACCGAATCATCAAACAGCTCCAGCAGCGCGTCCCCGATATAAATAAATTCGAGCCCGAGTTACAGGCGCTAGACGACGCCCAGCTAAGGCAGAAAACTGACCAGCTAAAACAACGCTTTACAGACGGCGAAACGCTTGATCAATTGCTTGCCGAAGCCTTTGCGGTATGTCGTGAAGCCTCGGTGCGGGCACTCGGCATGCGCCACTACGACGTGCAGTTGATCGGTGGCATGATTCTGCATAATAACCAGATTACGGAGATGCGCACCGGTGAGGGCAAGACCCTGGTCGCAACGCTGCCAGCATACCTCAATGCGCTTAGTGGTAAAGGCGTCCATATAGTTACTGTGAACGATTACCTGGCCGAGCGCGATGCCGCCTGGATGGGACAGATTTACCAGTTCCTTGGCCTGAGTGTCGGCGTCGTGTTGAGTTCGATGGATTACGATAGCAAACGCGAGGCTTACCAGGCCGATATTACCTACGGGACCAACAACCAGTTTGGTTTCGACTATATGCACGACAATTTGTGTTTCTCGCTCGAAGAACGCACGCAGCGTGAGCTGAATTACGCGATCGTTGACGAGGTCGACTCAATCCTGATCGATGAAGCGCGCACGCCGCTGATTATCTCGGGTCAGGCCAGTGATAGCTCCGAATTGTATGGCCGTATTAACAGCATCATTCCCGGACTGGTCCGGGTCGAGGTCGAGGACGGCCCGGGTGATTACAGCGTCGATGAAAAATCCAAACAGGCGTTTTTAACCGAGTCGGGTCACGACACTGCCGAGCAACTGATGACTGAGGCGGGTCTGCTGGGCCAGGGTGAGAGCCTGTATGACGCGGCCAACATCATGCTGGTGCATCATTTGACCGCGGCTCTCCGCGGGCATGCGCTATACAGCCGCGATGTTGATTACCTCGTGCAAGACGATGCAATCGTAATCGTCGATGAATTTACCGGACGCACTATGCCCGGCCGGCGCTGGTCTGAAGGTTTGCATCAGGCGATTGAAGCGAAGGAAGGGGTTCGTATTCAAAATGAAAACCAGACTATCGCATCCATCACCTTTCAGAACTATTTCCGGATGTATAACAAACTCGCCGGGATGACGGGTACCGCCGATACCGAGGCTTTTGAGTTCCAGCAAATCTATGGTCTCGAGGTTGTCGTCGTCCCCACCAACAAGGAGATGGTGCGTGAAGACTTCGGCGACCTTATTTACCTGACGGCCAAAGAGAAGTTCGATTCAATCATCGAGGATATACGTGATTGTGTTGGGCGTGGACAACCGGTATTAGTGGGTACCACCTCCGTAGAAACGTCGGAATACCTGTCGGGATTGCTCGACAAGGCGAAGATTAAACACCAGATTTTGAACGCCAAGCAGCATGAACGCGAAGCCAAGATTATCGCCGATGCGGGTCTTTCCGGCACGGTCACCATCGCGACCAATATGGCGGGACGCGGTACGGATATCGTGTTGGGTGGGAATCTGGAAGTACAGTTGAAGGAGGTTCCAGAAGATCAGGAGGAACTGCGTGCCAAACTGACTGCTGAATGGCAGCAACGTCATGACAAGGTGATTGCGGCGGGTGGCTTGCATATCATCGGCACTGAACGCCATGAATCACGTCGCATCGATAATCAGTTGCGTGGTCGATCGGGGCGCCAGGGAGACCCGGGCTCTTCTCGCTTTTACCTCTCCATGGAAGATAGCCTGATGCGTATTTTTGCATCCGAAAAGGTTGCCGGCCTGATGCAGAAACTGGGTATGGAAGAAGGGGAAGCGATTGAGCACCCCTGGGTTAGTCGCGCGATTGAAAATGCCCAGCGCAAGGTCGAGGCACATAACTTTGATATCCGCAAACAATTGTTGCAGTACGATGACGTAGCCAACGACCAGCGCAAGGTCATTTACCAGCAACGTGATGATTTGCTGCATAGCGAAAGTATTACCGACGCGATTGCAAATATGCGTAAAGATGTATTGCAGGGTATTTATCGTGCCCATGTGCCGGTCAATTCAATTGACGAACAGTGGGATATTGCCGGCCTGGAGCAGGCGCTGAGTAACGAATTTGGCGTCGATTTGCCAGTCCAGAGCTGGCTCGATGATGATGAGAATATTACCGAGACGTCGATTTATGATCGAATCCTGGAGAGCTTCGAACAGGCCTACCAGGCCAAGGCCGACACTTTGGGCAATGAGTTACTGGTGCGACTGGAAAAAGAAATCACCTTGATGATTCTCGATCGGCACTGGAAAGAACATCTGGCGGCGATGGATTATCTGCGCCAGGGAATAGGTTTGCGCGGTTATGCGCAGAAAAACCCGGTACAGGAATACAAGCGCGAATCATTTGAAATGTTTACCGACATGCTGGAGGGCATTAATTACGAAGTTGTACAGGCCCTGGCCCGGGTGCAAATTCGCGGTGAGGAACAGGTTGAAGCACTGGAACAAAGTCATCAACCCGATCAGAGTATCAAGATGGAACATGCCAGTGCGCGGAATCCACTTGATGCCGAGCAATCCGGGGATGAGCATCAGCCCTTCGTGCGTAAAGATCCCAAGATAGGTCGTAATGAGCCCTGCTGGTGTGGGTCGGGTAAAAAATTCAAGCAATGCCACGGTAAACTGTAGAGGTTGCCCAGATGGCCGTTGGATTGAAAGCGCCAGCCACCTTGCACCCGGTGAAAGGTATCCGCCTGAGTGCGGCACATAGTGGCATCAAGCAAGATAGCAATGATAAAGATCTGGTTCTGATTGAAATGGCAGAAGGATCCAGTGTCGCCGCGGTGTTTACCCGAAATCGCTTCTGTGCAGCCCCGGTAACCGTTGCACGTCGACATTTGGCAAAAGTTCCGGCTGCTCGCTTTCTGCTGATAAATTCCGGTAACGCCAATGCCGGTACCGGTAATGACGGCATTGATGCGGCGCATAGAACCTGTGCCGCGGTTGCACAGGTAGCGCAGGTAAATCCCGCGGCAGTGTTGCCATTTTCCACCGGTGTGATTGCGGCACCGTTACCCCATGAAAAAATCACCGCGGCCGTTCCGGACCTGTTTGCGTCGTTGCATGCCGATAACTGGTTGCAGGCTGCGGAAGGGATCATGACCACCGATACGCTACCCAAGGCGTTCAGTAAACAGCTAGTGATAAACGATCAACCGGTGTCGATAACGGGTATATCGAAAGGCTCGGGCATGATTAAGCCGGATATGGCGACTATGCTGAGCTATGTTGCGACCGATGCGCTCATCGAGCCAGATGAGCTACAGGCCTTGCTAGTGGAGCTGGTCGCAGGGTCATTTAATTCGATCACGGTAGATGGAGATACGTCGACTAACGACGCTTGCGTACTAATCGCGACAGGCGCCAGTGGTGTGCGTATATCAAACCGGGAAGATGATTTTGTTGCCGCGTTGAGAGAAGTTTTCGAACAACTCGCACAGGCCATTATTCGCGATGGCGAAGGTGCTACAAAGTTCGTTACCATCGAAGTGCAGCAGGCTTTGAGCGAGAATGATGCAAAAGAAGTCGCCTATTGCATCGCCCATTCACCGCTGGTTAAAACCGCGTTGTTTGCCGCGGATGCTAACTGGGGTCGAATCCTCGCTGCAATCGGTCGAGCCAGGGTCGATAGCCTGGATATAGAACGCATAGACCTCTATCTCGGCGCTACCTGTTTGCTAAAGAACGGCTTACCCGATCCCGGATATACGGAGGCGATGGGACAGGCTGAAATGGACGAGGAAGCTGTAACGATACGCGTCAATTTGAATCAGGGCAGTGCCAACGCCAGGATATGGACCACAGACCTGTCTTACGACTACGTTAAGATAAATGCCGAATACCGGAGTTGAACGCGCGCTGGTTGATCCTGACGAGCTCGATGATAACTATATTCATGTGGTTGCCGCAATTATCTGGAAGCAGGGCAGCCGTCAGCAATTTCTAATCACGCGTCGCCAGGCAGGCAAGCATCTGGAGCACTACTGGGAATTACCCGGCGGTAAAGTCGAAGTCGATGAGTCGCCACGACAGGCTTTGCAGCGTGAACTGGTCGAGGAAATCAATATCAGGGCCATCTCGGTAACGCAATTCATGCAGGTCTATCATCGCTATCCGGACAGGAATATTTTGCTGGATACCTGGATTGTCGATGACTACCAGGGCGATGTTATGCCGCGAGAACAGCAGGCGTTGACCTGGATAGATTGCGATCAAATAAGTGCTTACCGGTTTCCGGATGCAGATCTGCCAATTCTTGATGCGTTAAAGCAACGCTAGATTCGGCTGCTTTCAGATGTGCCTCAAAGGGAACAGCGTGACAACAGAAATTCTACGCTTTCCTTGACCTGGGTAGGGGGACTGTCCCCCGAATTTGGCTGCATAAATCTGACCGAGTAACGATGCTTGCCGGCGCTAATTTCCGGGTACATAAGTTTGCTGGCATCGACGCTGATACGAATTAACTGGGTAGATTGCTTGGTATCCAGTGATTTTTGATAAAAACCGTTTTCAGCAGTTACTGTTTTTGCCGTGGCGCTATCGCGAATAGAAGTTAACACCAGTACGATTACCTCTTCCAGCTCACGATATGGGGTAACCCATTCCTTTAAATCGGCCAGGCGCTGCTCGTGCGTTTGATTGAGCCAGAAGCGTAGTTGGGGCAAATCGAAGTCGCAGGAACCTCCGGGTATCGAGGTGCGTTGTTTGATACCAAGCAAAAAATCGACACGTTTGAGATGTTCACCCAGCTTGCCATCGAGACGATGCATTCGGGTTAGCGAGTGTTTTTGTTTGCTTAAAACCAGATCCAGCTTGGAGTGATCTATTCCCTGGTGTTTTGACAATGCCTTCAGAGCGGCATGCTGGCGTTCAAGCTCTTTCATCAATTCCTGTTTCAAATCACCGCGTTCCAGCAACGAAGTCAATTCGAGTATAGTCAGCAAGGCACTGTAGGCGCTCCAGTCGCCTTTGAGTGCTTCGAAATAGTGAAACCTGTTCATCAGGGTTTCGACGCGAAGGCACATGCGAATGCGCTCGTTTAGCGGCTGCTCGAAAGTCTGGTATTTAACTGACATTGCTCGTGAAATCATGCAAAACGACTAAAGTATAGCCGAAAACAGGGGGCAGATGTCTATGTCGGATGGACTGTGTAATGATCTACCGCACTAACCACTGGATAGTTGCAGGTAGAGTTGATGTAAAGCCTCGACCTGTGACTCCAGATCAGTGGTATTTGCAGTGTTATCGACGATATCGTGCGCCCTTGCCAGCCTTGCCGAATTGCTCAATTGTTGGGCGAGCATTTCAAGCGCAAGGGGTTCATCGATATGGTCACGTTTTACCAGGCGCTCGAGCTGTACTTCAGGCGGGCAATCAACCACCAGGATACGGTCGACCAGGGCCTGAAAATTGGTTTCGAACAGTAACGGAATAACCACCAGGACGTAGCTCGCCTTCGTATGTTCGAGGATAGCATCGTGACTGCGTTGATAGATCAGTGGATGCAGCATGTTTTCAAGCCAGATTTTTTCGTCCGGGTTTGTGAAAACGATCTTGCGCAGTTTTGCTCGATCGATCTCATCGTTCGGTCCCGTGATACTGTCACCAAAATGAGCACAAACCTGGTTGTAAGCAAGTTCACCAGGTTCAAGCAACTTGCGACTAATGATGTCAGTATCGACTACCGGAACGCCAAGCTCCGCAAACAGGTTGCTAACCGTGGTCTTACCCGCTGCGATGCCCCCGGTGAGTCCGACAGAAAACATGGGATTCGCGGTGACTACAGCCGAAATAGAGATGTGTAAAAATGCATCAATTCGTAACCCCAGATGAGCGTTATCCATCCAGCCGCTGCCAGGTAAGGGCCAAATGGAATTTGTGTGCCGCGTTCGGTTTTCTTTAACAATATCATGCTAATTCCGACGGTCGCCCCAACCACGGAGGAAGTCAGGATTACGACGAACAGCGGTTGCCATCCTAACCAGGCCCCCAGCATTGCGAGTAGTTTGAAGTCGCCGTGCCCCATGCCCTCCTTGCCGGTAACTATTTTGAACAGCATAAATACTGTCCACAAACTCAGGTAGCCTGCCATAGCGCCGATAACACTGTCTTCGAGGCTGACGAATACATCGAAAAATGATAGCAGAATGCCGAGCCATAGTAAGGGTAGCGTAATATTGTCAGGCAATAGTTTATGACCGATATCGATTCCGCTTGCGGCGATCAGGCACCAGGTCAAAAACAATGCAGCCAGGGTTTGTATGCTGACACCGAAATGCCAGCCGATAATTACCGAAGCAATACCGGTAAAGACTTCCACCAGTGGATACTGCGGCGAGATCGAGGCTTTACACGACGAGCATTTGCCACCTAATGCCAGGTAACTGATTATCGGGATGTTTTCCAGGAGGGTGATTTGATGTCCACAGTTGCCACATCGTGAGCGCGGCACGCTCAGGTTGAATTTTTCTGTTTCGGTTTCGTTGGCCTGCTCCAGGAACTCGAGACAGTCATGCCGCCATTCGCGCTGCATCATCACCGGTAACCGGTAAATAACAACATTCAGGAAGCTGCCAACAACCGCTCCGAGAACGAACAGGGTGCCGAGGAACAGAACCGGTTGCTGTTCAAATAAGGAAATAAAAAGATCGAACAAGCAGCTGCCCTTACACCACGGATCCGAGCTTGAAGATAGGCAGGTACATGGCGATAATCAGGCCACCTACCAGAACACCGAGAACAGCCATGATGATTGGCTCGAGCAGCGAGGTTAATGCGTCAACTGCATTATCGACCTCAGTCTCGTAAAAATCGGCCACCTTGGCCAGCATCGCATCAAGCGAACCGGCTTCTTCACCGATGGAGACCATTTGAATCGCCATGTTTGGAAACAGTCCGGTATTGCGCATCGAGGTTTGTAGCTGGGTACCTTGCGATACCTCGTCTTTGATCTTTAAACTGGCATCATGGTAAATGATATTGCCGCATGCGCCCGCGACCGAATCCATCGCCTCTACCAGCGGTACACCAGCGGCAGACATGGTTTCCAGGGTTCGCGAAAACCTCGCGATGGCTGATTTAGTCGCAATTTCGCCAACTACCGGTGCTTTCAATGCCATACGGTCGAACCATTTCTGCATTTTGGGAGAGGTCTTCTTGATTCTGAGTAGCAGCATATACGGAACCGGCAATGCCACCCGCGATTACCCACCACCATTGCTGCATAAACTCGGACAGGTTGATGACAAACTGGGTCAATGCCGGTAAATCAGCACCAAACGAGTTAAACAGTTCCTCGAACTGGGGTACCACGAATACCAGCAGAATAACGGTTACGATAAAAGCGACCACCAGTACCGCGATCGGATAGAACAGCGCTTTCTTGACCTTGGCCTTGAGTGCCTCGACCTTTTCCTTGTAGGTTGCCAGTTTGTCGAGCATGGTTTCCAGTGCACCTGATTGCTCACCAGCATTGACCAGGTTGATGAACAGGGGATCAAAATATAGTGGATGCTTTGACAGGGCTTCAGCCAGGGACACACCGCCCTCGACTTCACTCTTGATGGCAAGAATCAATTTCTGCATGGTTAGTTTATCGTTGCCGTGGCCAATAATTTCAAAGGATTGAACCAGCGGCACACCGGCCTGCATCATGGTGGCTATCTGGCGTGCAAAAATCGCGATATCGGAAGGCACGGGCTTTGCGGCTCCGCCGAACAATGGCTGTGGCTTTTTCTTGACCCTGGTTGGATTGACACCCTGTTTGCGCAGTTCACTCTTGGCGAGTGTGTCACTGAGTGCGAAAATTTCACCCTTCACCTTGCCGCCGGCACGGTTGGTGCCTTCGTAGGTAAATTCGACTTTTTCTACCGTTTTAGCTTTCGCTGCCATAGCTTAATCCTTCGTTACCCGGTTTGCTTCTTCGAGACTGATCACGCCCTGCATAATCTTCTTTAGTGCAGATCGACGCAGGTCGTCGATGCCTTCCTTTTCTGCCTGATCGGCCAGATCGATTGAATTGGCGCCGCCCATGATCAGGCGTCCCATTTCCTCAGAAATACCCATAACCTGGTAAATACCGACTCGACCCTTATAGCCGCCGGTGCATTTATCGCAACCCACGGCCTTGTAAATTTTGAAATCCCCGGCGAGATCTTCCCTGGTAAAACCTTCCTTGAGCAATACTTCCTCTGGCAGATCGTCCTTTATCTTGCAGTCACCGCATAAACGTCGGCCGAGCCGCTGCGCAATAATGAGGGTGACCGAGGTCGCGATATTAAACGCCGGCACGCCCATGTTCATTAATCGTGTCAGGGTTTGCGGGGCGTCGTTGGTGTGCAGTGTCGACAACACCAGGTGGCCGGTCTGGGCAGCCTTGATGGCGATGCTGGCGGTTTCGAGATCACGAATCTCACCTACCATAATGATATCGGGATCCTGGCGCAGGAATGCCTTCAAAGCTTCGGCAAAGGTAAGGCCTACCTTGTCGTTTACATTGACCTGGTTAATCCCCTCGAGGTTGATTTCTGCGGGATCTTCAGCCGTCGATATATTGGTTTCCGGGACATTTAAGATATTGAGACCAGTGTATAGCGATACCGTCTTACCACTACCGGTAGGTCCAGTTACCAGGATCATGCCGTAGGGATTTGCCAACGCATCCATATAGAGCTCTTTCTGCTCCGGTTCGTATCCTAGTGCATCGATGCCGAGCTGGGCGCTCGACGGGTCCAGAATACGCAGCACGACCTTTTCCCCGAACAGCGTGGGGCAGGTATTGACACGAAAGTCGATGGCGCGTTTTTTCGATAGCTTGAGCTTGATGCGACCGTCCTGGGGGACCCGGCGTTCGGAGATGTCCATGCGCGACATGACCTTGACCCTGGCGGTGAGCTTTGGGGCAATAGTAATCGGTGGCGATGCAACTTCGGACAATATCCCGTCGATACGGTAACGTACTCGATAGCGTTTTTCGTAGGGCTCGAAGTGAACATCCGAGGCGCCCTTGTTAATTGCATCGAGGAGGATTTTGTTAACATATTTGACCACCGGCGCGTCTTCGGCGTCGGCGGCGGAGGCGGCCTGTTGTTCCTGTTCTTCACCGCCGATATCAAGATCTTCGAGATCGTCGTCGAGCATGTCACCCATATCCATGCCAGAATCCATGGAGCTGATCGCCTTGTCGATGAAAGTGACGAGTTGATCTTCCTGCACCAGCACCGGTTCAGTAGAGAGTCCGGTAGCAAACTTGAATTCGTCGAGCGCCTGGGTGTTGGTTGGGCTCGATATGGCGATGTAAAGCTTGTTACCGCGTTTGAATAACGGTATCGCATTGAGCTTGGTAATCAGTTTTTCTTCGACCAGCGCAGAATGCCGCTAGCTCGATGTCCATCACGTCCAGGTCAAAAACCGGTAGCCCGAATTCCTGTGACGAAATCATCGCGATTACGTTTGACGGGACGATCTTGTTTTTAACCAGGTAGCTGGTGAGCTGAATACTTTCCTTGTTCGCGTTTTCGACCGCTTCGATCGCGGCCGCCTCGTCGAGGTGCTTATCGAGAACCAGCTTGCGCGCGATCCCGGTCAGATTCATGTTGGTTGCAGCCATAAGTGATTTTTTAATTGTGGGGGAAGTTAACCCATCCGATCGAGTATATTATAGTTCAGTAGCTTTGTTGAAATATCTAACCTCAATTCTAGACCGAATTTACAGTATCACAACCCTAACTTGTCATCGGGTATAAATTTCGTAGAATCAAGTGCTTACATATTGCGTTTAAATCTATTTATTAATAGCTTTTTAAGTACCGAGCGACTACCTGGGACAACGGGGAGCCGAGCACAAAATGGTTTGCTGGGGGCGCTGAATAGGCCCGGGCCAACCTAGCATCTGATAGAGCGACCCGGTTCGGTACAACCATTGCCGGTCAAGGTCCAGGCAATCGAACCATTGGACATTGTAGGGGTCATGATGACGACCAGATTTGCGGCAGCGATGTCCTCTCCCGTGGAAGTGATCGTAATCTCGGCTGGCCCCGATGTCGTTATGCTGTCGACAAAGTTGATTGCACCGGCACCCACGTCAGCGGGTATGCCATTGCTGCCCGGAACGCCACAACTGGCGTTGATGATCGCCCCCTCGTCCTGAATACATAGCGACACGGCTGATTTCCACAAAGCCGCGCCTGCAACAGCTGCGACTACCTTGGTGCGTTGGGTGTAATCGGCATACTGGGGAACAGCAATTGCGGCCAGAAGTCCAATAATGGCGACGACGATCATCAACTCGATCAATGTGAAACCTCGTTGAAACTTTTTCATCTGTTACCTCCCGGTAGAGATGGGTGATTTGATATGCCAGGTTCTAGATAACCCTGATATTGATCATCAGGCTCAAGCCTGAAAATAAATAATGGTATATTAATCAGTTAATTGTGAGATATACCTCGAAAACACTATAAATTAGGATTTGATTGTAATGCTCTTTCTTAAAAAGAAAACGGGCCCTTAGGACCCGTTTCTATTGTAGCTTGTTATTGCCAGCTTGTATTACGGTGAGCAGTTGATACCGCGGCCAGGAGTGTTTACACGACAACCATTCAAGGCAGTGTCGAAGTCCCAGGCCAGAGCCGCCGGATTAGTATCGTCCGGGATCAGGGCAAGCTGCATGGCAGTAACACCGTCGTCTTCAACCGCTTCGGTAGTAATGTCGATACGACCATCAACCGTAGTAGTGGTGGTGATGTAGTTAACGTCACCAGCGACGAGGTTGGGAGCGATACCTGTACCAGCAGCACCAGCAGTACAACCTGCAGCACCACCAGTTTCCTGAACACACAGACCAACCTGCGTCTTGATGCCGGCGATACCTGCGATACCGCCGGTCACCTTGGTACGCTGCGTATAATCAGCGTACTGCGGAATAGCGATTGCGGCCAGGATGCCGATAATCGCGACTACGATCATGAGTTCGATCAATGTAAAACCAGCTTGTTGCTTTTTCATTTGTATTTCCTCTTGTCAAAAATCTTGAAGTTCGATTCAGAAATCGACTAATGCCGTTTCATGGAGATATATAAGCAATCGTGATGCCAACTTTGACTATTTCTATTTTATTTAATTAAAACAATGAGCTTAGGAGTTTTCAGGGGTATTCGAACTATAAGTTTTTCGGTAAAAGCATGACAAATTTGTCAAGTTCTTACAGGGATTGTCATATTTCATCCCTGTATTTGTCGAAATCAGGGTTTGTCGAGTTTCAGCTTGTCGATGCGATATCGCAGCTGCCGTAATGTTATGCCCAGTGCTCGCGCGGTAGCGGACTGGTTCCAGCGATTATCTTCGAGCGCGTTTGCGATTTGTTCCTTTTCGAGGTTCTGGGTCATTTCGCCGAGACTGGCCGGACTTTCCGGTGTGCTCCTGGTGATCTCCGGTAATTGCAGGTCTTCAACCCCGATCAATTCGTCTTCGCATAATGCCAGCGCACGTTCCAGGATATTTTCCAGCTCACGCACGTTGCCTGGAAAAGGGTAGCCTTGCAGCGCGGTCCAGGGCCTGATCGTCGATCGTGACCTTGCTCGCATGTTCATAGTTATGTTTTTCGATCAGGTAGTCGACCAGTTGTGGAATATCGCCGGCACGGTCAGCGAGCAGGGGCACCGTAATACCAATTACGTTGATGCGGTAGTACAGGTCCTGGCGAAAACTACCTTCAGCTACCATGCTTTCAAGGTCCTTGTGTGAGGCGCTGATAATACGTACGTCGATGCTTTCTTCCTGTTGAGCACCGACCGCGCGGATCGATTTTTCCTGGATCACGCGTAACAGCTTAACCTGCATAGCGAGAGGCAGGTCGGCTATCTCATCGAGAAACAAGGTGCCGCCATGGGCCGCCTTGAACAAACCCTCGTTATCGCTGGTGGCGCCGGTAAAACTTCCCTTGAGGTGGCCGAAGAGTTCGCTTTCCATCAACTCCGACGGAATGGCGCCGCAGTTAACCGCGATAAATGCAGCCTGCGCGCGTGACCCCTGCAGGTGAACCTGACGCGCGACCAGTTCCTTACCGGTGCCCGAAGCACCGCAGACGAAAACCGGAGCCTGGCTACGCGCAAATTTCGCAATCGAGTGCTTGAGTTCAAGCATCAACTCGGAATCGCCGATAATTTGATACTTTTCATCTGAAATATTACTGGCGAGCTGGGGTGAACTCGGCAAGGTCAGGGCCTTGTCAACCAGGTTGCGTAGCGTTTCCAGCGAGACTGGTTTGGAAACGAAATCGAATGCGCCACATTTCATCGCCTTGATCGCGAGGTCGATACTGCCATGTGCGGTGATTACCGCGGTCGGTGTGTTCGGGCAATGCTGCTGTATATGCTCAACCAATGCGATGCCATCCCCATCCGGCAGTTTCATATCGGTTAAACAGAGATCAAAGGTCTCGTCATGCAGCAGACGCGTGGCGTTATTATAATCTTCGGCGCTACGCGTCTCCAGTCCCATACGCAACAGGGTAATCTCGAGTAACTCGCGGATATCAGGTTCGTCGTCAACGATTAAAACACGCTGCTTCGTCACGAGTCAGCCTGCCTGTCCGGGTCGGTTGCGAGTGAGGTCATCTGCAGAATAAAGCTGGTGCCATTGTACTGATTGTTTTTGGCCGAAATAAACGCGTTATTGAGTTCGCACAGCTGCCCGACTATGTATAAACCCAGTCCCGAACCTTCGTGACTGGTCGTATAAAATGGTTCGAAAATCTGGTCGATGATATCGCTGTCTATACCCGGTCCCTGGTCGGCGATCTCGATACACAATGGATAAGCCAGCGAGGCGAAAGCTCGAATGATAATCGGTTTATCCTTATCTCCGTGAACGCAGGCGTTAGTGCAAAGGTTGGTCAGAATTTGCGTCAGGTGACCGGCATCGAATTGCATGCCTGGATTCTCCGTTTCAATTTCAAGGGTGAAGGATTCAGGTTTGGCTAGCCCCGATTGACAAAAGTCATCGATAAATCCCGGCAACCAGGTGCTCAAATCGATCCATTCTTTCAGCGTGGAGCCGCCACGCGAGATTTCCAGAACATCCTCGATAATATTATTGATGCGCAACGTATGCAGGTTGATGATTTCGATCATGCGTTGATCTGCCTCGCCGAATTCTTCATTCTCATTGAGCAACTCGGCCGCGTAAGAAATGGCCCCCAACGGGTTCCTGATTTCATGCGCAATACTCGCCGTCAAATGACCAAGAGAAGCCAGCTTAGCCTGCTGCATACTATCGCGGATCGACGACACGTCGTTTAAAAATATCATCGTATTTGGCTGGCCCTCACTTTGCAGTTCGCGAAAACTGATCTGGATATTGTCAATGCCCATATCGGCAAGCGGGATTGTTGATTCCTCGCTTGAAATATTTCGCCAGGATTTAAGTGCTGATAGTAGCTTGGGACAGTCTTTTTGCAGCGAAAAAGATTTGTTATTAGCAATGTGTAACATGTCCAGTGCGGCCTGGTTGATATTACGAATCTGATCACTGCGGTTAAGCACGATAACCCCGGCCTGCAGATTTTCAATGACTTCCTGGTTCAGGGCCGATAGCAGCGCGACGTCGCGTTCGCGTTGCTGAATCAACTTCTCGCTACTGCGTACCCGCATCATTAGTTTATGCGTAACAATAGCGGTCGCAATCAGACTTGCGCCGAGAATGCCAACCTGGGTAGACGTGCCGGTATAACCCGGGATATTGATCACCGAGTAAACATGCTCGGCGAGCAAACCGATCGAGGCCAGTGATGCGAACAGGATTGCCAGTGCCTGTTCGGTGAGTAAACCGGTTATCGCGACTGAAATGATCAATAACATGCCGAGACCGCTGGAGATTCCGCCGCAGGCATGCATCAACAGAATAATGATGATAGTGTCACTGTAGACTTGCAGCGATACCTGGCTCTGAAAGCCGCGTCTTTCGATCCAGGCCGCCACTACCCACACCATGGCTAGTACGAGGAAAGCAAAACTCGTCCAGGAGTAGAGCGTCAGGTCGACGATGGTCAGTAATGGCGACGGACTGACAAAACTCTGGCCGAAGAATATTGCTGACAGCCCGAGACGGTACACGTTTAATAGACGAACCGAGGTCCAGTTCGTCGTACGGGGTTTGTATCCGCTATCGCGCAGATTACTGCTGGTCAAGGTCAGCATGTTCCTGGCAGCAATAAGACTCGTCTTTGAGTGAAACGATGGCTGATTCGGGTACGTGGACCCCGCAATATTTGCATTGGCGCATATTTTCCGGTCTGGCCGACTGCGATTGCTCCGCTTCCGGATCGGGGCTGAACAGTCGTTTCAGCAACCAGAGCAATATCGCGACTACGGCTAACAGGATAATCAGACGGATTATGAACATAGAATCAAAACTGAGATTGTTTTACTGGATAATTGACGGTTAAGTCTATGATTAATCGGGCAAAAGAACAAACCACGGTCTGGTGGCGGTCTTCAGTGTAGTTTACATAGAAGGTTTTCGGGCTTCAGGTTATAAGAATAGACCAGATTCAGCCATTCTGCGCGGGGGAGAATTGCCAATTTTACGGTTACGCTAAATAAAGTTGAAAGGCTACTTGATGAACTGAAAAAACGTCCCTATACTGCCCGCCTTTTATTGTTCTGGGCACTACTGGAGCGCGAATTAATGACAATAGAATTACCCGAAGGTTACAAGCCTTCTCCGAAAGAAGATTACATGTCTCCCCAGCACCTGGAGTATTTCCGCCAGAAGCTGATGGCCTGGCGTACCGAACTGTTGCAGGAATCCGAAAACACCATTTCACATCTCAAGGAAGAGAACTGGCAGGAACCCGATATCAACGATCGAGCCTCGCTGGAAACCGATGCCGCCCTTGAACTGCGCACTCGCGATCGTTACCGCAAGCTGGTGAACAAGATCGACTCGGCACTATCAAGACTAGCTGATGGCAGCTATGGCTATTGTGACGATACCGGCGAGGAAATAGGGTTGTCCAGGCTCGAGGCGCGGCCCATAGCCACGCTCACGGTCGAGGCTCAGGAAAAACATGAGCGGCTGGAGAAGCAACGTCGCGACGATTGAATAATCCAGCGCAAATCCAGATTTACCCAACGGCCTGTTAATCAGGCCGTTTTTGTTTCATCGTCCTTGTGTGGTACCCGTGCGGTTGGTACAACCCTGGCGGCACCTTCGCAATGCTGGTGCTGATCATCGAAGAATATGTGCGGCGAGAACGATTGCAGAATCTTGTGCTTGGGAACGCCACCGAGAAAGAAGGTTTCGTCGATACGAACATTCCACGTGCGCAGCGTCCGAATGACCCTTTCATGAGCCGGACTGTTGCGTGCCGTCACCAGTGCGGTGCGAATCGGGGGATTCACCTGCGTCGAGTTGCTGTCAAGATCGAACTGTAGAAATGACAGTGTTTTCAGCAGTTTGGCAAATGGACCTTCGGGCAGTGGTTTTTCAACATTTATTTTTTCATGTTCGATGAAAGCCTCGAGCCCCTGTTGCTGATAAATCATTTCAGATTCCTTGGAGAACAAAACTGCATCACCGTCGAAGGCGATCCTGATTTGCTGCAGTGGATCTGCCCGATTGTGACTGGGTCCGTCATATATCAGTCCTGCAGCAACATTTGATTCGACCGCAGCCTGGACGTCTTCTTCGGTGGCGGACAAAAAGAGATCGACTTCAAACGCATTAAGATACTTTGCCACTGGTTCGCCACCGGTGAACGCGGCACGCGTTATGTCGAGATTGTAATTGTCGATGGAATTAGAGATGCGCAGACTGGTGTCAGCCGAGTTGCGTGAAATGATCACCACTTCGGTACGCCGCACACCGGTATCGATTTGGTTGATACGCAGCATGGCTTCGATCAGGGCGAATCCCGTACCCGGTTTGAGAACGTCGTTTTCATGTTCCAGTTGATAACTACAGTAAGCCTCCAGGCCCTCTTTCTCATATATTTCGTTTTCACGACTGAGATCGAACAGCGCGCGCGAAGATACACCGATTACCAGGTAGTTGCTTAAATCATAAGGCATCAGATCGTCTTCAGTAGAATCTTGGAACCACGCCGCGGATTATAGCTCGCCCGTTTGGCCGCGGGTAAGTGAAAGTCCGCAGACTCGGTAAAGCCATGTTCGATAAACCAGTGCGAGCTGCGGGTAGTCAAGGTATACAATTTTGAGATGCCTGACTTTAATGCTCGATCTTCAGCGATTTGCAACAACTGATTTCCCAGTCCTGTGCGCTGGTAATCTGCATGCACGGCAAGACAGGCGATTTCGGCAACCATATCCTCGCTGTCGGGTATACAGGCGATACATGCGATGATCATGCCATCCTTTTCGATAACCTGAAAATGTGCGATTTCAAGTTCCATTTGTTCGCGTGATCTAACGACCAGTATTCCGCTCGCTTCCAGTGGTTCGATCAGGCTCAGGATACCGCCAATGTCATCGATGCTGGCCGCTCTGCTACCTTCGTAAAATAAATTAGTCACCATGGTCCCGTAGCCGTCACGGGTGAACAGCTCCAGCAGCAAACCGCCATCGATCCGGGGATCGATAAAATGCACCCGCTTGACCTGTGCCTGAATCGCCTGAATCGCCTGGCTTAGCAAATTCCTCATCTCGTCAGGCGTCGCCGAATCCGCCAGCAAGGCTTCGCACTGGCTAGTCGACAGCGTACTGGCCGCTGTCTCTTCCTGCTCAAGCCCTTGTTGGATGTATACGAGTTTGTCGGCCTTGAGTGCCTGGGCGACTTCCCCGGCCAGTTCCTCGGCGGGCAGATTGAAAACCTCGCCGGTGCGTGAGTAGCCCAGGTTCGATAACAGCACGACATGATTAAGCGCCAGCAACTCGTTTATTGTCTGATGTTTGATTGCGCGTACTTTACCTGAGTGTTGCATGTCGACGCCGTCGATTACGCCTAGTGGCATGCCGATTACGAAATTACCGCCAACCAGAGAAATTTCTGAACCGGACATGGGGGTATTCGGTAAACCCATCGATAGATGCGACTCGAGGCAGGTTTTGACTTCATTGATCGCCTGCACCACGAAGGGTAAGGCTACGCTATCGGTAATTCTGATATTCTGATGAAAACTGACCTCAAGCCTGTTTTTCTGCAGGTGTGAATCGATGCTGCTGCGGCTACCGTGCAGTATTACCAGTTTTATGCCAAGGTGGTTGAGCAGGGCGATGTCATGCACCAGCCCGATAAACTGGTCTGAATAAATCACCTCATCTGAAATCATGATGACAAAGGTTTTTTTACGATGCGCTTTTATATAAGGCGCAGCGCCCCGAAACCACTGTACATAGTCCTGCGTATTGCTCATCTTTGCCGAATTCCGCTAAACTCGGGTAGCACTATATTACATTCGTGGTAGCTAACAAAGGCCACAAAAGGAATTCCCGATCGACAGCGAAAGCCAACCAGTCAGCAGCCATCATCTCCAGCAACAGGAACTGGTTGCTTTTCTCTACAATCGCTTTCGACTGGGGATTTTCATTACCCTGTTCGTATCCACCATAGCCTCGGTGCTGGCCTACGTCGAACTTGCGATACAGGGCCGCGGGCATTGGGTAGCCAGCTGGTTCCTGCTGCTGTGTTCAATCATGTATGTGCGCTGGCGATACTTGCAGAGCTTCCTGCGTATTCGCAATAAAGCCTATTTCCCCTACCAGCAGTGGCATGACCGGTTCCTGGTCGGGGTAGTCGTAACCGGATTGATGCTCGGTTGCGGCGCGGCTTTGCTGATGCCCTATATCACCATCAATGTGCAAATTATCCTGCACTCGCTGTTGTTGACAATGTGTGCCGGTGCGATTGCCTACCTGTCGACTTCGCTGCGCGTTTATATCGCCTACATGGTAACCATCATGCTGCCGGTGACGATCTGGTTATTTCTACAACAGGATTCAGTTACCTATGTGCTCAGTTTCCTTTACATTTTTTTCATGGTAGCCGGTTTCATAAGTGTCAAACGGATGCATGAACTGGTTAATGATGCGCTTTATTATCGCTATGACAACGAAACCCTGATTGAAGACCTGCAACGGCTGCTGCAATCGGTTTCGCAAAGCAACAAGGCACTGGAAAAAATTTCGACCACCGACGAACTCACCGGGGTGTCAAACTATCGTGCCTTTCGCGTCCATCTGGAAGAGGTCTGGCGGGAGTATCGGGGAAATAATGTCCAGCTATCCATGATTAAACTGAACATAGATTACTATCACGAGTTCAATGCGCACTATGGACAGGAAGCAGGGGACAGGCGCCTGCGCGAGGTCGCGCGTATGTTGAGTGAGCAGATTACCGATAAAAGCCAGATGGTCGCACGCTTGCAAGGCGCCGAGTTTGCACTGTTACTGCCCGGGGTCAGCTGCGAAAATGCTCGCCAGATAGCGCTCGATATCATGCAGGCCCTGGCGCAGAAAAAAATTGAACATGCCAGGTCGCGTGCGCAAAATTATCTAAGCATGAGCATTGGGCTTGGCAGCCAGGTTGCCACCGAAGGCTCTAATTCGCGTGAATTGCTCGTCAGAGTCGATACCGCGCTCAAGCTGGCCAAGGAACGCGGTCGCAATCGACTCGAGGTTCTGGAAGGCTAGCAGTCTGTCGAACTCAGGGAAATCTACTACGGCGATTGGAAACGCCCATTTATTCGATCTTTTTCGTTGCGTAGTTCCTACTATGCGCCTCAAAGATCGAATAAATGGACTCGTTTTCCCATTCGCCTCACTCGATTCCCGAGTTCGACAGACTGCTAGTCTGCCGGCTTGATCAGGGACTCGAGCAGGGCTTTTTGAGCATGCAGGCGATTTTCGGCTTCTTGCCAAACCACCGATTGCTTCGATTCCAGGACCTCGGCGGTAACTTCTTCGCCACGATGTGCGGGCAGGCAATGCATAAACAGTGCATCCTTGTTTGCTCGCCGCATGATGTCCTGGTTGACCTGGTAAGCGCTGAAAGTTTCAACCCGCTGTTGTTGCTCCTGCTCCTGTCCCATGCTTGCCCAGACGTCGGTAACAATCAAATCCGCACCGCTGGCGGCGGCTTCGGCAGAGTCATGCAGGCTGACGCGTTCGCCGCCGCTTTGCAGTAAGTCCGTATCCGGGTCATGTCCCTCGGGGCAGGCGATTTTGAGATTGAAATCAAACCTGATCGCCGCATTGATATATGAGTGGCACATATTATTACCATCTCCGATCCAGGCGACGGTGGCGTCGGCGATGTCACCACGTTGTTCAAACCAGGTTTGCATATCAGCCAGCAATTGACAGGGATGAAGTAAATCACTTAGACCGTTAATCACGGGCACCCTGGAATGTTGCGCCAGGGATTCAATGCGCTCCTGGCCGAAAGTACGGATCAGAACCCCGTCCACCATGCTTGATATTACGCGCGCACTATCCTCGATAGGCTCGCCTCGCCCCAGGTGACTGTCGCGCGGTGACATAAATATTGCGTGTCCGCCTAGTTGATACATTCCCGACTCGAACGAAACACGGGTTCGGGTAGACGATTTTTCGAAAATCATCGCCAGTAGCTTGCCTTGCAGGGGGGTATGCGAAATCCCCTGTTTCAGTTTCTGTTTGACATCGATCGCATGCGCGATCAATTCCTTCAGTTCGTCGCTGGTAAAATCCAGCAGACTCAAAAAATGTCGAGTAGTCATATCTATTCTGCGAAGTCGTTGATACAGGCGATCAATATACTGGCGATCTCGGCCGTCTGTGCTTCGTTGATAATCAACGGCGGCAGCAGGCGGATAACACGGTCGGCGGTAACATTGATCAGTAATCCCCTGGCCAGGGCCTGGGTCACAAGCGCCTGGCACGGAATTTTCATTTCTACGGCAAGCAGCAACCCGAGATGTCGGATATCAGCAACCTGGCTATTTTCGGCGAGGCCCTCGCGCAGGGCGGAAAACAATTGTTGTCCGCGTTGCGCTGCATTGCCCGCAACCTCATTTGCAATCATGTTTTCGAGCACTGTATGCGCGGCCCTGCAGGCTAATGGATTGCCGCCGAAGGTGGATCCATGGTTGCCAGGCTGGATTACCTCGGCGGCCTTGCCTTTGGTAACACAGGCGCCGACAGGCACACCATTACCGAGCGCCTTGGCAAGGGTCATGACATCGGGCACAACCGCTTCGTGCTGGCAGGCAAACATCTTGCCGCTGCGCGCCATGCCGCTTTGAATTTCATCCAGCATTAGCAACCAGTCGTTGCTATCGCAGATTTTACGCAACGCGGTGAGATAACCCGGGTCAGGTATTACTATGCCGGCTTCGCCCTGTACCGGCTCAACCAGGATTGCGACCACATTTCGATTATTGTCAGCGATTGCTTCGATCGAAGCGATGTCGTTATAGGGTGCGCGCACGAAACCGGAAACCAGGGGTTCAAAACCGGCCTGCACCTTGCGACTGCCGGTGGCGCTAAGCGTGGCCATGGTACGACCGTGAAAAGCATTCTGCATGACGACGATTTGTGGATTCTCGATACCTTTCTGATGACCATACAGACGTGCCAGCTTGATCGCGGCTTCGTTGGCTTCGGCGCCTGAATTGGCAAAGAATACCCGGTCCATCTGAGCAGTTGCACATAACAGGTCAGCCAGTTTTTGTTGCCAGGTAATCGAATAGAGGTTCGATGTATGCAGCAGGGTTGACGCCTGTTCCTGGATCGCTGCGGTCAACGGTGGATAGTTATGCCCCAGGCTGGTAACCGATATGCCGCACAGCGCGTCCAGATATTGCTTACCGTCGGTATCGTACAGGTAGCATCCGTCGCCGTGCGTAAAGTTGACGGGCAAAGGTCGATAGGCATTAACGAGATGGTCTGACATCGGCTTAGGGCTTGAAAAAAACGCTCAAACATACAGTGATTCTCAGCAATTTCAAGTTATTTAAGAGCAAAAAAAAGCCCCGTCGAAACGGGGCTTTAGAGTTTAGTTTGTAACCGCTTAGAACGGGAAGCCACCATGTCCGTATGCAGTCATCGACAGCAGCATCGGAATCGACAATGCCGTATTGGTGCGCGACGCCATCAAGGCGACAGATTTCGCTTTGGCAATGACATCCGGTTCGTGGGATTTCCCATCCAGGCCGAGAATTTTTTTCTGGTTCGGCCAGATGAATATCCAGACATTCAATGGCCATGATTGTGCCTAACCAGGCGCCGACGCCGATAACCGCAGCACCCGGCTGGAAGGTAAAAGCCTTACCCAGAATTCCCACTTGGCCCAGTAGTCGCAGCGCCCGAAAGCCAGGTCGCAACCGCGGCCCAACGAAACCAGAGCAGTGCTGGTGGGGCAACATACTTATTGATCGCAGCCGGTCCGGGGCCACCGCTATCGGCCTCTGCGAGCGCCTTGGCGACACCGGGTACCTGCACGAAGTTGAAGTAGTAAAGTAGACCAGATCCAGGCTACTCCTGCAAGACGTGAAACCAGACATACCACTGGATTGTAGTGCTAACGCCATCGGCAAAGATTACCATCACAATTGCGGAGATCACGACGCCGGTGACAATTGTGCCGGTTATTGATTTTAACGGATTCATGGATGACTCCCGGTTATAAATGTTTAGAATACAGGGCTGGGTGTTTATTCTTACCCCTCGCCACACGCGGCGGAGTATAAGGATTTTCGGTATGGGGTGCAATGAAATCTCCGGGCCGTAATCAGGTGTGCAATGTAAGGTAAAAGTGAGGTTGTATGTGCGGCTTGTTCGGTGCTTTGAGTTTCAACGATAACCCTGTTAGTGCGGAACATGCCCACAGCATGTCGGCCAGGGTTGCACAACGTGGCCCGGATGACAGCGGCGAATTTTTCGACGGCCCGGTTATGCTCGGACACCGGCGGCTGGCGATCATCGATCTGTCGCCCGCAGGACATCAGCCGATGCAGGATAGCAGCCAGCGTTACACTATTGTTTTTAACGGGACTATCTACAATTACCCCGAGTTACGCGAAATATTGATTGCACAGGGATTCAAGTTTAACTCGCACAGCGATACCGAGGTAATCATCAATGCTTATGCCTGCTGGGGTGACGCCTGCGTTGCGCGACTGCATGGCATGTTCGCGTTTGCGATCTGGGATTCCAGGTTGCGTAAACTTTTTCTGGCGCGCGACCGCATGGGGATCAAGCCGCTCTATTACGCGGTATCGGAGCAGGGATTTTACTTCGCATCGAACCCACAGGCATTGCTTGCTACCGGCCTGTTCGCGACCGATATTGATCCCGTTGGCCTGCATCATCAGTTGAGTTTGCATGCGGTGATTCCAGCGCCACGTACTCTCATCCGGTCGATCAAAAAATGTCGCCCCGCCTACCATATGACGGTAACGCCTGATCGTAAATGCGAAGAATCGCGTTACTGGTCGCTGCTGGCGAAGCGCCCAGCAGAGCCGATGTCTGCACAGCAATGGAACGAGGCTATTCATGACTCGCTGATGCAGGCAGTGAAAAAACGACTCACCATTGCCGACGTTCCGGTCGGCGTGCTGCTTTCGGGCGGACTCGATTCGAGTTTGCTGGTCGCCTTGCTGGCGGAGGCGGGACAAAATGATATTCGAACCTTCAGTATTGGTTTCGAAGACCAGCCGGAAGAGCGCGGCAATGAATTTGAATTTTCCGACCCGGTTGCGGCGAGGTATTCGAGTGATCACCAAAAGTTCCTAATACCCAATGCAGAAGTCTTGACGCGCCTGCCGGAAGCGGTAAAGGCTATGGCGGAACCGATGTTTGGACAGGATGCAGTCGCGTTTTACCTGTTGTCTGAACAGGTTGCCAGGTCGGTTAAAGTGGTGCAAAGCGGGCAGGGCGCCGACGAGGTTTTTGCCGGTTATTTCTGGTATGCACAAATGGCCGCTGCCACTGGAACTGCGCAGGAGCGTTTTTCAAACCATTACGTGGATCGTGATCATGCCGAGTTTTGCGACACGGTAGCCCCGGCCTACCGGGCTAGTGATTACACCGCGGAACTGATCGAGGAACAGCTGAATACCGATCAGGCAGACAGTTTTATGGACGCAGTGTTGCGCTTCGATGTCACCACTTTAGTTGTTGATGATCCGGTTAAACGGGTTGATAACATGACTATGGCCTGGGGTCTCGAGGCAAGAGTGCCGTTTCTCGATCACCAGCTGGTGGAATTGGCAGCTGCCTGTCCTCCGGAATTAAAACTGAAGCACGAGGGTAAGGGTGTACTCAAGGAGATCGCCCGCGGCCGAATTCCAGATGCGGTGATAGACCGACCGAAAGGTTACTTTCCGATGCCGGCATTAAAATTTGTCCGCGGTGATTTTTACCAGTTCATGGCGGATACATTAAACAGTCAGGCTAGCCGTGAACGCGGGTTGTTTAATCGCAGTTACATCGAGCGCTTGCTGGCCGAGCCTGAACAGCATTTTACGCGCCTGAATGGAAGCAAGCTCTGGCATAGTGCCCTGCTGGAGTACTGGTTGCAGCAGCACGTAGATAATTAGCCGTGGCTATGATTCGCTGTCGATAGCAGGCATCGGCAGCTTCGGGTTACGCCTGGCTACCAGCTACTGACAGAGAAACCTGACTAAAAGGTCGATCTCAGGCTTTTAAAGTTGAAAAAAATCGTTATGATAATACCTTAGTAATTTACTTGGTTATTTTTGAGGTATTGAATGGACGTCCTGGAACGTATTAAGCAGCAAGTCGAAACCCACCCGGTTATCATCTACATGAAAGGCACTCCACAATTGCCTCAGTGTGGCTTTTCCAGCAGGACCGCGGAAGCGCTCAAATCGCTCGAGATCGAGTTTGCCTATGTCAATGTATTATCCGATCCCGAGATTTTTCAAAACCTGCCACGCTTTGCCGACTGGCCAACATTCCCCCAGGTTTATGTTGATGGTGAGTTAATCGGTGGTTGTGATATCACGCTCGAAATGCACGCCTCGGGTGAGTTGGAGAAAGTTGCCAGGTCTGCAGTGGAAAGCAAAGCAGGTTAAGCCAGCTATTGTCGCTAAAAAGCCCCGCACAGGCGGGGCTTTTTTTGTCATGCGCCAATTAAATCGGTGCGCTGGCCTGCTGGACCAGAGCGATAATTTCTGCAGCCGAGGGTGTTGGGTCGAATTCATGACCGTGCCAGACACCTATCGAAATACTTAGTTGCTTGCCCTGGTCGGTGGTTTGCATGGTGTGTCGCTTGATGCTGTTTATTAATCGATCGAAAAGAGCGGTATTGAATTTTTCCGGGTCCAGGTACGGCACCAGTACCGCAAAGGTACTTTTGTTGAAACGTGCAACTATGTCCATCGGCCGCAATGACAGCTGAATCGAATTGGCGATGGTTTTCAGCGTACCGAGGCGCAATTCATTGTTGGATGAGCTGACTTCGATCAAACTGACACCGAGCCCGCCACCGCGACTTTTAGAATGTTCGATCAGAGCCTCGATATGCAGTTCAAGCTGAGCCCGGTTTGGCAGACTGGTTTCAGGATCCTGTAAACTGTGCTGTTTGACGCGCAGGAACTGGCTGCTAAGGGTGCGCGTGCGTTCACGCAGTTCGTTTTGCTGGAAGGCATTCCGCCCGGTCCCATAAACCCTTGCGGCGAGCTCAAACTGGTTTGCCGACTTGGAAATGAAATCGTCAACTCCGCGGTCGAATGCAACCACAATGCTCGAGGCCGTGTCTTCCGCGGTGAGTAAAACGATGCCGGTATAGCGGTCATTGTTTTCATCCCAGCGGCGAATCAGGTCGGTCATCTCGAGGCCGTTCATGCCCGGCATCCAGAAATCGGCAAGTACGACATGGGCACGGCGCTGATTGAGCAGGTATAAGGCTTCATCAGCCGAAGACGCGGTGCGAATATCAGTGAAGCCCGATTTGCGGAGGGCGGATTTTACCACCTCGCGGCTAAATTGCAGGTCATCGACGACTATTATGGAGAGATCTTCTTTGCGCAAAGCTGGGGAGAATTATTATAGTGCGTTCGAGTATAGTGGAAATCCTGCTCTAAGGCTGTACAAAAGCGGTTTCATTGACAATCTTGCAAAACAGCATTGCTGTCATCTCGGCGTCATATACCGCCGAATGCGCCTCACTGGAGTCCCACTCCATGCCGGCTGACTGGACCGAACGAGCCAGTACTGTTTGTCCGTATGCCAGGCCGGCAAGCGTCACTGTGTCGAAGGTGCTGAACGGATGAAACGGGTTGCGTTTGATTCCGGATCTCGCCGCTGCCGCGTTGATAAACTTGAGATCGAAATGCGCGTTATGTCCTACCAGTATCGCCTTGCTACAGGCGTGATTCCTGACGGCTTCGCGCACCGGTTTAAAGATTTTCGGTAACGCCTGCTTTTCTTCTACGGCAAAGCGAAAAGGGTGGTCGACATCGATTCCATTTACTTCCATCGATTTGGGGTCGAGGTTGGCGCCTTCGAATGGTGTTACGTGGCAGGAAACGGTTTCGCTGCAATACAGTTGACCGTGTTCGTCGATACCGAGCAATACCGCGGCAATTTGCAACAGGGCATCCGTGGTTTCGTTAAAGCCCCCGGTTTCGACGTCGACGACAACCGGTAGATAGCCGCGGAAACGCTGTGACATCAGCGTTGATTCATTCATCATTAACTATTTTCCAGTGCAGGGTTTCGCCCGCCTTGAACGGGATCAGGCTGGAGTCGGGGTAGGGCAGCGAATCGGGCACCAACCACTCGTTGCGTGCGAGTGTAAGCGATCCCTGGTTTTGCGGCAGACCGTAAAAGTCGGCACCATTACAGCTCATAAAGGTTTCGAAATGGGTAAAGTCGCCGGCCTGTTCAAATGCTTCGGCGTATAGTTCGACGGCAGTGTGGGCGGAATAAATCCCGGCACAACCACAGGCCGCTTCTTTCGAATTTTTACTATGCGGGGCGCTGTCGGTGCCGGCGAAAAATCGGGCTTCACCCGCGCTGGCCGCATCGAGCAATGCCTGGCGATGCAGTTCACGCTTGGCCACGGGCAGGCAGTAATGATGTGGCCTGATGCCGCCCTGGAAAATCGCATTTCGATTGATCAACAGGTGATGTGGAGTGATGGTGGCAGCCAGGCAGGAGTCGCCTGCGCGCACAAATTCGACCGCATCGAGGGTGGTGATATGTTCGAACACGATCCGCAGTTCGGGAAAGTCTTTACGAATTCGGCTAAGGCTCTGCTCGATGAAGACTTTCTCGCGATCGAAAATATCAACCTCTGGTGCGGTGGCCTCTCCATGCACCTGGAGCACAAGGCGATGCTTTTGCATGCTCTCGAACACCTGATCGAGTTTTGCCAGGTCGGTAACCCCGGCATCCGAGTTAGTCGTGGCCCCCGCCGGGTAAAGTTTGGCACCATGGATAAATTCAGATTTGCCGGCGGCCTCGATATCTGCAACATTGGTGTTGTCGGTCAGATACAGCGTCATCAGTGGGGTAAAGCGGCTCTGTGCTGGCAGCGCGGCAAGAATTCGCTGCCGATAAGCCATTGCATCCGCACAGCTGCGCACCGGCGGACTCAGGTTTGGCATGATGATCGCGCGACCGAACTGGCGAGCAGTATCACCGACAACAGCCTCCATGAAAGGCGAGTCGCGCAAATGCAGATGCCAGTCATCCGGGGTGATGATGGTAAGTTTATTCATCGCAGGTAGATTTCAGATAGTGAAGGTTGATATTGGTATTAATTATAATAATAACATCTGGGTGCGGATTGATATGTTGTATAATTCCGTCAATTTACAGCAAAGGCGACGCACGTGGTAGATCAAACCGATATTGATCCTGAAGAAACTCAGGAATGGATAGAATCACTCGATTCGGTGCTCGAACGCGAAGGCCCGCAGCGGGCTCACTTTTTACTTGAGCGACTGATTGATAAAACTAGACGTTCGGGAGCCTATCTCCCGTTTTCGGCGAAAACAGCTTACGTAAACACAATTCCACTCTCGCAACAGCGCCCAATCCCGGGTGATCAGGCGATCGAACACAGCATTCGCTCGGTGATTCGCTGGAATGCCGCGGCGATGGTAGTGCATGCGAATCGCAAATCAAGCGAACTCGGCGGGCATATCGCAAGTTTTGCATCGGCAGCAACGCTTTACGACGTTGGCTTCATGCATTTTTTTCGTGCGCCCAACGAAGAGCACAAGGGCGACCTGGTGTTTTTCCAGGGGCACTCTGCGCCCGGCGTATACGCGCGCGCTTTTCTTGAAGGCCGGATCAGTGAAGAACAGTTAAAAGCTTTTCGCCAGGAGGCGCTGGATGAAAATGGTCTCTCGTCTTACCCACATCCCTGGTTGATGCCGAATTTCTGGCAGTTCCCGACCGTATCGATGGGGCTTGGCCCGATTATGGCTATCTACCAGGCGCGTTTTATGAAGTACCTCGAAAACCGCGATATCCAGCCGCAACATAATCGTAAGGTCTGGGCTTTCATGGGTGACGGTGAAATGGATGAACCTGAATCGCTGGGCGCAATTTCGCTCGCTACCCGTGAGAATCTCGATAACCTGGTTTTCGTTATCAATTGTAACCTGCAGCGTCTCGATGGTCCGGTAAGGGGTAATGGCAAAATAATCCAGGAACTCGAAGCGGTATTTCGTGGCGCTGGCTGGAACGTATTGAAGGTTGTCTGGGGCTCCTACTGGGACCACCTGCTTGCCAAGGACAAGGACGGCGTGTTGCAGCGGCTCATGGAAGAAACCATCGATGGCGAGTACCAGGCCTGCAAGGCCAAGGGAGGGGCCTACACGCGGGAGCATTTTTTCGGCAAGTACCCCGAAACACGCGAAATGGTGGCCGATATGTCCGATGAAGACATCTGGCGTTTGAATCGCGGCGGTCACGACCCGCACAAGGTTTACGCGGCCTATGCCGAGGCGGTTGAATCCACTGGCCGGCCTACTGTAATTCTGGCCAAGACGGTCAAGGGTTACGGTATGGGTGAAGCCGGTGAAGGACAGAACATCACTCATTCGCAAAAGAAAATGGGCGAAGACGCGCTCAAGGCGTTTCGTGACCGGTTTAATATTCCGATCAGTGACGATGATATTGCGGAGGCGCCATTCTACAAATTTGCGGAAGACAGCGTTGAAATGGAGTACATGCGCAAGAGCCGCGAAAAGCTGGGCGGATATATGCCGGTGCGCAGCGATACTGCCGAGCCACTGATTATACCCGGTCTCGATATATTCGATGCGCTGTTAAAAGATAGCGGCGATCGTGAATTCTCGACCACCATGGCTTTCGTGCGCATGCTTTCCACGCTGGCACGCGATAAGAACATTGGTAAAAATATTGTTCCAATCGTGCCCGACGAGGCCAGGACCTTCGGTATGGAAGGCATGTTTCGGCAACTCGGAATTTACTCTTGCAAAGGACAGTTGTACGAACCGATGGATTCAGACCAGGTGATGTACTACCGCGAAGATATCAAGGGCCAGATTCTTGAAGAAGGCATCAACGAGGCCGGGGCGATGTCTTCGTGGATCGCTGCGGGCTCTGCCTATAGCGCCCACGGAGTCAGCATGATTCCTTTTTATATCTACTACTCGATGTTTGGCTTTCAACGTATTGGTGACCTGGCATGGGCCGCCGCCGATATGCAGGTGCGAGGGTTCCTGATGGGTGGAACTGCCGGTCGTACCACGCTGGCCGGCGAAGGCCTGCAGCACCAGGATGGGCATAGCCTGGTTGTCGCCGGCACCATTCCCAATTGTGTATCCTACGACCCGACCTTCGCCTACGAACTTGCGGTAATCATCCACAGTGGAATGAAGCGGATGTATCAGCTGAAAGAAAATGTTTTCTATTACATTTCGGTAATGAATGAAAATTATCTGCATCCGGCAATGCCGAAGGGTGCGGAAGAGGGCATTATTAAGGGTATCTACTGTCTTGAAGAAGGTGAGGAAAAAGGTCTTAAGGTACAGCTAATGGGATCGGGTACAATTTTACGCGAGGTGATTGCGGCGGCCAGGCTATTGAAGAAGGATTTCAAGATTAATGCCGACGTGTGGAGCGTGACCAGCATTAACGAACTCGCTCGCGAAGCTCAGAGTTGCGCGCGCTGGAACCAGTTGCATCCGACCAAAAAAGCCCGGCAAAGTTATCTCGAAACCCAGTTGATGGGGCGTAAAGGTCCGGTCATTATTTCCACTGATTACATACGCGCCTATGCTGAACAGATTCGTGAGTTTGTGCCATCCGCTTTGTCAGTCTCGGTACTGATGGCTTCGGTCGTAGCGATACGCGTGAAAACCTGCGTATCTTCTTCGAAGTAAATCGTTATTACGTCGTTGTTGCCGCGTTAAAGGCTTTAAGCGATGAGCGGTGAAATCGAGAGTAAGGTGGTACAGCAGGCAATCAAGAAGTATGGTATCGATCCCGAAAAGCCTGAGCCAACTACGGTTTAGGCGGGCGAGCAGGAGCATCAAAGTGGCAGAAAATAAAACTATAACGCTTCCTGACGTTGGTGACTTTCAGGATATAGAAATTATCGAAATACTCGTTGCGACAGGCGATGTGGTCGAGGCCGAGCAATCGATCGTCGTGCTTGAATCGGACAAGGCGACGATGGAAATCCCCAGTCCTTTTGCAGGCACTATTGAAACGATAATCGCCAAGGTCGGGGATCGACTGAATGAGGGCGATCAAATCGCTACCCTCAGCACCAGTGACACTGCGCAAGCAACCGCTGACACCAGTCCTGCTGAGACGACTGAAGCCGAAACCGCGACAGTCGAAGACGAGCCGGTAACGGAATCGTCAGCCGAGGTGGTAGCGGCTGTTGTAGGGGAAGCTGATGCCGATGAGCACAGAGGCAACGTCATGCCGGGGAAAAAGCTGAAACCGCACCCTGGTGCTGAAGCAAGCATAGCAGCGAATAACAGTAGTAAAACCATTCATGCCAGTCCCTCGATTCGCAGGTATGCGCGGGAGCTTGGGGTTAAC
>CAWCBX010000173.1:0-12998 GCA_963793595.1 uncultured Gammaproteobacteria bacterium | reverse complement strand
TGTAGCCTACTTGAGACAGTTAGCGTATTGCTCCCTTGCCCATGGCCTACCTCAATAGAGCTTGACCGCTTAGCGCGCCTGTAGCGCGCCTTTGCGGCGTCAGAATCGACGTATCTGACACCACTACATTGATACACATCAACTAACCCGCACCGGCAGGGCATTTACCCTGTTTGGGTGATGCATTCAGACTGGGCGGCTGTTACGGTCGAATTGGGGTAGTCTGAACAGGGCGGTAATCGTGAAAATAAGAACTAATTCTTGGGGCTTCAATTCTGCTGCTTGTGTCGGGGCAGGTTAGTGCTGCAATCAATCAAACTGACAATTACAATCGAATAAATGGTCTCGACTGGCTTGACGGACTAATGAAACATACAATACAACGTTGCACTCGACTCCATTGGTTTGATTTAGCTCCTATTATTGGCCTTTCTTATAACGAAACTCTTAATACAACATATGTTACCAATTTGGGCTATCAGACTCGATACTTTCGAGAATAGTGCAACTTTTTGAAGATCTTCCAACTGATTCCACTGGTTCATAATGGGAGTAGCACTTCATTACCATAGCTCTTCCAAGCAGACGACATAGCCCGAGGACCGTTTCACGAATTCATTGCTTAACCTTTTTGGATTACCACGTTCAGTGTCTAATTACGAGAGCCGTTCGAGAGAGATCGAAGTTGGGAATTTTATGGGAGTTGAAAACGAACGAGCTACTACCTTGGTACCAAGGTATAATTAGTGATTTTAAATCTTTACAAATAGGTTCAGTGACATTTATAAGGAAATATGAGAATTTCACTAGACTTGATCATTTTGGCTCATTTTAAGTAGCCCGCGGAAGCAATATTGGTTGGTTTCTTGTCCGTGAACCACCATCACCCGTCCCCGCACCCGTCACAATCGACATCAAACCTGGTAGTGATCCCAACTCGGTCAATCCCAAGAGCAAGGGAGTCATTCCAGTAGCGGTACTGGGTTCGATTGATTTCGACGCAATGCAAGTCGATTACTCAACAGTTACGTTTGGGCCAGACGAAGCTTCACCCGCCCACGATGGTCATGTCGAGGATGTTAATGACGATGGCTATATGGATATGATGTTCCACTTCAAGACTCAGGAAACGGGTATTGTCTGCGGTGATACCGAGGCAACTCTGATAGGTGAGACATTTGGTGACATCCAGTTTACTGGAACCGACGCGGTGAAGACCGTTGGATGCAAATAGACCGATAGGAATTACAATATTTTAGGATTGGTTTTGAAGCCCCGCCACTGTGCGGGGTTTTTATACCATTAGCGATGGACTAAGTAACTCCAATATAGACTTTGAAAAGCATATCTTGGTGGGCAGCAATCGGCACATAGTCGCCGCTAAGTTGCCGTTTGAACACTTGTATAAACGGCTGTTTCAGGCGCGATAAATTAACCTATGCCCTAGTCAGGCTAAACCGAGATAAGCGAGTGGTTTGATCCGACTGCATGTGATTGTTATTCATATTTTTTGGTTATTTCCTTGGCAAGCTGGTTTACCAAATTCAATAATTGCTCAAGTACTTCATCAAGATACTCGGGAAAGCCAGGAACCCATTAAATCTCCGATTTGCGAATCAGTATGAATACTAGCTTCCTCTATTTTTCGCAGGTAGGTGATATTGCAAACCCAGCTATTGTGCACACCCGATTCCGTCGAGCTTTCGCTTCTACGTAGTGTGGCCAAGAATTCTGAATTTCATTTTTCTCAATCGAAAGCACTTCACAAATTGAATCGAGATAGGCCATCGGTTTTTTATACATTAGACTAGCTATGAACTCCTCTGCTGCCCTCCAAGACAAGCTCATCAATGGAATCCGAATCTAAAATATCATTTAGTTTAAAGGTAGACTTACCAAGTTTCTTTGGATGACGTTGAACAATTATTTGAATCAGATTTGATAGATAAATTTCCATCTCGGACATGGCGTCCAAGAATAGTATCGAGAGAAAAAACTGTTCCGCGCTTAAACTAGTTGGTTCTAATCTTTTATTGAGCACCTTCAAGTCCACTGCGAGAGTTTCATTTCCGCTAAGCGCTGCATTTATTGTGTTAAGTATCAGTATGTATCCGGACTGTAGTCCGATGAGCTTAGCGGTGACTCTCTCATGTGCCTCTAGTACCGAATTGCAAAGTGCCTTTTTTTCGACTTCATCCATGGGACGACTCATAGTTCATGATTATATGCATAACGCTTCGCATCAGCGGCGCGGTTCTGCCGCGTCCGACTGCATGCGTTTTGTTATGTGTTTGCATGCTTTAAAAGTGAATTCAAAAGTATGATTGGATCTATACTCTTCATTTCAAGATACTCTGGATCGTTAGTGTCATACATTACTTCAACAGTGCTTCTTCCATACATCACATCTTCCCAATGTTGGTAATGTTTGAGGTCATTCTTAAATGCCGCTAATTTCCTGCCATTTAAATAAGCAGAGAATTCTAGGGCGGCATCAATGTGCTTTTGGTAAGAGTCCTTCGTAACTTCAAATGCACTCATTCCTTGCTCAAGTTCCATTAGTGCTGGATTGAGTGCCTTTTTAAAATCAACTGCCGCATTATGCTTTGCCTGGTATTTTGTGCGGCGCATCGCTAGAGCATGACCAAGGAAAGCACCAAGTATCATTCCCAATAGTGTGCCAGCAGAAAAGTTTCCTATCTCAAACATATTGCATTTATCTCAGAAACACATAACGGCATAATTAAAAGGTAATTGACCTGATAATATATTATCTCTTGCTAGGCGTCTGCTGTTGGCCGAAGTTCGCCGCCCACCCCTATCAATTTCGGGATAGAACCCGCCTCGGTTCGCCTGGGCGGGTTATTATGTTTGTTGACGTGCAAGTTGCATAGGTATAATATGTGCAACTTACATAGATATAGATGATTCAAACAAATATGCAGTCCTCACAAAAATTCGACTTTCTTGCAAAACCACAATTTGGCTACAAGCAGTTTTGTTCAATTGTCGGCCATAATGAACACACGATCCGCACCTGGATTACCAAGCACCTACCAAACATCGGATACCAGAAAGAAAACGGGCGGATGCTTTATTCGGGCTTGGACTGTATCAAAACAGTGATTTTTTCCCGAGCTGATTGCACTGTCCCTTTCCCGTGGGGCGGCAAAGGTAATGTGCCTGGGGGCGCAAGGCCGAGTTAGAGAACTGGCGAATCTCAGCTCTCGCGGCTTGTTGACGGCACAGAAAGAACCGAAATATATGGTCATAAGTCAGGCCGACGAAACGAGCGCCACTGGTCACCGGGCGGTTTCAGCTTTCGTGCTGGCAAAGATGGCAGAGGCCGTCGACACGCCCTCGATCTTGTTGCCGATCGATGCAATCTTCTGGCGGGTAACGGCGCGCATCGAGGAGCTGGCTGTATAGCCCGAATGGACACCTTCCTGACCAAAGACGAGATCAAAGAGTTGACCGGCTATAGCTACAAGCGCCGGCAGTGTCAGGAGCTGGCTCGCATGGGCATCAAATTTATTGTTAACGCCAGGTTTGGCAATCCCAAGGTCTTACGCAAGGAACTCGAAGCAAAGGCCTGCAGTGGCGCTGTGGGCGCGCCGGCATCGATAGACCTGGACGCGCTGAAGGAGGTTAGCTGATGGGCAGAAAGCGCAGAACCGATAAGCACTTGCCAGAGCGCATGTACCTGAAGTCTGGCAGCTATTATTTTGTGGACTACTCCAACAAGTGGCACAACCTGGGCAGGGTGTATATCGATGCGCTGTCTGAGTATGGGCGCCATCGTGATCCGGACAAGCACTGCAGAACGATTGGCGACTTGCTCGATCGCTACCTGCTGGAAGAAGCACCTAAAAAGGCCGAAACCACCTACAAATCCTATGTAATCTTTTCGACGCGGATTAGGGCGGCATTTGGCCATATTGCGGTCGACCAGATAAAGCCGATCATGGTGCGCCAGTACCTGGACGCGCGCCGCAAGACACCTGCAAGCGCCAACCGGGAGATTGCTCTTTTATCAAGCATGTACTCGTTTGCATTCGATGCCAGGGTTAACCGAAATCCGAAACCCTTGCAGGGGCATAAAACGATTCAAAGAAAAGGCGCGCGATCGTTATATCGAAGATTGGGAATACCTGGCCTTTCGCGGATACGCGGGACCGCTAGTTGCTGCCTACATGGACTTTAAATTACTTACTGGCCTGCGCGTCAGCGACATACTGCAGATCAAGTTAAACCAGCTTCAGGATGACGGTATTCACGTCTACAACGGCAAATCAAAGAAGCCGATGATAATCGAATGGTCCGACTTGTTGCGCCAGACAGTCAGAAATGTTGGCAAACTGAATCGCTCGGTTAAGGGTATGTATCTGTTCACAACCCGAAAGGGGCAGCCCTACACGCCCAGCGGATTCGGATCGATCTTTAAACGGAAAATGAACAAGGCGCTCGCGGAAGGGATTCTGACCGAAAAATTCACAGATCACGACATCCGGGCAAAGACCGGAAGTGATACCGACTTGGCGCATGCTTCGAAGTTATTGGGGCATGCAGACGAGAAAATCACCGAGCGGCATTACCGTCGCAAAACGCAGACGGTAAAGCCACTAGGGTGATTTTATTAGAAAGAGGCGTATTTATTAGAAACGCCACCTTTCAGTTTACTATCAGGCCGTTTTTAAGTACCTGATAGTTAATAGGAATTTGGCTCCCCGGCCCGGGCTCGAACCAGGGACCCATTGATTAACAGTCAATTGCTCTACCAACTGAGCTACCGGGGATTAGAGGCGCGCATTCTAAAGGAATCGCAAAAATACGGCAACCAGATTTATCGGTCCGCAATCCTCATTTTGTCGGGGAATTGCCCGCTAGTCGCGCTGCTGACCGAGCGGGTCGTACTCCTTGCCGCAGGTGCGCGCGCAGATCGCGAGCTTGCCGGCGGCGATCGATGACCGGTCCCAGCTAGCCGGGATCGCCTGCTGAAACAGCGGGCCCTCGACGACCGCGCGCAGCCCGTGCTTGCGCGCATCGACCGCGGCGATGCCGCCGTAGGCTTTGAGCAGGTCGGCGAACTGGCGGCGTTCGGCGGTGCTGGATTCGCTGAATACCGCGCCGAGCCAGCAGCAGGGCAGGGCGTAACCCTGCGCCGACAGGTACATCTTGCCCTTGCGCCCGGCGACCTTGCAGTCGATTTCGACCTCGTCGAGGTAAGTCTCGTATTCACCGTAACGCTGATTGACCAGCTCCAGGTTGCCGTAAGCGGGGTTCAAATAATCGGGATTACTGGGTTGTTCGAGGAAGTACTCGAAATTACCCTTGCGGTCCTCCACCCGGTATTGGTCAGAGGTTTCCAGTTCACCGGCGTCGAGGAAGCGGCCGGTCTTGCGTACGAAGAATTCCATGAATCCCATGTCTTCGGCAAGCTTGCGCGCCTCCTCGACCTGGTGTTCGTTATGACCGAAGACGAGAAAATCCCACTCCGCCCGCCCGCCGGCCTCGATAAAAGTCCGGGCGCTGCGCATCACCGTCTTCCAGTCGGTGCCGCGCCGGTAGAGGTGGTTGGTGTCCTCGAGGCCGTCGATGCCGAAGCGCAGGTAGTGCGGCCCCGACTTCATGATCCCCGCCAGCTCGCGCCACCACTCGGGACGGCGCGCCGAGCCGTTGGTGTGCAGGTCCAGGTTGAGATCGGGGCCGTGCTCGCGCAGGTAGCGGAACACCTCGATGCAATCGCGTGCGACGATGGGATCGCCGTAGTTGCCGCAGGCGTAGATGCGCTTCAGGCGGCCGATCAGGTCGGGCAACAGGATCGCCTTGATGTCTGCCAGCGACAACTCGCTGAGCGGCATGTCCGGGTTGATCGCGCCGCCGTAAACGTTGCGCGCGCACATCGGGCAGGCCGCGTTGCAGCGGTGCGTCAGTTCCAGGTGGACGATGCGCAAATCGTCGTAGCGATACAGCGACGACGGGCAAGCGGTGAGCTTTTCAGCAGTCGATGTCATCGTTGGGTTGTCTCCGCCTGGTGGTTATGGCCTGGCATTGGGCCCGCCAGCGGCTGCCGGGTTCGCCATAACGCCTGCGCTGCCTCAGGATTCGAACACCTGGCGAATGCGATCGACCGCCTTTTCCAGGTTCGCCATGCTGGTAGCGAAGGAAATGCGCATGTAGCCTTCGGCGCCGAAGGCCGACCCGGGCACCAGCGCCACGCCGACCTTGTCGAGCAACAGGTTGGCCATGTCGACGTCGTTTTCAAGGTCGCCGCGCGAATCGATGAAAGCCTGCACGTTGGGGAAGCTGTAAAAGGTGCCCTGCGATTTCAGGCACTCGATGTAACGAATCGAGTTGAGTTCGCCGACGAGAAAGTCGTGACGCTTCCTGAACTCCCGGACCATCGCGTACACCGGTTCATGGTCGCCATTCAGTGCCGCCACCGCTGCTGCCTGTGAAATCGAGGCAGGGTTGGACGTGCTTTGCGCCTGTATTTTTTTCATCGCCTTGATGATGTCGGCGTGGCCGGCGGCATAGCCGATGCGCCAGCCGGTCATCGCGTAGGCCTTGGAAACACCGTTTAACACCATGGTAGCGATCGTAGAGGTCCGGGCAGGCGTTTAAAATATTACTGAACCTGGTCGTCGCCCCAGACGATGTGCTCATACATGTCGTCGGTCACGACGAGCATGTCGGGGTGACGCAGCAGCACTTCGCCCGAGCGCTTCCAGTTCGTTCTTTGAGTAGGCCACGCCGCTAGGGTTGGACGGGCTGTTGATCACGAACATCCGGGTCTTGGCGGTAATCGCCGCATCCAGCATCTCGGCATTGATCTTGAAGTGGTCTTCGATCCCGGTTTCGATGATCACCGGTTTCGCCGTCGGCGAGGATGACTATATCCGGGTAGGATACCCAGTAAGGCGCCGGGATGATGACTTCGTCGCCGGCATTTAACAGCGCCTGGCACAGGTTATAAAAACTCTGCTTGCCGCCGCTGGAAACCAGGATTTGATCCGCGCTCGTAGGAAGCCCGTTATCGCGTGCGAACTTGTCGATAATGGCCTGTTTCAGTTCAGTCGTGCCGTCGACCGCCGTGTACTTGGTCTGTCCCTGGTGAATGGCCTGAATAGCCGCCTGCTGATGTGATCAGGGGTGTCAAAATCCGGTTCCCCGGTACCGAGTCCGATGATGTCACGACCCTGGGCGCGAAGCTGGCTAGCTAAATTTGAAACTGCTAAAGTGGGGGATGGTTTGATCGCGTGTACACGCCTGGACAAATCGTTAAACACGGCTAGCTCGTATGGTATCGGTAGAAGGGTAGACAGCCGAAGTATACGAAGCCGCAGCACGCTGTAAAGCATCAGTCCGATGATCCGTAGATAAATTGAACGAATGACCAGAGAATTTCAGCTCGAAACCGAATTTCAGCCCACCGGCGACCAGCCAGAAGCCATCGATGCCCTGATCCAGGGCATCGAGGATGGCCTGATGCACCAGACCCTGCTCGGGGTAACCGGATCCGGCAAGACCTTTACCGTCGGCCAACGTGATCCAGCGGCTGCAGCGCCCGGCGATCATCATGGCGCACAACAAGACGCTGGCGGCCCAGCTCTACGGTGAGATGAAGGAGTTCTTCCCGCGCAACTCGGTCGAGTATTTTGTTTCCTACTACGACTATTACCAGCCCGAGGCCTACGTGCCGGCCTCGGATACCTTCATCGAGAAAGACGCCTCGATCAACGAGCACATCGAGCAGATGCGCCTGTCGGCCACCAAGTCGCTGATGGAGCGCCGCGATACCATCATCGTTGCTTCAGTGTCGGCGATTTATGGTCTCGGTGATCCCGATTCCTATCTGAAGATGCTGCTGCACCTGGTGGTGGGCGACGAAATCGATCAGCGCAGCATCCTGCGCCGGCTCGCCGAGTTGCAATACAAGCGAAACGATCTCGAGCTGAAGCGCGGCACTTACCGCGTGCGCGGCGAGGTCATCGACGTGCACCCGGCGGATTCGGAGCGCGAGGCGGTGCGCATCGAGTTGTTCGATACCGAGGTGGAACGCCTGAGTTATTTCGACCCGCTCACCGGCGAGGTCAGCCGCAGCGTCAAGCGCATGACGATCTACCCGAAAACTCACTACGCGACGCCGCGCGAAGTCATTCTCGGCGTGATTCCGGATATCAAGGAGGAACTGCAACAACGCCTGCAGGAACTGAATCGCAACAACAAGCTGGTCGAGGCGCAGCGGCTCGAGCAACGCGTCCACTACGATATCGAAATGATGCGTGAACTGGGTTATTGCAGCGGTATCGAGAATTACTCGCGCTTTCTGTCCGGACGCCAGGCGGGTGAGCCGCCGCCGACGCTGTTCGATTACCTGCCCGACGACTGCCTGCTGTTCATCGACGAAAGCCACGTCTCTGTTCCGCAGATCGGCGGCATGTATCGCGGCGATCGATCACGCAAGGAAACCCTGGTCGAGTACGGTTTTCGGCTGGCGTCGGCACTCGACAACCGGCCGCTGCGCTTCGATGAGTTCGAGCGCATGTCGCCGCAAACCATCTTCGTTTCCGCGACACCTGGGGACTACGAGAAGAAAAACAGCGGCGCCGTGGTCGAGCAGGTGGTGCGTCCGACAGGCCTGGTCGATCCGCGCGATCGATGTGCGCCCGGCGACAACCCAGGTCGACGACGTTCTGTCGGAAATCAACAAGCGCGTCGAGCTGCAGGAGCGCGTGCTGATCACGACCCTGACCAAGCGTATGGCGGAGGATTTGACCGACTATCTCGGCGAGCACGGGGTGCGCGTACGCTACCTGCACTCGGACATCGACACGGTCGAACGCATGGAAATCATTCGCGATCTGCGCCTCGGCGAATTCGACGTGCTGGTCGGCATCAACCTGTTGCGCGAGGGGCTCGACATGCCGGAGGTATCACTGGTCGCGATCCTGGACGCGGACAAGGAGGGTTTCCTGCGCTCGGACCGGGCTCTGATCCAGACCATCGGCCGCGCCGCGCGCAACATCAACGGCACCTCAATTCTTTACGCCGATCGGGTCACCGGCTCGATGCAGCGCGCCATCGCCGAAACCGACCGTCGCCGCGACAAGCAGCTGGCCTATAACGAGAAACACGGTATCAAGCCAAAGGGTATCATCAAGCGCATTACTGACGTGATGGATCTCGGCGATTCGGCTAAAACGGGGCGCGGTCGCCAGCGCTTCGATCGCGTCGCCGCGGCGCACCCGGGTTATGAAAAGCTGACCGCGGCGCAGTTGAATGCGCGCCTGAAACAGATGGAGAACAGCATGTATACCCACGCGCGCAATCTCGAATTCGAGGACGCCGCTCGCATGCGAGATGAAATTGCCGACGTCAAGGAGCAGTACTTCAAAACCTCCGAGCTTGATGCTGTTTAACCCTTAGGCCATCCCCGCGCAAGCGGGGATCCAATAGCGCCGGCTCATTGTAAGGTGCCCGCTTTCGCGGGCGTAAATTATGCGTCGCAATGGCGCCGTTTCACGGATGTAGCGAATTGATCAGCGAGCGCATTTGATCTAGCGCCTGCGGGGTTGCGCCGCTGCGGCCGTACTTGATGCGGTTGTACAGATCGATGATACCTGCGAGCTCATCGCGTTGCGGAAAATCATCGGCGGCAACGCGGCGCAAAAATGCACGCGTGTCTTCGCAAGCCTTTTTCTCGATGCCACGGCGCGCGAGTTTACCTAGCAGGCGTCTGAACAGTAGTTCATAGGCTGCGGGTCGTGGCGGGCGCTCGCGGTACCAGGCGGTGAACCAGAAGACTCCGGTCATCGCCAGCAACAGTACTACCAGCGTGATTACCATGTCCGACCAGTTGTCTATACCCAGGTCGAGCTTGCTGAGGAAATTACGCTGCTTGCGCTCATCGTAATTCAGCACCCAGTCGTTCCAGTTGTGCTGCAGGTTGTCCCAACCGTACAGCAGGTTGCCGAATAGCGGGTTGCGCGTTTGGAAGCGGAAATTCGAAATCTCGTCGGCGAGTGCGTCGTCGAGCCCTAGCTCGATACGGTCGGGCGACACCGCCGCCGTCGGGTCGACGCGTATCCAGCCCCTGTCTTCGATCCAGACCTCGGTCCAGGCATGGGCATCGGACTGGCGCACGATCATGTAATCACCGACGCGGTTGAATTCGCCACCCTGGTAGCCGGTCACGATGCGCGCCGGAACACCAGCCGCGCGCATCAGCAGCGCGAAGCTGCCGGCGAAATGCTCGCAAAAACCGCTCCGGCTATCGAACAGAAAATCATCGACCAGGTTATTGCCGAGCAGCGGCGGGTTGAGCGTGTAGAAGAATGCTTCATTTCTGAACATGGACAGCACCGCATCGACGATATCCATGCTGTCGCCGTGCTGCCTCGCCAGCGATTTACCCAGTGCAATAGTTTTTGGATTGAACTCCTGCGGATAACTGAGCGTCAGTTTCAGGTAGTCCTCGGATTCATCCATGCCAAACTGATAAGCAAGGCGCGATTCGGTCCGGTAGCGCCGCAAATCGTTGACTTTATTCTTACTGGTCAACTGAAAGTCCGTCGTCAGGACGCTGTCAGCGACCAGGCGAGTCGGTACATCGAGCGCCAGCAGCCAGTGTTCGCCGTTCGGCTCCAGTGTCACCGTGTAACTGATAGCCGGTTCGGAAACCGTCAGGGAGAATTGCCCTAGCGGCTTGCGCGGTACCTGTGACCAGCGGAAACCGCTAAACAGGGCCATCACCGGGCCGCGCCAGTAGAGTTGGTTTTGCGCGGGGACGCGACCGTCAAAGTCCACCCTGAAGGCCACCTCGTTGCTGCGAATCAGGTTACTGATCTTGCCCGGCGACATGTTGTCGCTGAGGCCGGTAATGCCGCCACGCTGATCGTTGGTCAGCCCCCACAGAGGGCCGGGCACGCGCGGTACCAGTATGAACAGGATCAACATCAGTGGAATCGACATTAGCACCAGGCGTGAGCTGGAGCGTAACAGATCAGCCACCGAAATCTGTGCTTCACGCTGATTGATGGTTATCAGGGTGGCGGTAATGACGATCAGCGTGGCGAACATCAGCGTCGCGATGGGGATACTCTGCGAAAACAGGAAATGGGTAGCAATCAGGAAATAGCACAGGAATACCAGGATGAGCAGGTCACGCTGGCGCTTGCTCTCGAGGAATTTCAGAGCGGCCATCACCGTCAGCAATGCGAGGCCAGCGTCGCGACCGACTACGGTCCAATACTCGGCGAATACGCCGAGGCCGCTAAAGATAACCAACACAACAAGCGACCACCGCGGGAGTTCCGGGAGTTTGCCCAGATTTTGCAGGCAGCGCCAGACCAGCGCAAACCCCACGATTGCGCTGACCCACAGCGGCAGATGCCGGAAATGCGGCGCGATCGAGAACAGGAAACAGAAGCACACCGCAAATACGCTGTTGCGGCTCGATATTTCCTGGGAAATCGAGCGGAAAGGCAGGTTTTGCTCATTCGCCTTCAAGGGGGAATTCCTGCTCGATGTCGGTCTGCCTGAACACGGCCAGCGTCTGCAGGCAGTTGTGCTTGTGGGCATTGCCGTAGCCCTGTTCTATCACCGCGCCGGGCAGGCGCAGGCCGTATTTCTGTTCCTCGTTTTCCGCGGCCAGCACCAGCGCCGCCATGTAGCTGAGCCGGTCCTCGGCAGACCCCTGGGTCATCGACTGCCAGTCGATCCACAGCGAGGGTCTTGCCCGCCCCTGGAAAGTTTTGGTCAGCAGACCTCGGCCCTGGGCATAGGCTTTCCACGAAATGTGACGCAGTGATTCGCCAACGCGATGTTCGCGCAGGCCGGCAAAATCGTCGCCCTCGATGGTGCTGGTCGAAGTCTGGCCGTCTAGCTGCTCGACGATACTCTGCTGCAGCCTGACGTCTTGCAGCGGGCGCGGGTATACGAGGATCGGCAGATCGAAGCGCAACCATCCCCAGGCGTGAAACAATCCGGTAGGGTAGCGCGTGAACACGGTGATGCCGGCTGGCTTGAACAGGCCACGGCGTCCTGTCGGCAGTTTCAGCTTCGCCCTGGTTGAGCCCTGGGCCTTTAGTTTCAGGTAAACCGGAGGCTGGTTTCGATACTGGATGCCGATAGCGAAACGCCGTGAATTGTTCGGATGGCTGACTTCGAACTCCAGCTCGCACATTTCCCCGCGGAACACCGGCCTCGGTATGTTCAGTTTCACCGTTATGCCGAGCAGGTTCTTATGCGTTTGCCAGAGGCTGATGATACCAAGCGAAGCCAGCATAAAGGTCAATACGAAGGCCATGCTATTCTGATAATTGATGGCCGCCAGAAACAAAAACGCCAGCATGATGGCGAACAGGTAGCCGAAGCCGGTCGGCAGGATGTAGAGGCGTCTGTTGTGCAGCAATATGCTGTCGCCACTGGGCGGATTGTGGGCCTCAAACCAGTTATCGAAGTATCGACGAACGGGGCCAGGCAGGCTTAGCGAGGTCATATTGATCCAGGGCCTGTTAACGCCGATGCACTAAAGTACTCCTCATAATACCGAGAGTGGAAATGAATTAATATATAAAAATGAAATACATCTGCCGTGTCTTCGCCTTGTTTCTTCTTCTGAGCACTGCAGCAAGTGCTGGACCAAATAATTATGTACGTCGTCTTAAGACAGGGAAAAAGGATATTTCCGACTCCGCAGAAAGCGGCAATATCAATTTCAACGAAGAGTACTACAAAGAACTACACGGCGGCAAGGATCATCTCAGGGAGTATCATCCCGAGGAAGAAACATTCGAGAAGCTTTTGGAAATTTACAAGGAGAGCCCTGCATTATTTAAGAGCGCCGTTGATAAAGTATACTTCCAAAATGAGGCCACATCATACCCACGGTACCCAGATAAGACCCGGCAACCTGGTTATGTTGAAAGTGTACCTACCATCCCAGAAGAAGAACAAGAAGAATTTAAAGCACTATACCTGAACCGCACAAAGGA
>CAWCBX010000172.1:0-12193 GCA_963793595.1 uncultured Gammaproteobacteria bacterium | reverse complement strand
AACCCGGTGGGTCCGCGCGGTTTGATGCCAAACCCCAAGGTTGGCACGGTTTCGCCTGATGTCGCGACCGCGGTGAAAAATGCCAAGGCCGGCCAGGTGCGTTACCGTACTGACAAAGGCGGTATTATTCATTGCACTATCGGTAAAACCAGTTTCGATGTTGCGCAATTGCGTGAAAACCTCGAGTTTTTGCTGGCTGACCTGAGAAAGGCCAAGCCGGCCTCGGCCAAGGGTGTTTACCTGAAGAAAATTTCGATCTCTACGACGATGGGAACTGGAATCTCGGTCGATCAGGCATCGTTGCCGACTAAATGACGACAGCGTAGCTGTCGTCATCCCCGCGTAAGCGGGGATCTCGCAAAGACGTGAAGATATCCGTTTTAGCGAGGCAGCAGGAATGTAAAGATCCCCGCTTTCGCGGGGATGACAGGAAAAACGTTATCGAGGGCTTCGGGCCGGGATAACGCAAGAGTTGAGAGATTCCCGCTTGCGCGGGAACGACGGTTTGAGAAGTCATTTCCGCGGTGCGGAAATGACAGATAGCAGGATCTTTGAGGCGACCGCAATACAAGTCGCCGCAGGGGAGTGGTTATTTTGTGAGGACAAGGAGGTTCCGCGCACAGGACCGGAGTGTATATGCAAATACATGACGGTCCGAGCACGGAACCGACGCGGTCATTGCAGAAAAAGCGCTTCTTTGAGGTGGTTTGGGTCACTCGTCAAAGACCGTGGGTGGCTGTCGATAGACAGCCTTAATTTCCTGCGTAGACGACCTTCTGAGACAGGGTTACCTGGTTAAGAAGTCGTGATGGAATCGGTAGCGATACCGGACAGGGATAGAGGTCTGGGTGTAAGCCCAGTTATTTAACTTAATCAGGAGAAGTCATATGCCTTTAACTCTCCAGCAAAAGCAGAACGTGGTTAGTGAAGTAGCCGAGGTTGCAGCGCAGGCGCATTCTGTAATTGCCGCCGAGTACCAGGGCTTGACTGTTGGCGAGATGACCGCGTTGCGCGTCAAGGCTCGTGAGTCGAATGTGCAAATGCGCGTGGTCAAGAACAGTCTTGCCAAACGTGCGTTTGAAGGTACCGACTACGATTGCATGAGTGAAGCGCTGCAGGGTCAGATGGTTTACGCATTTTCGATGGAAGAGCCGGGCGGTGCCGCCAGGGTTCTGAAGGACTACTCGAAAAGCAACGAGAAACTGGTCGTTAAGCTGATCGCCTTTGGCGGTGAGCTGCTAGATCCTTCGGAGATCAAACGACTGGCCTCGCTGCCAACCTACGATCAAGCTATCAGTTTGCTGATGGCCGTGATGAAAGCACCGGTAGAGAAACTGGCCCGCACCATGAACGAGGTGCCAGGCAAGTTAACCCGAACCGTCGCTGCGATTCGCGACCAAAAGTAATTACATTTAATTTCTGTATCAGGAGAAAACCTAATGGCAGTTTCAAAAGACGAGATTTTGGAAACTTTATCTAACATGACGGTCATGGAAGTCGTCGATTTAATCGCCGCAATGGAAGAGAAATTTGGCGTTTCAGCGGCCGCGGCCGTGGCGGCAGCACCAGCTGCTGCAGCGGGTGACGCAGGCGGAGAAGCCGCTGCGGAAAAGGACGAGTTCGACGTGGTTCTGACCGCTTTTGGCGACAAGAAAGTTGGCGTTATCAAGGCTGTTCGCGCTATTACCGGCCTTGGTCTGAAAGAAGCCAAGGATATGGTAGAAGGTGCACCGACTACGGTTAAGGAAGCAGCTGCCAAAGCCGAAGCCGAGGAACTGAAAAAGCAGCTTGAAGAAGCTGGCGCAACTGTAGAGCTGAAGTAGTTCGCGGTTGTTGGGTATACGTACCCGGTACTTAAATGCTCGGGCTGATGGCTGGAAAGTCATCGGCCCGCGCGTGCTTCCCATTGTGGATTTGCAATGTGGAAGGCAGATGAAAACGTTATTAGTGGTGACTATAGATGGCATACTCTTTTACTGAGAAAAAACGCATTCGCAGGGATTTTGGCAAGCGGCCAGCGGTGATCGATGAACCTTACCTGCTCGCAATTCAAACCGATTCTTACAAGCGTTTTCTGAACCCTGACGGGAAGCAGGAAGGCACCGGTTTGCAACGTGCTTTCGAGTCGATTTTTCCGATTGTGAGTTTCAGCGGTAATGTCGAACTCGAGTACGTCAGTTACCGAATCAGCGATCCCGTGTTTGATGTCAAGGAATGTCAGATACGCGGCCTGACCTATGCCGCGCCACTGCGCGTGCTGGTGCGCCTGGTGATTTACGATAAGGAAGCCTCAGCCAAGAATCGTTCGGTCAAGGATATCAAGGAACAGGAAGTTTACATGGGCGAGATGCCTTTAATGACGGAAAACGGGACCTTCGTCATCAACGGTACCGAACGCGTCATCGTATCGCAGTTACATCGCTCGCCGGGTGTTTTCTTCGATCATGATCGGGGTAAGTCACATTCTTCCGGTAAGCTGTTGTTTTCGGCCCGGGTAATCCCCTATCGTGGTTCCTGGCTCGATTTTGAATTCGATCCCAAGGACTCACTGTTCGTTCGTATCGATCGCCGGCGCAAGTTGCCCGCGAGTATCCTGCTACGTGCGCTCGGATTCGATAACGTGCAAATGCTGGACACGTTTTTTGAGCATAACGTATTCAAGATTTCCAAGACCGGTATCAATATGGCGCTCGAGGCTGACTGGCTCAAGGGTGAAACCGCGACCTTCGATATCAAGGTCAAGAGCAAGGTGCTGGTGCAACAGGGCCGTCGCATTACCGCGCTGCATATCAAGCAGTTGAAAGCATCCAAAATCAAATTGCTGGCAGTCCCCGATGAATATGTAGTCGGCAAGATTCTGGCCGAGAACCTGGTCGATGCAGAAACTGGCGAAATTTTCGCCAACGCCAACGATGAAGTGAGCGAAGAAATGCTCGCCATGATTCGCGAAAAGGGGCTCAAGCAAATCAGTACCATCTTCACCAATGAAGTCGATCGGGGACCTTATATTTCGAATTCGCTGGCGCTGGATCCAACCACTAACGATCTCGAAGCCAAGGTTGAAATCTACCGCATGATGCGCCCGGGTGAGCCACCAACGCGTGAATCAGCCGAAAACCTGTTTCAGAACCTGTTCTTTAACGACGAGCGTTACGATTTGTCGGAAGTTGGACGGATGAAATTCAATCGCCGTCTGAGTCGTGAAAGCATCGATGGTGCAGGTGTTTTGTCGACCGAGGATATCGTCGATGTAATGAAGGTCCTGATCGATATTCGTAATGGTAACGGTAACGTCGATGATATCGATCATCTCGGCAATCGCCGTATCCGCAGTGTTGGTGAGATGGCCGAAAATGCTTTTCGTACCGGTATTGTGCGGGTTGAGCGTGCGGTGCGCGATCGCCTCGGACTGGTTGAGTCGGAAGGCCTGATGCCACAGGATATTATCAACGCGAAACCGGTTGCCGCCGCGGTCAAGGAATTCTTTGGTTCAAGCCAGCTGTCACAGTTCATGGACCAGAACAATCCGCTTTCCGAAGTGACCCACAAGCGTCGTGTATCGGCTTTGGGGCCAGGCGGATTGACGCGTGAACGTGCCGGCTTCGAAGTGCGCGACGTGCATCCGACGCATTATGGCCGTGTGTGCCCGATCGAAACTCCTGAGGGACCAAACATCGGTCTGATCAATTCGCTTTCGGTTTACGCCCGCACCAACCATTACGGTTTCCTCGAAACCCCGTATCGGAAAGTCGTCAACGGTAAGGTCACCAGCGATGTCGAGTACCTGTCGGCAATCGAAGAAAGCCAGTATCAAATTGCGCAGGCGAATGTCACGCTCGACAAGAAAGGCGCGATGACCGATGAACTGATTCCCTGTCGTCATCAAAACGAGTCGATCCTGTCGACTGCCGACAAGATCGATTACATGGATGTCTCACCGAAGCAAATCGTATCGGTTGCGGCTTCGTTGATCCCGTTTCTCGAGCACGACGACGCCAACCGCGCCCTGATGGGTTCAAACATGCAGCGCCAGGCAGTGCCCTGCCTGCGTGCCGAAAAGCCATTGGTGGGCACCGGTATGGAACGCGCGGTCGCGGTCGATTCCGGTACCACGGTCAAGGCCCTGCGTGGCGGTATAGTCGATTCGGTCGATGCCAGCCGTGCCGTGGTACGAGTCCAATGACTCCGAAACCAGCGCCGGTGAGCCGGGTGTCGATATTTACAATTTCACCAAGTACACGCGTTCCAACCAGAACACCTGTATTAACCAGAAGCCGTTGGTCAGACCGGGCGATAAAATCGAGAAGGGCGACGTGCTTGCCGATGGTGCCTCGACTGACCTGGGTGAACTGGCACTGGGGCAGAATATGCAGGTCGCATTCATGCCCTGGAATGGTTACAACTTTGAAGATTCGATTCTGCTGTCCGAGCGTGTGGTCAAGGAAGATCGTTTCACCACGGTGCATATCGAAGAATTGAGCTGTCTCGCGCGTGATACCAAGCTGGGCGCGGAAGAAATTACCGCCGATATTCCGAATGTCAGCGAAGGCCTGCTGTCGAAGCTGGATGAGTCGGGCGTGGTTTACGTCGGTGCCGAAGTCAAACCGGGCGATATCCTGGTGGGCAAGGTTACGCCGAAGGGTGAAACCCAGTTGACCCCGGAAGAAAAGCTGTTGCGTGCGATCTTCGGTGAAAAAGCATCGGATGTAAAAGATACTTCGCTGCGGATGAAGTCCGGCGTTACCGGCACCGTTGTCGATGTGCGCGTGTTTACCCGCGATGGTGTCGAAAAGGATGCCCGTGCGCTGGACAATGAGCGTATCGAAATCGACTCGCTGAAAAAAGACCTCGACGATCAGTTTCGTATTATCGAGGAAAATATCTACCAGCGTGTCAGTCGTCTGATCACCGGCAAGAAAGCCAGTGGCGGTCCGGGTGGAATGAAGAAAAATGGCGTGATTACCGCTGATTACCTCGAAACTATCGGCCGTGATCAATGGGGCAAGATTCGCGTTATCGATGACAAGCTTGCCAAGCAGCTGGAATCGTTGAACGACCAGCTCGAGTCGCAGCGCGGTGAATTTGACCGGCTTTTCGAAGAAAAGAAAAGAAAGGTTACCGCTGGCGACGACCTGAAACCAGGCGTATTGAAAATGGTCAAGGTTTACGTCGCGGTCAAGCGCCGTATGCAGCCGGGCGACAAGATGGCCGGACGTCATGGTAACAAGGGCGTGGTATCGATGATTGTGCCCGAAGAGGACATGCCTTATCGCGAAGACGGTACCCCGGTTGACGTGGTATTGAATCCGCTTGGCGTACCTTCGCGCATGAACGTGGGCCAGATTCTCGAAGCTCACCTCGGTTGGGCCGCTGCCGGACTGGGTTTGAAAATCGGTGAAATGGTCGATGCCCAGCGCAAGGTCGAGGAATTAAAAACCTTCCTGCGCAAGATTTACAACAATAACTTCCGAGAAATTGAACCTCAAGGATCTCACCGACGATGACGTCTGGCAGCTGTGCCAGAATCTGCGTAAAGGTGTGCCGATGGCTACCCCGGTGTTCGATGGTGCCGAGGAAGAGGAAATCAAGAACATGCTGGCGCTCGCGGACTTGCCTGAAACTGGTCAGACCACGCTCATCGATGGTCGAACCGGCGAAGCTTTTGATCGCCCGATCACGGTTGGTTACATGTATATGCTGAAACTCAACCACCTGGTTGACGACAAGATGCATGCGCGTTCCACCGGCCCCTACAGCCTGGTCACCCAGCAGCCGCTGGGCGGTAAGGCGCAGTTTGGCGGGCAGCGTTTCGGCGAGATGGAAGTCTGGGCGCTGGAGTCTTATGGTGCCGCATACACCCTACAGGAAATGTTGACGGTGAAATCGGACGACGTGAACGGCCGTAACAAGATGTACAAGAATATCGTCGATGGCGATTTCAGTATGGAGGCAGGAATGCCCGAGTCGTTTAACGTACTACTCAAGGAAATTCGTTCCTTGAGCCTGAACATTGAACTTGAGCAGGAAAAACTATGAGAGACTTACTTAATCTATTGAAGAAGCAGGGTGCGGCCGAAGATTTTGACCACATCCGGGTAGGTTTGGCGTCGCCCGATATGGTGCGATCCTGGTCATACGGCGAAGTCAAGAAGCCGGAAACGATTAACTATCGTACCTTCAAGCCGGAACGTGACGGCCTGTTTTGCGCCAAGGTTTTCGGACCCGTCAAGGATTTCGAATGTCTTTGCGGTAAGTACAAGCGCCTCAAGCACCGCGGTGTGGTATGCGAAAAGTGCGGTGTCGAAGTCACCCAGACCAAGGTGCGCCGTGAACGCATGGGCCATATCGAACTGGCTTGCCCGATCGCACATATCTGGTTTCTGAAATCGCTGCCGTCGCGTATCGGTTTGTTACTCGACATGACCTTGCGCGATATCGAGCGCGTGCTGTACTTCGAAGGCTTTGTCGTTATCGATCCCGGTATGACGACGCTGGAAAAAGGACAGCTGTTAACCGACGAAGCCTACCTCGAGGCAATCGAGGAATTTGGTGACGATTTCAATGCCAAAATGGGTGCGGAAGCGGTGTATGAACTGCTGCGCGACGTCGATCTGAATCATGAAGCGCAGGATTTGCGCGACGAAATCGAAACTACCAAGTCGGAAACCAAGTTCAAGCGTTTATCCAAGCGACTGAAGCTGGTGGAAGCTTTCATCGATTCGGGTAATCGCCCGGAATGGATGGTAATGACGGTACTGCCGGTACTGCCCCCCGATCTGCGCCCGCTGGTGCCGCTCGATGGTGGCCGTTTCGCGACCTCGGATCTCAACGATCTGTACCGTCGCGTAATCAACCGTAACAACCGACTCAAGCGTCTGCTCGAATTGAATGCGCCGGACATCATCGTGCGCAACGAAAAGCGCATGTTGCAGGAATCGGTGGATGCTCTGCTCGACAATGGTCGTCGTGGTCGTGCCATCACCGGCACCAACAAGCGCCCGCTGAAGTCCCTGTCAGACATGATCAAGGGCAAGCAGGGACGTTTCCGTCAAAACCTGCTCGGCAAGCGCGTCGATTACTCGGGGCGTTCGGTTATCGTGGTCGGACCAACCCTGAAACTGCATCAATGCGGATTGCCGAAAAAGATGGCGCTGGAACTGTTCAAGCCGTTTATCTTCAGCAAGCTGCAAATGCGCGGGCTGGCGACCACCATCAAGGCAGCCAAGAAACTGGTTGAACGTGAAGTAGCGGAAGTCTGGGATATTCTCGAAGAAGTTATTCGTGAACACCCGATCATGCTCAACCGTGCACCGACCTTGCACCGTCTGGGTATCCAGGCCTTCGAGCCGATTCTGATTGAAGGCAAGGCGATTCAATTGCACCCGCTGGTATGTACCGCCTTCAACGCGGATTTCGACGGCGACCAGATGGCGGTGCACGTGCCCCTGTCTATCGAGGCGCAACTCGAAGTGCGCGCGCTGATGATGTCGTCCAACAACATACTGTCCCCGGCTAACGGCAAGCCGATCATCGTGCCGACCCAGGATATCATCCTCGGGCTTTACTACATGACGCGCGAAAAGATCAACGTTCAGGGCGAAGGCATGATATTTGCCGATGCCAAGGAAGTGCTGCGTGCCTATCAAAGCAAGGCGGTTGCATTGCAGGCAATCATCAAGTGCCGGGTTTCCGAATATCATCTTGACGAAGAAGGCAACCGGGTAGGAAACAGAACCCTGGTCGATACCACCGTAGGGCGGGCTATCTTAAGCGAACTGCTGCCCGATGGATTGCCGTTTTCATTGATCAACCAGACGCTCGATAAAAAGGCAGTCTCCAAGCTGATCGACTCCTGTTACCGTGAAGTCGGACTCAAGGATACTGTCATTCTCGCGGATCAATTGATGTATACCGGCTACCACTATGCCACCAGGTCCGGTATCTCGATCGGTGTCAACGATATGATCATACCGGCCAACAAGGTTGATCTGATCAAGTCTGCCGAAGCTGAAATCAAGGATATCGAGAAGCAATGGGCTACCGGCCTGGTTACCTCGGGTGAGCGTTACAACAAGGTGGTCGATATCTGGTCACACGCCAACGACAAGGTGGCGCGTGCGATGATGAATGAAATCGGCAAGGAAACCGTGCTCGATGCCGAGGGCAACGAAGTCGTACAAGACTCGTTCAACTCGATTTTCGTAATGGCGGACTCCGGAGCGCGGGGTTCTGCAGCGCAGATTCGCCAGCTCGCCGGTATGCGTGGCCTGATGGCCAAGCCGGATGGATCCATTATCGAAAACGCGATTACCGCGAACTTCCGTGAAGGTCTGGATGTACTGCAATACTTTATCTCCACTCACGGTGCACGTAAGGGTCTCGCCGATACCGCGCTTAAAACCGCGAACTCGGGTTACCTGACCCGTCGCCTGGTCGATGTTTCACAGGACCTGGTCGTCAACATGGACGACTGTGGTACTTTGGAAGGTATCGAATTGCGTCCGATTATCGAGGGTGGCGATATCGTCGTCGATCTCGGTGAGCGAGTACTGGGTCGCGTGTTGCAGCAGGACCTGGAAGATGAAAAAGGAAATGTGCTGATCGCTAACGGAACCCTGCTGGAAGAGCGTGAAGTCGAAATGATCAATGAGATCGGTGTCGATTTACTCAAGGTGCGTTCAGCTGTGACCTGTGAAGCCCGTCATGGTCTTTGCGTGCAGTGTTACGGGCGTGAACTGGCGCGTGGACACAAGGTCGGCAAGGGCGAAGCGGTGGGTGTCATCGCGGCGCAATCCATCGGTGAACCGGGCACCCAGCTCACCATGCGTACTTTCCATATCGGTGGTGCTGCGAGCAGTTCGGCGTCGGTTAACAGTATCGAAGTCAAAAACAGCGGTACCGTGCGCTTTCATAACGTCAAGGTCGTGCAGAACTCGAGCAAACGCCTGATTGCGGTATCGCGTTCGGGTGAAATCGGGGTTGTAGATGAAGTCACTGGCCGTGAAAAAGAGCGCTATAAAATCCCTTATGGTGCGGAGTTCGCGATCAAGGACGGAGCCACGGTCGCCGCCGGAACAACGCTTGCTACCTGGGATCCGCATATGCACCCGGTGGTAACCGAAGTAGCCGGTAAAGTTAAGTTCACCGATTTTGTCGAAGCCGTCACGGTGCAGCATCGTGTCGATGACATGACCGGTTTGACTACCATCGAAGTTATGGACGATTCGATTCGTTCGAATGCGGGTAAGGAATTGCGCCCGACGGTGGAACTGGTTGATACCAAGGGTCAGGTTCTGTGTTACGCGGGAACCAATATTCCGGTGCATTACATGCTGCCGGGTGGTGCCTTTGTCAACGTCGAAGACGGCGCCAAGATCAAGGTTGGCGACATACTCGCGAAGATTCCGCAGGAATCATCGAAAAACCGTGATATCACTGGTGGTTTGCCACGAGTTGCCGACCTGTTTGAAGCGCGTAAGCCGAAAGAGCCGGCTATTTTAAGCGAAATGACCGGTACGGTTTCATTCGGTAAAGAAACCAAGGGCAAGAAACGCCTGGTCATTACCAATGCCGAAGATGAATCGATCGAAACCCTGATTCCGAAGTTCCGCCATATCAATGTGTTCGAGGGTGAGCATGTCGAGAAAGGTGAAATCCTGGTCGATGGCGAGCTTGATTCACACGATATCGTACGTATCAAGGGCGTTCGTGACCTGACCGATTACATGGTCAATGAAGTACAGGATGTATATCGCCTGCAGGGTGTGCAGATCAACGATAAGCACATCGAGGTTATCGTGCGTCAGATGTTGCGCAAGGTGACTATCGTCAACGGTGGTGATACTCGCTTGCTGCGTGGCGACCAGGTTGACAAGGCGCGGGTACTCGATAACAACGACAAGGCGATTGCGATGAACAAGAAACCGGCGACCTATATGCAGGATCTGCTTGGTATTACCAAGGCATCGCTGGTTACCGAGTCGTTCATTTCGGCGGCTTCCTTCCAGGAGACCACGCGTGTGCTCACCGAGGCTGCAGTCAAAGGCGCCAAGGACGATCTGCGCGGGCTCAAGGAAAACGTCATCGTCGGGCGTCTGATTCCGGCTGGAACCGGGCAAACCTACCACGAAGAGCGTCGCCGCAGGCGCATGCAACCGGTGATGCCGGTAATGCCGGAAATGGGTGAGATGGAAGTAACTGGCGAAGATGTGGCGGAAACCGCTACCGCGGAAGCTACAGTATCGGAATAAGCGGTTGACAGGCGGCGGTTTCGAACCTAAAATTCCGCCTCCCAGAATGGCAGGCTATACGTAATGTATAGCCTGCCGTTCGTTCGGAAACCATAAATATTTAGATTGCTCGCAGGAGAGTCGAATCGATGGCAACAGTAAACCAGTTGGTACGTAAACCGCGCCAGTCCAAGCGCAGCAAGAGTAACGTACCCGCACTCGAAGCTTCACCGCAAAAGCGTGGAGTATGTACCCGTGTTTATACCACGACGCCAAAAAAGCCTAATTCAGCTTTGAGGAAAGTGGCACGTGTGCGTTTGACGACTGGTTACGAAGTGGCATCTTACATCGGTGGCGAAGGCCATAACCTGCAAGAGCACTCGGTAGTGCTGGTGCGCGGAGGTCGTGTCAAGGACCTGCCGGGTGTGCGCTATCACGTGGTACGTGGCAGTCTCGATACCCAGGGGGTACCGGATCGCCGTCAAGGTCGTTCAAAATATGGCGCCAAGCGCCCCAAGTCATAGGTCAAAGGTAGGCAGATGCCAAGACGTAGAGAAGTACCGAAAAGACAAATCCTGCCGGATCCGAAGTTTGGTGATCAGCAGATTGCAAAGTTTATTAACATGATCATGCGCAATGGCAAGAAATCCACTGCGGAAAAAATCATGTACTTCGCGCTCGATAATGTCGCCGGCAAGAGCAGCATGGACTCGGTCGAGCTGATGGAAAAGGCGCTCGAAAACGTGCGCCCCATGGTTGAGGTCAAGTCCCGCCGTGTTGGTGGTGCGACTTACCAGGTGCCGATAGAAGTGCGCGTTTCGCGTCGCAATACGCTGGCGATGCGCTGGTTGATCGAGGCTGCGCAAAAACGTGGTGAAAAAACCATGGCGCAAAAACTTGCCGGAGAGCTGCTCGACGCGTCTGAAAACAAGGGCACAGCGGTCAAGAAGCGTGAAGATACGCATCGCATGGCCGAAGCGAACAAGGCATTTGCTCACTTCCGCTGGTAACTGAAGCGGACTTGAAAAGGAACTAACGGTGGCTCGCACGACACCGATAACGCAGTATCGGAACATTGGCATTATCGCCCATATCGATGCTGGCAAGACGACAACCACGGAACGGATACTGTTTTACACCGGTGTCTCGTACAAGATTGGCGAGGTGCATGACGGCGCTGCCGTGATGGACTGGATGGAGCAGGAGCAAGAGCGGGGAATTACGATCACCTCGGCTGCGACAACCTGTTTCTGGTCTGGCATGGACCAGCAGTTCGATCAGCATCGTATCAATATTATCGATACGCCTGGTCACGTTGATTTCACCATCGAGGTGGAGCGCTCATTGCGCGTCCTCGACGGTGCCTGCGCCGTGTTTGACGCAGTCGGCGGGGTTGAGCCCCAGTCCGAAACGGTATGGCGCCAGGCGAATAAGTATCATGTACCGCGCATGGTCTTTGTTAACAAGATGGATCGTGCAGGCGCAGATTTTTTGCGCGTGGTGGCGCAGATTCGCGAACGTCTGGGCAGTAACCCGATACCGCTGCAGTTGAATATCGGCGCCGAGGAAAACTTTCGTGGTGTCGTCGACCTGGTGAAGATGAAGGCAATCATCTGGGACGAGGCCAATATGGGCACGACCTACCAGGAAGAAGAAATTCCACCAGAGATGCTCGCCGAATGCGAGGCCTGGCGCGAGAAACTAGTCGAAGCTGCGGCCGAAGCTAATGATGAATTGATGGAAAAGTATCTCGGCGACGGGGAACTTACCGAGGACGAAATACACAGCGGGCTGAGGATTAGAACCCTTGGTGGCGAAATTGTACCCGCGATGTGTGGATCGGCCTTCAAGAACAAGGGCGTACAGGCGATGCTCGATGCCGTGGTTCGCTACATGCCGTCACCGCTGGATGTGCCACCGATCAAGGAGCAATACGAAACCGGGTCGAGTAGAGGACACAACAT
>CAWCBX010000171.1:0-21503 GCA_963793595.1 uncultured Gammaproteobacteria bacterium | reverse complement strand
ATCGAGAAGTAAATACCGGAACGGCGCAGGACGATGAAGCCGATCAACAGTGCGAACACACCGGCGAACAGGGTGGACAGAATCAATGCCGGGATAACATTCATGGTCAGCAACTTGAATGTCCACACAGCCGTATACGAACCGACGCCGAGAAACGCTGCATGGCCGAATGACAGGTAGCCGGTCAGACCGAACAGAATGTTGAAGCCAATTGCGAAAATACCGAAGATTGCAAACTTCTGCAGCAGATCGGGGTAACCAGCGCCGATTGGCGCGAAAATCATTGGTGCCAGAGCGACCGCTATGACGAAACCGATCAGCAGCATGTGGTCCTTGTTCTTTACATTGAATTTGATCATCGTCTAGCTCTCCATTACGCCTTTGCGCCCGAACAGGCCGCGTGGCCTGACCAGCAGCACGATGACCGCGATCAGATAGATGACAATCTGGTCGATGCCCGGCAACAGCGATTTCACCTCGTTCATCGAGGCAAAGGATTGCAGTATTCCAAGCAGGAACCCGGCCGCTACCGCGCCGCCAAGACTGCCCATGCCGCCGACTACCACGACGACGAAGCTGAGCACCAGAAAGTCCATGCCCATATGGTAATCAGGCGACAGGATCGGCGTGTACATAACACCTGCGACCCCGGCGACCACTGCGGCGATACCGAAGACGATAGTAAAGCGACGGTCGATGTCGATGCCGAGCAGTCCAACCGTTTCCCGATCAGCCATGCCGGCACGCACCACCATGCCGAAGGTGGTGAATTGCAGAAAGGCGAACACGGAGGCGATCACCACGCCGGCAAACAGCAGGTAAATGATACGCCACCAGGGGTAGACCACGGCATTTTCCGCAAAGCCCAGCATCAGACCGATATCGGCCGAGCCGGCGAAAATCGCGGGTGCCGGTTGCGGAATCGGATTGGCGCCGAACTGCGCCTTGACGATTTCCTGTAGCACGATGGCGAGGCCGAAGGTGACCAGAATCTGGTCGGCGTGGAGCCGCTTGTAGAAATGGCGAATGAGTCCGCGTTCCATGATTACACCGAGCAACAGCATGACCGGGACCGCGAGCAGGATGGACAGGGGTACCGACCAATCGATTAATGTCAGTGCCGAAATCCCCGAACCATTCCACAATGTAGGGGGTGCGGATCTCCATCGGAGTGCCCCAGGCCGTGAGTTTTTCGGGTCCAGAGTGACCCTCTCCAGCGTTAGCAGAGACTTGCAGCGTCACCGCACAGAAGGCGCCAAGCATGAACAGTGCGCCATGAGCAAAGTTGACGACTCCAAGAGTGCCGAATACGAGTGTCAGGCCGAGCGCGATCAGCGCATATGCGCCGCCCTTGTCCAGGCCGTTTAATACTTGCAATAGAAAAGCGTCCACTTGGTTAGTCCCGTTTATCGTTTCGATTATTGCAGCGGTAAAGCTACCGCGGCGAACCCCGGCATGGTTTGCAGGGGTTTAAAATAATGTGGCACGTCCCTGTGCCGCTAAATTCCCTGAGTCAGCAGTTTCACAGATAGCTTGAAGAAACTTTCTGTTTTGCTGTGGTACTAGCCGTTGTTGTACGGGCCGAGGTTGCCACCCAGCATGCTGGCCGGGTATTCGACCTGGGCACGCGGGGTGACTTCAACCACTTCGAGTACGTCGAACTTGGATGTGGGGTTCTCTTTACCCTGCACCACGAGGACATCCTTGAAGCACTGGTGATCGGCGGCGCGGTATTCTGTCGGACCGTTGCCGAGACCGTCAAACTTGAAGCCTTCCAGCGCCTTGCCTACTTCGCTCGGCATGAAGGTGCCGGCACGCTGGCAGGCATCAGCGTACAGCAGTGCCTGGCAGTAGGTAGTGTGGGCAGCCTGGCTCGGCGGGAAGCCGTAAGCCTGGCCGAAGGATTTGACGAATGCCTGTGAGCCTTCGTCCTGCAGTGACCAGTGCCAGTTGGTTGAACCGAAAATGCCCTTGACGTTGGCGCCCGCACCCTGTGCCATCAGGCGCGAGTAAAGCGGTACCACGATCTCGAATTTCTTGCCGTTAACCATTTTGTCGCGCAGGCCGAACTGGACTGCCTGGGTCAGCGAGTTAACCATATCCTTACCGTAGTGGTTCAGCACGAGTACGTCTGCGCCCGAGTTCAGCACTGGCGTGATGTACTGGGAAAAGTCACCCGCGCCGAGCGGGGTACGCACTGCAGCAACCGTCTTCCAGCCTATGGCCTCGGTGTACTTCTTGATCGAGCCTTCCTGCGACCAGCCCCATGTGTAGTCGGCGGTCAGGTGATAAGCGTTGCGATCGGTGCCGTATGCGTTCTTGAGCACCGGCGCCAGTGCAGCACCGGACATTTCAGTGTTGAAGAAGTGACGAAAACCGTTGGCGCGCTTATCTTTGCCGGTGGTGTCATTGGAGTGGGTCAGGCCTGCCATGAAGATAACGCCGGCTTCCTGGCACAGGCCCTGAACTGCGATTGCGACACCGGACGAAGAACCGCCGGTAATCATGATCGCGCCATCTTTTTCGATCATGCGCTTGGCCGAGGCCCGCGCCGCGTCTGATTTGGTTTGAGTGTCACCGGTGACGTAGACGACCTTCTTGCCGTTGATTCCGTTGCCTTTTAGCGCTTTTGACGAGAACGAATTCAACATGCCGCCGTCGCCTTCGCCGTTAATATGCTGGACTGCGAGCTCGTAGGCACGCAGTTCATCCGCACCTTCGTCCGCATAGGCACCGGTCTGTGGTACGTTGAAACCAAAGGTGACTGTAGAACCCTTCGGCTCGTTGCGGTATGCCGCATGGGCGTTGGTAAAAATCAGTGGCGCTGAAACGCCGACACCGACTAGTGCGCTGGTCTTGAGAAATTTGCGCCTTGAGTTATCAATTTTACTCATTAGTTACGAGTCCTCCGAGTTATTTTAGGTACGGCTACCGAGTCGCAAATAACGGTTTGAGCCGTATTGAATGCACTTAAGCAGGGCAAGAATCATTGACTGGAGGTAATAATTCAATAAGTATGTGATAAATAAGAATACTTTTGTAAATTTAGCAAGCAGTTGAAATGTTAATTTGTTAATAATTGACTAGGCTCAACTCGTCTGGTGCGTCGAGAGCAAGCATGAAACGCAATATTCTAGGCCCGAGAATCCGCGAACGCCGTCGCGAAATCGGTATTACCCAGGCTGATCTGGCGCGCCAGATCGAAATCTCGGCGTCATATCTCAATCTGATCGAGCATAACAAGCGGGACATTGGTGGCACCCTGCTGCGTAAGCTGGCCGATGCGCTCGATCTTCCGCTCGATCAACTTGATGGCGCCGCTGATCGTCGCCTGCTGGAAACGCTCGAGGAAATCTCGTTGAGCCCGGAAATGCTGGCCCTCGGGGTTGAAGATAAGCGCATTGGCGAACTGATCGGTCGCTTCCCGGGATGGGCGCGCGGCATTCTGGCCTTATCGCGCTCCGAACACCAGGCGACGAACACTGCCCAGATACTTGGCGATCGCTTGAATCACGATCCCTTCCTCGGTGAAACAGTGCACAAGATGTTGACCCGTATCGCATCACTTAATTCGGCGTCTGAAATCATCGACCAGTATCCCGAGATAGATACCGCCCCCCGCGACCGGTTCTACACCATCATGCATGAGGAGAGTCAGCAGCTGTGTAAGCTGGGCGATGCGCTGGCAAGTTATTTTGACAATGCCGCCTGGGCCAGGCGTACGCTGACACCGCTGGACGAAATCGATGCCTTGTTCGACAACCGTCACAATCACTTTTACGAGATCGAGGGCCGGGCCGAAACACTGCACCTGAAGCTTCCCGAGGGAACTGCTGCCAGCCGTTTCAAGGCCGCGCAGGAGCTGGTCGATAGCCGGCTTGACAAGATTGTACGAAAAATCGTATCTGCGGAAGCCCAGCTCGAAACCGATGTAGCGCGCACCCGTTCCTACGAAATTCTGCTGCGCTATGCGGTTGGTGCCGTCATGGTTCCGATGGGAGCCCTCAAGCAGCGCGCGGCGGAAATGAAGTACGACCTGGAAATGCTAAGTGACGATTTTGGCGTCGATTTCCAGTTGATAGGCGAGCGTCTGAGCGCGCTCCCGGTTGACGAAGGCCAGCCCAGGTTTGGTTTTTACCAGGCCAATGCCTCGGGTAACATTACCCTGTCGCGCAATCTGCCGGGCCTTGTGGTGCCACGCTATGGTTCGTCCTGTCCGTTGTGGATTCTCTACCGAGCGCAGCAGGCACCGCACGCGGTGCAGCGTCAGCACGTGCAACTGCCATCCGGTGAGGGTTTCGTTTTCGTCGCCCGTGCCGCGAGTACCGGTTCTATCGGTTTCGGGCAGGCGCGGCATTATCTGACCGACATGTGCGTGTTTAGCGACCATGATGCCCGGCACACGGTTTATGCCCCGGACCGGGCGACCGCATTCGAACCTGTCGGTTTATCCTGCCGTACCTGCCCACGACGAAATTGCGAGCACCGGATCATAGATCCACTGACCGGATAACGGGCGCGAGAATGCCGGTGTTACGGGTGATTATCCGGGCCGTTGCGGTTAGAATCGGCCCGAGCGGCGATAGTCTTTTCGGTCTGGCGGCAGTGTGCGGACGCCAAAGAGGATTGCAATATCATGAATAATGAATCACATGACCAGATCCGTCCTCTGTCCGATCGCAAGACCAGCGACCGATCGATGATTTTGCTCCTGGTTGGTTGCCTGTTGTTGACTCCGCCTCTGGCCGGCATTTTCCAGCTCGACATCAGGATTCTAGGCATACCGTTCACCGGGTTTTACCTGTTCGCCGTCTGGGCGGGATTGATCGCAGGCGCTGCTGCGCTGGCGAGACGCATACAGAAAAGCGCTGATTGGGATAACCCGGAAGACACACAACACCAGCAAGATATGGACAGTACCGACTGATGCTCTCCATCGATCTGCTGCTCGCAGTGTGCCTGGGTTACGTAGCGTTGTTGTTCGCGCTCGCGTTTTACGTCGATCGCCGCGCACGCCAGGGCCATGCACGCTGGATCCAGTCGCCGATCGTTTTTACGCTGTCGATCTCGGTTTACTGTACCTCCTGGACTTTTTACGGCGCGGTCGGCTCGGCTGCCCGCAATGGCCTCGAGTTCATCACCATTTATCTCGGACCGACACTGGTCTTCATCGGTTGGTGGTGGCTGCTGCGCAAGCTGGTACGGATCGGCAAGGTACATCGCATCACCTCGATTGCCGATCTGATTTCGTCGCGCTACGGCAAGAGTTCCAGTCTCGCTGTAGTGGTGACACTGATGGCATTGATGGCAACGACGCCCTACATCGCGCTGCAACTGCAATCGGTAACGCGCAGTTACCAGGCCATTGTGGGTGAAGTCGACTTGACCTTGAGTGCCCTCGTCATTGCTGGAGGGATGGCGTTGTTCGCGATTCTTTTCGGCACGCGTAATGTAGATGCCAATGAACGCCATCACGGCGTGGTTGCGGCAATTGCAGTCGAGGCGGTGGTCAAGCTGGCAGCCCTGCTGGCGGTCGGCCTGTTCGTCGTCTTCGGAGTGGCAGGTGGCGTCGGTTCAGTGTTCGAAAACATCGATACCGATGTCATCTACGGTGCCGGCAACATCTTTGATGCGCGCTGGGTGACGCTGACTTTTCTGTCGGCAACCGCGATCATCTGCCTGCCACGACAGTTTCAGGTAACGGTGGTCGAAAACGTCGATGAACGACATCTGGCGACGGCATCCTGGTTGTTTCCGTTATACCTGTTCGGCATGTGCCTGTTCGTTATGCCGATTGCAATTGCCGGCCTCAAGTTTCTGCCAGCAGGGCGCCAACCCGGACCTTTACGTGCTCACCTTGCCGCTATCGCTCGGGCGCGAAGACCTGGCCCTGCTTGCTTTCCTCGGTGGGTTTTCATCGGCCACGTCGATGGTCATCGTCGCCGCGATCGCGGTTTCGACGATGGTATCGAATCACATTGTGGTTCCGATTTCGCTGTATCTGTTGCACGGTCGCCGCGAAGTCAGTGGCGATGTGCGCAAGATACTACTGACGTCGCGACGCGTCAGTATTGCCGCAGTCGTCGGTCTCGGATTCCTGTATTTCCAGGTTAGCGGTGGGTCCGATGCGCTGGCCGCGATCGGTCTGATCGCGTTTCGTCGGTGTAGCCCAGTTCCTGCCCAGCCTTCTCGGCGGTATTTTCTGGCGCGGTGCCACCCGCAATGGTGCGCTGGCGGGATTGCTGACGGGCTTTGCGCTGTGGGCCTATACGCTGTTTCTACCGAGTTTCGGGGGTAGTGTGATCCTGAGCGCGGATGTTCTCACCAACGGCCTCTTCGGTCTTGCTGCGCTGAGGCCCCAGGCGTTATTTGGTCTCGCTGGTTATGATCCGCTGGTGCATGCCGTCATCTGGAGTCTCGGTGTGAATACCCTGGTATTCATGGTCGTATCCACTCTGTCCGAGGCCAGCCCGCTGGATCGGTTGCAGGGTGCGCTGTTCGTTGATGTGTTTCGTATTCGGTCTAACGAGGCAACCCGTTTTGAGCCCGGTCAGGCTAACGCAGAAGACCTGTTTGTGCTGGCACAGAGAATCCTGGGCACCGAACCGGCGCGCAAGTTGTTCGACAGCATGGCTCACGAACAGGGGCTTAGCAGCGGTTTACCCTGGCCGACCGACGCGATGATCGTGCAGCTAGAGCGGGTGCTGGCGGGTAACGTGGGTGCCGCCTCGGCCCATGCGATGGTCGTGCGGGTGGCTGGACGCGGCAGTATCAGCATGACTGAGTTGATCGATATCGCCGATGAGACCCAGCGCCTGATGGAAGCTTCACGTGAACTGTCGAATAAATCCAACGAACTGACGAAGATTTCCAACGAGCTGCGCAAGGCCAACCAGCAACTGCGCCAACTCGACCTGCAGAAAGATGAGTTCCTGAGCCAGGTCAGCCACGAATTGCGCACGCCAATGACGTCGATTCGATCCTTTTCGGAAATCCTGTTGAGTCCGGAGACGGTGACTGAAGATGAACAACATCGCTTTATCTCGATTATTTATGAGGAGAGTCAACGCCTGACGCGACTACTCGATGAAATTCTGGACATGAGTCGGCTCGAAGCCGGCCTCCTGGAAATGCCGCTATCGAATGTCGAGGCTGACGCTGTCATCGATGCGGCGATCGATACACTCGACGGCCTGATCCGCAAGAAACAGGTCAGGATTGAACTCCAGTCGAGCGCCGATCCCGTCTGCGTGTTGGCTAACGAAGATCGCATGCAACAGATACTGATCAACCTGATTTCAAATTCGATCAAATACAACACCTCGGAGCAACCGGTGATCAGTATTCGCAGCGAGTCCAGCGGCGATTCGCTGCATATCGATGTTTTGGACAATGGTGGCGGAGTCAAGCGCGAGGAAGCTGCTGCAATATTCGACAAGTTCAGTCGCGGACACCGCAGTAATCTGGATCATGGTGCAGGTCTTGGACTCTCGATCAGCCGCGCGATCGCGCGCAATATGGGGGGTGATCTGACGCTCGAGTTCGCCGCTGATAAAACCAGTTTTTTTCGTTTACGTCTCGCCCAGAAACAGGGCTAATAATAGAGAATTAAGATGTTACAGGATTTTCTATGGAGTGCGCCGTCTTGTTGCAATACCTGGCCTATTGGTCGCGATTTGCCATGCGCAGTGCTTCGATGTGGGCCAGAGCCTCGTCGCGTGAAGGGAGCAATTCCGGGTCATTGAGCAGGGTCAAATCGTCGTCGACCGCGCTTGCGTCGAAGTAGCGCACGGTGCCGAGGGAGTAACTGACATTGACTTTTTTGCCGCGATGCGCGAATGCGACCCAGGCTTCCGGCCAGATTCTGCATTTGTGATAGTTGACGATGACATACCAGCGTTGCCCGGAGCTTTCAAACAACCTGTCCAGCAGATCGTAGAAGTCATTGACGATTTTGGAACTGGTGAACACAAAATCGCTGAAATCGATCTCGACGAGCTGCAATTCTTCGAAAAACTGAATGCGATCGGCATACCCGGAATCGGTTTCCGCCTGCTTTGCCTGTGACTGATCCTGGTGTTGGGAGTTAACGGCGGTATACACCGTGGCAGCGAGATGCTCCACACCCAGTTCCAGGCGCGCGCAATCTTGCAGTGCGTTTTTGAGAAAGCGACTACGCTCTTCGCCTGACAGGTCAGGGAAATCGCGCATGATTTCGAGAGCACCGCGAATCGACGTCAGTGGTGAAACGAATTCACGCTCGAGCGTCGTGTTCAGTGCCAGTGTGAGGTGGGCGGTGGACGCCTCCTTGGGCATGCTTTACTCCTGTCAATTGGCGCAAGATGGGATACCAGTACGCCGCGGGCAGACCTGTCAAATGCTGCAACGCAATATGGTATAGGGAAGTTAGTCAAAATGAGGAAATTGGCAAGTACTTTGCCGGTTAAACCTGGCATTTTTGTCAATTAAGCCCGGCTGCACGCAGGAATCATGTCAATAATTTACCGGTAATCAGGATGGGTTCTCTGCTTCGACCCTGAGCCCGGAGTCCGATAGTTGCGGTGTTTCCATGGATGGTGTCTAATCGTTGCAACGAAAAATCAAAGGATATTTTCCCTGCGTCATGACCAAGACCGTATTGCTGGCTGAAGACGAACCCAATATCGTTGAATCGCTTACTTTTTTGCTCGAGCGAGCTGGTTTCCAGATCAGCGTTGCCAGCGATGGTCGACAGGCACTGGAATCAGCCCTTGAACTACAACCCGCTGTGCTTGTGCTGGATCTGATGTTACCGGAACTCGATGGTTATGAAGTCTTGCGCCGACTGCGGGCGGATCCGAAAGGAGAGAACCTGCCGGTGCTGATGCTGACTGCCAAGGGTCAACGAATCGATCGTGAAACCGCGCTGGAGTGTGGTGCCGACCTGTTCATGACCAAACCTTTCGCTAACGCTGAAATCACTGCTGCGGTCACCAGGCTGGCCTCCAGGTCGCAGGTCTGACTCCGCTCCAGTCCCGGGTTGCTATCCGCTGAAATCTAAACCTGCCCCTTTTATCAATCTACTGTCGCGCGTTTTTTACCGTCGGTGAGGGTGATATCGATTTCGTCGCCATGTGATAACTGTGTTACCGAAGTTACCAGCTTGTCATCCTTGCTGATGGTGGCAAAACCGCGCGCCAGCGTCTTCAGCGGACTCAGGGTATCCAGGGATCTGCTGTGCAACGACAGCTGGTGGCGTGCGAGTAACAGTTTCTGCCGTATCGATGATTGATGATTCTCCAGCAAACGGGCCAGCTTTTGCTGGTGTTGAGCGATAGTGACCTGTGGGCTGCTCTGTGCCAGGGTTGACTGGCACAGTCGCAGGCGATGTCGGTCTTCGCCGAGCCGAGCCCGCTGGCGTTCCAGCAGGGATCGATAGGCATGATAGAGACGCAGTTTCAATTGCTCGAACTGGCGCGTCGGATGCTGTTGATCGAGGGCTTTCAGCAGGTAGCCGAGGCGTTCACGGGATTGTTCGAGGCGCAAGCCGAGCTGACCGAGCAGGCGCGCGACGCGGTCGTCGATGCCCTGCATCAATTCGTTGATATCAGGCGTAATCGATTCCGCCGCCACCGACGGTGTCGGTGCGCGTAAATCGGCGACGAAGTCGGCAATCGTAAAATCGATTTCATGACCGACCCCGGTGACTAGCGGAATAGGAAAGGCAAATATATCCCGCGCCAGCGCCTCGTCATTGAAGCACCACAGGTCTTCGAGTGAACCGCCGCCACGCACCAGCAGTACCACATCACAGTCCCCGAAATCGACAACCCGCTTGAGCGCCTGGCGAATTTGACTGGCAGCGGTTTCTCCCTGTACCGGGGTGGGGAACACGACCACCGGGATATGCGGCGCGCGACGCGCGATGACCGACAGCACATCGCGAATCGCGGCACCGCTGGCGGAGGTCACCAGGGCGATCTGTTTCGGGTGCGCCGGAAGCGGTTTCTTTAGCGCGCGATCGAACAAGCCTTCCTTGTCCAGCTGGGCTTTGAGCTGTTCGTAGCGCCGCATCAACTCACCCACGCCGGCATCCTCGAGATGATCGACCACCAGTTGAAACTCGCCGCGCGCTTCGTACAGTGTTACCTGCGCCCTGAGCAGCACCTTTTGACCATTTTCCGGCAGGAAGCTGACACGGCTGTTACGCCCCTTGAACATGGCCGCGCGACACTGCGCTTTCTCGTCCTTGAGGGTGAAGTACCAGTGCCCCGACGCGGGGCGGGCGAAATTGGATATTTCGCCCTCTATCCACAGCGTACCGATGCCCTGGCTGAGCATGGTTTTTACTTCGAAATTAAGCGCCGATACCGTCCAGATGGCTTCGTTGGCGGGTTGTGCTGGTTGCATGGTTTCGCATCGATTGGAAAATCAGCGGCTATTCTAACTTAGTGGCGTCGATTCCAATAATCCCACTTACGCTCACGCGCGCATTAATTTATAATCCCGCTTTGCAACAGCCCCGCCGGAGTCATTATGCGTATCAGCCAGGAAGCCCTTACTTTCGACGATGTATTACTGGTGCCGGCAAAATCCGAAGTGCTGCCCAACGACGCGGTGCTGAAGACCCGTCTGACGCGGACAATCGAACTCAATATCCCGCTGATTTCCGCCGCCATGGATACGGTCACCGAATCCGGGCTGGCGATCGCGATAGCCCAGGAAGGCGGCATCGGTATCGTGCATAAAAACCTGTCGATAGAAGCGCAGGCGGCGGAAGTGGCCGGCGTCAAGAAATATGAAAGCGGGGTCATCAAGGACCCGATTACGATCAGCCCTGACACGCCGGTACGCGATGTCATCAAACTCACCCAGGAACGCAAAATTTCCGGGCTGCCGGTGATTGGTAGCGATGGACTGGTTGGCATCGTGACCAAGCGTGATTTGCGTTTCGAGACAAACCTCGATCAACCGGTGTCATCGATTATGACCCCTCGGGACGAGCTGGTGACGGTAGGCGAGGGTGCCGAAAAATCCGAAGTCATCGAACTCCTGCATCGTCACCGCATCGAGCGCGTTCTCGTGGTCAATGAAAAGGGTGAGATGAAAGGCATGATTACGGTGAAGGATATCAACAAGTCGATCGTGCACCCGCTGGCCTGCACCGATGAATGGGATCGCTTGCGCGTGGGTGCGGCCGTCGGCACCGGCGCGGAAACCGATGACCGGGTGCGAGCGCTGGCCGAGGCCGAGGTCGATGTCATCGTCGTGGATACCGCGCATGGTCACTCACGCGGCGTAATCGAACGCGTGGCCTGGGTGAAACAAAACTTCCCGGATATCCAGGTTATCGGCGGCAACATCGCCACCGCTGCAGCTGCCCGCGACCTGGTCGATGCGGGTGCCGATGCGGTCAAGGTCGGTATCGGCCCGGGTTCGATCTGTACCACGCGTATCGTCGCCGGGGTCGGAGTGCCGCAGATTACCGCGATCAGCAACGTCGCCGAGGCGCTCGAAGGAACCGGCGTGCCGGTCATCGCCGATGGCGGCATTCGGTTCTCGGGAGACGTCGCCAAGGCCATGGTCGCCGGCGCTTATGCGGTCATGATCGGCAGCATGTTCGCGGGTACCGAGGAAGCGCCAGGTGAAGTCGAACTGTTCCAGGGACGTTCATATAAATCTTATCGGGGTATGGGCTCGATTGCGGCGATGCAGAAAGGTTCCAGCGACCGTTATTTCCAGGCCGACAGTGCCGATGAAAAACTCGTCCCCGAGGGCGTTGAAGGCCGCGTGCCCTTCAAGGGACCGCTGGCGAACACGGTGCACCAGTTACTGGGCGGGGTGCGTTCGAGTATGGGTTATGTCGGTTGTGGCACCATCGACGAATTACGCACACGTCCCGAATTTGTCAAGGTCACTAACGCCGGCATGCGCGAATCGCATGTGCACGACGTGACGATTACCAAAGAAGCGCCCAACTACCAGGTTTAGATACGCCCATGTCAGATTTGCACGCCGATAAAGTCCTGATCCTGGACTTTGGCTCGCAGTATACCCAGCTAATTGCCCGTCGCGTGCGCGAGGCTGGCGTTTATTGTGAAATTTTCCCCTGGGACGCGAGTTTCGATCACATCCGTGACTTCGGTGCACGCGGATTCATCCTGTCGGGTGGCCCCGAATCGACACTCGAGAGTGCCAAACCCGAAGTACCACTGGAATTGTTTGATCTGGGTGTTCCCGTACTCGGTATCTGTTACGGCATGCAGGCCATGGCCCAGCAGCTCGGTGGCAAGGTCGAAAACGTCGGCAAGTCCGAGTTTGGTTACGCCAGCGTACGCGCGCGCGGGCATACCGAATTGCTGCGCGATATCCAGGACCACGAGACCAGCGAAGGCCACGGCATGCTGGACGTCTGGATGTCACATGGTGACCGGGTCGCTGAATTACCGCCCGGGTTCAAGCTGATGGCCAGCACCGACAGCGCGCCGATCGCCGGTATGGCGGACGAGGAACGCCATATCTATGGCCTGCAGTTTCACCCAGAAGTCACGCACACGCTGCAGGGGGTCGCGATTTATGCGCGCTTTCTGCATCAGATCTGCGGCTGCGGTTCGGCCTGGACCTCGGCCAATATCATCGACGCCACGATAAGCGATGTGCGTGCTCGCGTTGGCCAGGGTGACGTCGTGCTCGGTCTTTCCGGCGGTGTTGATTCTTCCGTGGTTGCGGCCTTGCTGCACAAGGCGATCGGCGACCAGCTCACCTGTATTTTTGTCGATACGGGCTTGTTGCGTTACCGTGAAGGGGATCAGGTTATGACCCAGTTTGCCGATCATATGGGCGTTCACGTGATTCGTATCGATGCCGAAGAGCGATTCCTCGCGAAACTGAAAGGCGTTACTGACCCGGAACTGAAACGCAAGGCCATCGGTAACCTGTTTATCGAAATTTTCGAGGAACAGGCCGAAAAGCTGGATAACGCCAAATGGCTCGCGCAGGGCACCATCTACCCTGATGTCATCGAGTCGGCCGGGGCTGCCACCGGCAAGGCACATTTGATCAAGTCGCATCACAATGTCGGCGGCCTGCCCGAAGATATGAAGCTTGAACTGGTGGAACCCTTGCGCGAACTGTTCAAGGATGAAGTGCGCCAGATCGGCGTCGAGCTCGGCATCCCACGCGAAATGGTTTACCGGCATCCGTTTCCAGGTCCCGGGCTCGGGGTACGTATTCTCGGCGAAGTGAAAAAGGAGTATGCCGATACCTTGCGCCTGGCCGACCATATCTTCATCGAAGAGTTACGCAGTCACGATTTGTACGACAAGGTCTCGCAGGCTTTCGTCGTGTTTTTACCGGTCAAATCGGTTGGCGTTACCGGCGACGGGCGCCGCTATAACCACGTTGTCAGTCTGCGCGCGGTGGAGACCATCGATTTCATGACCGCGCGTTGGGCGGATCTACCGTACCATTTCCTCGACCACGTATCACGCCGTATCATGAATGAAATCGAAGGCATTTCTCGCGTGGTATACGACATATCCGGTAAGCCTCCGGGCACCATCGAGTGGGAGTAAGCGCGGTAAAAATAGCGGCTACTCTCTTCCATTTATTCGAATCGGGTCAAAACAGGCGATGTAATGCTTGAAAGCATTTTTTATATATTTTTGTTCCAGCTGGTTGGCGAAATGGTGCAGAAATATTTTACGCTGACGATTCCCGGACCAGTTATTGGATTGGTACTGTTGTTAACGACACTGCTGATACTGGGGCGCAACAAGACCGCGTTCAAGCTTAAGCTTGAAAAAGGCCTGACCACAACTTCCGAATATCTCCTGAGTCACCTGCCCCTGCTATTTGTGCCGATCGGCGTTGGGGTGGTGATGCATGTCTCGTTCCTGGAAGGACAGTTGCTCAGTGTCCTGCTGGTCATTTTTGTCGGTACTGTTTTAACCGTCGGGTTTACCGCATTTGTAATGGAAAAAATTCAAAACCTGGTGAGTCGAAGTGACTGAAGAGCAGAGACTCTACAGCATCTGGGTTTACCTCCAGGCAGAACCGCTATTCTGGTTGACCTTGACGATTGGTGCCTACCTGGTGGGCGACTACTGTTATCGAAGGACAAATTTATTCCCTCTGTTTAATCCGGTCGCATTGGGTATCATTATCGTCAGCGCCGTGCTGTTAACATTTAATGTCCAGTACGAGCGCTATTTCGAAGGCGCAAAGTTTATCCACTTTCTGTTAGGTCCCGCGACGGTTTCACTGGCAATCCCGATATATCGAAAATGGGACCTGATCACGGCTAACGCAATATCTATTCTCTCGACCGTTTTACTGGGTTCCCTGTTCGCTATCATCATTACTTATATGCTGGCACAGTTTTTTATGCTGGACAGGGAGATTCTGTTGAGCCTGCTGCCGAGAAGCGTTACCGCGCCTATAGCAATGGGTATATCTGAACTGATCGGGGGGATTCCCTCACTGACCGCCATCATAACGATTATTACCGGCATCATCGGGGCGGCGTTTGGAACTTTTACGCTTGATTTATTGCGCGTGAAGAAAATGTCGGCACGTGGTTTTGCGATAGGACTCGCCAGTCACGGTATCGGCACCGCGCGTGCCATGAGCAGAGACGAGACAGCCGGCGTCTTCGCGGCCGTCGCAATGGGTTTGAGCGGAATCGTTACCGCCTTGATCGTCCCGCTGTTTATTTACTTGCTGAAGATCTGAGGTGATTAATTTTTTGATCACCAACAACAAATTTACGGAAGGGTTTTAACGTGGCAGGCAGTGATACGGACTGGATGCGCCAGGCCCTCGCGCAGGCTGAAATAGCAGCCGGAATGGACGAGGTTCCGGTCGGGGCGGTATTGGTGGGTGCAGCCGGTAATTTGATCGCGGCAGGCCATAACCGGCCGATCAGTGCCTGCGATCCGAGTGCCCACGCCGAAATCGTAACACTTCGTGCGGCGGCGCAAAAACTGGGTAATTACCGGCTTCCCGATACCACGCTCTATGTCACGCTGGAGCCCTGCACCATGTGCGTGGGCGCGCTGGTTCATGCCAGGATAGGGCGGCTGGTTTATGGAGCCACCGAGCCGAAAACCGGCGCGATTGAGAGTGCCCAGCAACTGTTCGAAAGCGGAAAGTTCAATCACCGGCCCGTGATCGAGAGCGGTGTGCTGGCTGATGAGTGTGCAGCCTTGTTAACCCGGTTCTTTGAAAACAGGCGTGCTGCTAAAAGGTAGTAAGTCAGCTCCAGTGGGGCAGGGATGACATTAGTGGGGCAGGGATGACACTAGTGGGGCAGGGATGACACTAGTGGGTAGTTACAGGCTCGGCGCCAGTGGCGCTATTTCGGGTAGGGGTTTTGGTTCGCCCTTTTCGCGAATGGCTTTGGTTTCAAAACCGATCAGGTACTCGTAGTACTGGCGGATATTTTCCACGTACTTAACCGGCTCCCAGCCCCTGGCATAGCCGTACTTGGTTTTTTTGTACCATTTCTTGCGTGCCAGCAAGGGCAGGTTCTGCTTAACATCGATCCAGCGGTCAGGATCACCGCCCCGGTCTTTGGTGATGATGCGGGCATCTTCGACATGACCGAAGCCGACGTTGTACGCGGCCAGTGCAAACCAGGTGCGATCGGGCTCGGTGATTTGCTTGGGCACCCGTTTCAATACCCTGGCGATGTACTTCGCGCCACCGCGAATACTCTCGGCGGGATCGAGTCGATTCTTGACTTTCATTTGCTTGGCGGTGTCGAGCGTCAGCATCATCAGACCGCGCACCCCGGTTGGAGATTTGGCGCGCGCGACCCAGAGCGATTCCTGGTAGCCGATAGCGGCGAGCAGTCGCCAGTCCAGGCCGACCACGTCCGCTTCCCGTCTGAACAGCGCCTCGTACCTGGGCAAGTGGCTTTCGATCCTCTGGGTGAAGGTGCGGATGTCCGAATAGTTGAATTTTTCGACATGACTATAGTGCCGATGTACCAGTTGTTCGAGACGGCCGTCGGTTTCGATTTGTTTGAAAAACGCGTCGATCGCGATGGTCAGGCTATCATCATCGGAGTAATTGTAAGCCCAGCGTAACTGGCGCTTTTCACCGAGTTCAAAAGCGATACGCAGTTCCGGAAAGTAACGCCGCTGCAATGCGATTTCATGTGAGTCGGCGAGGATGTAATCGACTTCGCCGACGTCGACCTGTTCGATCAATTCCTCGGCGGCGATATCGTCGACTTCGATCCAGGCCAGATTGGGGTAGGTTTTCACCAGTTCCTGCAGCAGTTTGACTTGCGCGGTACCGCTGATGACCTTGAGCGAACCACCGTACAGGTTCCACACCTTTTTCGGTCGATCGGAGCGAAACTTGCGATACAGGACCTGGTTGGCGACTTCATAGTAACGCGGTCCATAGATCACCGAGCGACTGAAGCTTGATTCGTTCTCGGACAAACCGGCCGCTGCAATGTCACCACTGCCAAACAGTAGCTCGGGGTATAAATCAGAGAAACCGGGGACAGTGACGAAGCGAGCCTCGACCCCGATCGAGTCGGCAAACCAGTTGGTGAGATGATACTCAAAACCGTTGGGACCGCCGATGTCCTGGTAATAAGTGGTTGCGCTGTTAAGCGTCAGAATATTGATGTAACCGCGTTGCTGGATTTTTTCCAGGGTGGTTAATGCCGGTTGGTTGAATCCCGGGGAGACTAGCAGGATGGCCAATACTATGAGCGCGACGACGAGGCCGGAAATTAACTGAACGCGATGGGCGAATGGGGAAAGTTCAACCATCGGCTAGAGTGCAAGGCACACGCAGACTACTGTCTACGCGTGAATACCCATTCGTGAGAATTCGACATGGCTTTATTGAAAGCATAACCTTCCGCGCTGAAATCCATCAGTCCAGCCGGGTTGTCGATCTCGTTGTCGATCAGAAAGCGGGCCATCAAACCGCGGGCTTTTTTGGCGTAAAAGCCGATCACCTGGTAACTGCCCTTGTTGTAATCCCTGAACACCGGGGTGATTACTTCGGCCTTGAGCAGTTTCGGTTTAATCGATTTGAAATACTCGTTGGACGCCAGGTTGATCAAGCTGTTTGCACCCGACTGCTCCAGTTCCTGGTTCAGTGTCTTGGTGATACGTCCATCCCAGAACTGGTATAGATTATTACCCGTATCAGTGTCGATGCGGGTACCCATTTCAAGTCGGTAGGCCTGCATCAGGTCGAGGGGTCGCAACACGCCATACAGGCCTGACAGGATGCGTAAATGATCCTGGGCAAATTCAACATTCCGCGCGGTCATGCTGTAGGCATCGAGGCCGATATAGACGTCACCCTTGAAGGCAAAGATCGCCTGGCGGGCGTTTTCAGGATTGAACGGGGTCTTCCATTTTTTGAAACGCTGCTGATTGAGATCGGCGATATTGCCGCTCACATGCATCAACTTTTCCAATTCCTGCCCTGATAACTGGCGCATACGCCGTACCAGCTTGCGCGACTGGGTTAAATGCACCGGTTGGGTAAAGGCATCGGTTACCGTCGGGGTATCAAAATCCAGGGTTTTGGCAGGGGAGATAACCGTAAGCATTTGTCAGCTGACCTATAAAACGAAAGAACGCATGTTACCAAAATTACAACTTCGATTTAGTGAATTTGATTGCAAGTATAGTAAATACTCTATAAGGCTACGCTTTTGCATTAAATCTGGATCTGTCACGGAATTCACCAACCGGGCAGGAAAAGTCGCTTATCATGTAGCCTGTCATCGCCGCGCAAACGGCGATCTAGCGATGAATGGAAGGCAGCGCAGGCTTGCGCGGGAATAACTTGATGTACGAGTTTTTACCTTAAGTAAGTGCCTTGCTGATCTAACCCCTGTGTGGAGCCGTATTCACTAGTTTCCGGGGTAGCGGTTCCCAGTCTGTCTATCACGATGAAAATACGCTGTCGATCGACGAATATATGATATTTTAGGGCGCTCGGTGTTACCTGCGCCCTGCTTATAGTGAGATTGAGCAATATAATGAAAGGACGGCAAAACAAGCGCTTAAGCTGGCATCTGGCCTTGACAGCAGTGGCCAGCCTGCTGCTGATGTCGGAGCTTGCCGCGGCACCGGTGGCGCCAGTGGAGCTTGCGCCGGTGGAGCGCCGCGACATCGTCGAAACCCTGCGCCTGTCGGGCTCGTTGACCTCGCCCTACAGGTCCAGCCTGTCCCCCGACTTTGAGGGCCGGCTGGTCAGCCTCAGTGTGGATGCTGGCGACCGGGTGGAGAAGGGCGATATCCTGTTCAAGCTGGACGACGAGCTGGCGCGGCTCGAACTTGCCCAGGCTACTGCCGCCGAACACGAGGCCGAGGCGGATCTCGCCGATGCCCGGCGCCGCGTGGTCGAGGTGCGCAAACTCGTCACCGAGAACACCTTTCCCGAAAGCGAAGCGCGCAGCCTCGAAGCCCTGGTAACGCGCAACCTGGCGATCCTCGAGCGCCGCCGTGCTGAACGTGCCTACGCGGCCGCGACGCTGCAGCGGCATACACTGAAGGCTCCGTTTAGCGGCGTGATTGCCGAGCGTGGCGCGGACCTGGGTGAGCGCGTCGATACCGATTCCCGGGTGTTACTGCTGGTGGCGATCGATCGACTGCAGCTCGATCTGCGCGTACCGCAGCAGTACTTTCAACGGGTCAACGCAGGCACGGAGCTCAACCTGGCGCTCGATGCCTTACCGGGGCAAACCATCGCGGCGCGCGTGTCGCAGGTGGTGCCCGTCAGTGATCCCGATGCGCGCACCTTTCTGGTGCGTGCACAGATCGACAACCCCGCGGCGCGCCTGACGCCGGGAATGTCGGTGCGCGCGGTAATACGTATCGGCACCGACCGCCAGGCCGAAGTCGTGCCGCGTGATGCCCTGATCCGCTATCCGGACGGGCGCACCATTGTCTGGGTGGCCGCGGTCGAGGGTGACCGTTACGTGGTCGAGGAGCGACAGGTGAAAACCGGCCTGACCTTCGACGGTAGTATCGAGATTATCGAAGGCCTGAGTGTGGGCGAGCGCGTGGTGATCCGCGGCAACGAAGCGCTACGCCAGGGCCAGCAGGTCCGGATCACCGGTTAGGTGTCAGACCATGTTTGAAAAAATCATCAATCGCGGCACCCTGATGACGGTCATCGTCGGCGTCGTCGTCGTGCTCGGCATCGTCGCGACGTTGCGCGTTCCGGTGCAGATGATTCCCGATCTCGACGTGCGCACGGTACAGGTGCGGACTTCCTGGCCGGGCGCCACGCCGCAGGATATCGAGAAGGAAATTCTGATCGAGCAGGAAGAGTACCTGCGCAGTACGCCGAGTCTGCAGCGCATCGAGGCCACCGCCTCGTCCGGGCAGGCCCGCATCGAACTCGAGTTTCCATCCGGCGTCGACATCAACGAAACCCTGATTCGGGTCAACAACGCGCTGTCACAGGTGCCATCCTATCCGGACACGGTCAACCAGCCGCGTATCTTCGCTGAATCCTTTTCCAGCAACTCGTTCATGTACTTCCGGGTCGCGCCGATCGACGGTAACCCGCGCGGGCTCGACATGGATATGATGCGTGATTTCGTCTCCGATAACGTGCGCACGCGCATGGAAACTGTCGACGGCGTTTCGAGTGTCGAGGTCTGGGGTGGTGCCGACCGACAGGTGCAGATTCTGCTCGACGCGGCGGCGCTCGCCGAGCGTGGTCTTACCGTCACCGACGTGCGCACGGCGCTGCGCGCGCGCAACCGCGACGTTACCGGTGGCCAGCTCGAGGCCGGCAAGCGCCAGTACCTGTTGCGCACCATCGGCCGCTTCAACGATATCGAATCGCTCGGCGAATTGATCCTGTCGAGCCGCGGCGACCAGGTGACCCGGCTCGCCGACGTTGCACGCGTACGCCTGGATCATTTCGAGGTTGCCCGAGAAGCTTTTGTCAACGGCAAGCCGGTGCTGTTTCTTGCGGTGAACCGCGAACTCGGTTCCAACGTCATCGAAATCAAGGACGCGATGTTTGCCGAAGTCGATCGCATCAACCAGGAACTGTTGCAAAATGCGGGCATGGAGTTGCGCCTGAACGCTACCGATACCGTTTACGTAGAGCAATCGATCGCCACCGTTTGGCGCAACCTCGCACTCGGTGCGGTGCTGGCCACGCTGGTCATGTTCCTGTTCCTGCGCTCGGGCAGGATGACGCTGGTCGGCGTGATCGGTATCCCGATCTGCACCATTGCCGCCTTCCTCGGACTGCTGCTGGCGGGGCGTACGATCAACGTGATTTCGCTGGCCGGGGTCGCCTTCTCGATCGGCATGACGCTCGACAATACTATCGTCGTGCTCGAAAGCATCGAATGGGAACGCCGCAAGGGGCTCAAACGACTGCAGGCCGCGGTGACCGGCGTGCAGCGGGTCTGGCCCGCGGTGCTGGCGTCGACACTGACCACGGTGCTGGTATTCATTCCGATTATTTTCATCGAGGAAGAAGCCGGTCAGCTTTACGGCGACATTGCTATTGGTGTCTCGGCAACCATCCTGGTGTCGATGCTGGTCGCGATCACGGTGGTGCCGACCGCGGCGGCGAACTTCGCGCTGCGCGATGATCCGGGAGGTGCCGGGGCTGCAAAAGGTAGCTCCGCGGGAGCGATGGGCGGCACACTCGCCATGATCAACTGGCTGATCGCGACGCCGCTGCGGCGGATTACGGTCATGCTCGTGACCGCGGGACTGACCGCGGCCATTATCGTCGGACTGACGCCACCGGCGGAATACCTGCCGCCGGGTGAAGAACCCAAGGTGTTCGGGCGCATGAGCGCGCCGCCCGGATACAACCTGCCGACCATGCGCAAGATCGGCTACGACGTGCAGGATTATTTCCTGCCTTACCTCGATGACGAGCCCGGGCAATTCGAACGTGGCGAGACCGCGGTACCGGCGCTCGACTACCTGATTCTTTCGATCCGTGCCAGTGGCCTGTTCCTGATCGCCGAACCAAAGGACAAGAGCCAGGTCAACGCGCTGATGGACGCGATCGACGCAAAGTACAGCCAATATGCGGGAATGCGCGCCTTCACCACACGCGGCTCGATCATCACCAGTAACAACGGCGGCACCCGCAGTATCAACCTGGATATTTCCGGGCCGGAACTGGAACCGATTTATGCCGCCGCCACCGCGGCCTATAATCGCGCCCAGGAAGTGTTCGGTAATCCGCGTATCCGCGCCAATCCGGCGACGCTGTCGTTATCGCAGCCGCTGATCGAAATTCACCCGGACTGGGAACGCGCGGCCGAGCTCGGCATGAGCACGGCCGATATCGGTTTCACCGTGGCCGCGTTGACCGACGGCGCCTTCGTCGACGAATTCTTTCTCGCCGACGACAAAATCGATATGTATCTCTACAGCGGCGCCGGGCCGGACGTATCGCCACAGGGTTTGAACGACATGCCGGTCTATACGCGCAGCGGGATCCTGCCGCTGTCGAGCATCGCCAGGGTGGTCGAAACGGTCGATACC
>CAWCBX010000170.1:0-35834 GCA_963793595.1 uncultured Gammaproteobacteria bacterium | reverse complement strand
GAAAAACACAATTTATATCGGAAACAATGTGACTGAATCAATTTCTACCAATTTGCAGTCTGAAGCAACCAGGAAACTGGCTCTGCAGGCACTAGAAGCCCTCAAGGCAGACAATATCGTCGTGCTCGATGTACGTGCACATGCCAGTTTTACCGATTACATGATCTTCGCCAGTGGCAGCTCTACGCGCCATGTCAGCGCCATCGCTGATTCGGTTGTCGAGGCCGCAAAGGCGACTGGCCAGCCGGCATTAGGGATCGAAGGCGAGGACGTGGGGGAATGGGTATTGGTGGATCTGGGCGATGTGGTTGTGCATATCATGTTGCCCGACGTGCGCCTTTATTATGAACTTGAAAAGCTCTGGGGCGAAGAACTCGCGGTTGAGGATGCAGATTCAGCTCATTAATGTAGCGCAAAAATTACCTGCCTGGGTTGATCTGGCCTGTAACGATTACCTTAAACGACTACCGCGTGAAGTGTCCCTGAAAATGGTCACCATACCGCTACCCGCGCGAAAATCGCAACAGTCCCCAGCGCGTCAGCAACAACGCGAATCCGAGTTGATTCTGGGGAAAATGGCCGCGGGCAGTTTGAATATTGCGCTTGATGAACGGGGTGAACAATGGTCGAGCGTCGACTGGTCTAAAAGCCTGCAACGCTGGATGTTTGAGTTTCCACGGGTAAACCTGGTGATCGGTGGACCCGACGGGCTGTCAGAAGATTGTATCAAGGCCTGCCAGCACCGGGTTTCCCTGGGCAGAATGACGATGCCGCATGCACTGGTCAAAGTTGTACTCATAGAGCAGTTATACCGTGCCTGGACGATCCTGCAAGGCCACCCATATCATCGCGAATAGGCGACCTTGGCCTGCATTCAGGCTATCATGCGGGTATGATTTATCTTGCTTCAAGATCTCCCCGTCGTGCTGAATTGTTGCGCCAGATCGGGGTCGAGTTTGTTGTACATGACATCGATATCGACGAGTCCCGATCGCCCGCGGAATCGCCAGCCGAATATGTATGTCGCGTGGCTACCAGCAAGGCCCGGATTGCCGCCGAACAAATAGCCGGGCGGCAAGAGCCAGTCGTCGTGCTGGCGGCTGATACTACTATCGCACTCGATGATGATATTATTGGCAAACCCGCTGATCGAAACCAGTGTCGCTGTATACTGGGACAACTGTCTGCAAGACAACACCTGGTTTTAACGGCCGTCGCATTAGCGACACAGGGCGATATTGCATTGCGCCTGACCCGGAATCGGGTAAGTTTCAGATCTTTAACGGCGCAGGAGATAGACTCCTATTGCGCGACCGCGGAACCCATGGACAAGGCGGGTGCTTATGCGATTCAGGGCAAGGCAGCGATGTTTATTGACCACCTTGAAGGCAGCTACTCGGCGGTAATGGGATTACCGCTTTTCGAGACTGCCGAGTTGTTGCGCAACGCTGAAATTAAACTGTTTTGATTATGATCATAAATGAAGAAATACTCATAAATATAACTCCCCAGGAAACCAGGGTTGCCATTGTCGAAAATGGAGCGCTGCAGGAAGTCAGTATTGAGCGTCAACGCAGTCGCGGTATCGTCGGCAATATATACAAGGGTCGGGTTAACCGGGTGCTCCCCGGAATGGAGGCGGCTTTTGTCGACATCGGGCTGGAAAAGGCTGGATTCCTGCACGTGTCGGATATTGATTACGTCGATGAAAGCGCGAATGGTGAGGAAAGCGGCAGTCGAGTCGAGATTAACAACCTGTTGCATGAAGGTAAGAATTTACTGGTGCAGGTGGTTAAGGATCCGATAGGTACCAAGGGCGCGCGTTTGACAACCAGTATATCGGTACCTTCGCGTTACCTGGTATACATGCCTAATTCGTCGACCGTGGGTATATCGGTCAAGATTGAAGACGAAGTCGAGCGCGAGCGTCTGAAAAAACTGCTTGAAACCTGCCGCAGCGAAAATCAGTTAGGTGGTTGTATCATTCGCACTGCGGCGGAAGGTGTCGATGAGGCGGAGTTGCGACGCGATATCAGTTTTCTGTCCAAGCTATGGAACTCGTTACTCGAAAATGTCGACCAGGTTCCGGCAGGAAGCGTGATACATGAAGATCTGCCCTTGTCGATACGTACCTTGCGCGACATGGTGGGTGTCGATACCACGCTGGTGAAAGTGGATTCGCGCGAAACATTTCAGAAGATGACGCAGTTTTTCGACGCGCTACATACCCGACCTGCCGTGCAAGATCGAGCACTATCCGGGCGAACGCCCCCTGTTTGATCTATACAATATAGATGATGAATTGCAACGTGCGCTGGCTCGCCAGGTTAGCCTGAAATCCGGTGGATACCTGATTATCGACCAGACCGAAGCGATGACCACGATTGATATTAATACCGGGGCTTTTGTCGGCCATCAAAACCTGGAAGAAACCATCTTCAAAACCAATATGGAAGCATCGCAGGCGATAGCGCGCCAACTCAGACTGCGCAACCTGGGGGGTATCATCATCATCGATTTTATCGATATGGAGCATGAGGATCATAAGCGCCAGGTTCTGAAATCGCTTGAAAAATACCTGGCTAAAGACCATGCCAAGACCCAGGTGTGCGAAGTATCGCCCCTCGGACTGGTGGAAATGACGCGCAAACGCACCCGCGAAAGTCTCGAGCACGTACTCTGTGAACCCTGCAAGACCTGCCATGGACGCGGTTCGCTAAAGACTACCGAAACAGTCTGCTATGAAATATTTCGGGAAATCCTGCGTGAAGCCAGGTTTTACGACGAAGCGCAGCAGTTGCTGGTAATGGCAAACCAGGATGTGGTCGACCGTTTACTGGACGAGGAGGCCGCTAATTTGGCTGAACTGGAAACCTTTATCAAGATTCCGGTCAAACTGCAGGTAGAGGCGCATTTGTCTCAGGAATCCTATGACGTGGTGCCAGTATAAATATTCCAGGTTGGTGAAGTGGGTCTGTTAAGCAAGATCAGCCTTGGATTACTTGTCGCAGCAGTTGTTCTGCTGGCGATAGTCATGGGTGGCTTGCGCCTTGCGATAAGCAATATTGATTATTTCAAACCCGAAATCGACTACCTGCTGGAGCGTGACGTAAGTAAGGGTGTCGTGTTTTCGGGATTGAGCGGTGCCATGAACCGCTTCAATCCGGTTCTGCGTGTCGATAACGTTTCCATTAACCTGCCCGACAGGTCACAGCCGTTATTTGTCGATCGGCTGGCGGTAGAGTTTGATTTCTGGGCCAGCCTGCGCGAATGGACCCCGGTCGTGCTGGAGATTTCGGGTCAGCTGGAAAAGCTCGAATTAACCAAGGATGAGTCGGGTCGGTGGTGGACCCATGAACTCGAACTTGGGCTGGATGACGATGAAACTGTTATGCCGGGGTTTGAGCGGGCCCTGCTGCTGGCGCCACGCTACCTTAAACTCGATCTACGTCGCTTGATTATTCGGGATCTTAAATCAAAGACCAGCTATCAAATCGACGGTGTCAGCGCACAAATTAATCACCGCGACCATCAGTTTTATACGCAGTTCAGCGCAGCGCTGCCGGATGAACTCGGGCGCGGGATTCTAATCAAGTCGGTACTGGATCCTGAGCGTAGTGAGATTTATATTAATTCATCAGGTTTGCAGTTATCCCGCATCGCCGGGTTGCTTGACATTGATACCCGGGGTTTACAGCAGGGAGCACTCGACGGCGAAGTCTGGTTAAACATGTCGGGCTATCATGTCATTGCTGTTAATGGCAATTTGCTACTCAAGGAAGGCCGGCTGCAGTTGTCCCCGGATAAGACACCGCTGGCGGTCGATTATCAGTCTCGTTTCAACGCCATTAATCGGAAATCCAGTTGGCGTATTACGAACCAGGTGGGGCGCCTGGTAATTAATGGTGACAATGTCCCTGGATTCCGTTCGCAGTTTGAGTTTACTGTCGGAGCTGAAAAATCCCATATTTCAGCATGGGTAGATCGGCTGCAAATATCCAGTTTACCCGTGATCGCCGGTCAGTGGCTGCCGGAAAATATCGATCAACAAATCGCAAATGGGAAGCTCCAGGGGGTACTGCGGGACCTCGTGCTGGGAATAGAGCTTGAGCGACCCGGTGATTTCAGAATAAGTGGTCAGGCGTTACAGGTCAGTAACGAGGCTTTCGGGGGCTACCCTGGTGTGACAAACCTGAACGCCGAATTTCTGCTGGGGAATAATCGACTGCAGGCCGAGTTGTATGGTGAAGCGGTCAGGCTGGATTTTGATGATCAGTTCGAAGCGCCGTTTGAGTTTGATTCCCTCAAACTGGACGTGATTGCAAATAGATTGGAATCCGGTGACCTGGTGCTCTCTGCAGACCATATTCTGGCGCACAATCAGGATACCAGGCTCACTGGTCGAATGTGGCTGGTCGCCGATCAGGCTGCGCAACCCTTTGTATTCATGCGAGCTAATTTTACGGATACCGATGCCAGCAGTACGCATAAATATCTACCGCTCAAAGCCCTGTCTGCAGAGACACTGGGTTGGCTGCGGCGGGGTATAAAAAAGGGTTTCGTGCCCCGGGGCGATTTTCAGTTACATGGCAGATTACGCGATGTCCGCGAATTGGCGCGTGACAGGGCGGGGGAGATGTTTGTCGATTTCGATGTCGAAGATACCAATTTGTTTTTTGCCCCCGGATGGTTAGCGCTTAGAAATGGTAACGGCAAAATGTTGTTCCATAATGCCGGGTTCGAATTCGACCTGGGTCGGGTCAGCTATGAAAAACTCGATGAGGTACAGGCCACCGGGGTAATTGCCGACTTTGATAAAGCCGAGCTCGCACTTGAGATTCATGCGCAGGTGCCAACTGCAGACGCGGTACGCGTCTGGCTCGGTTCGCCGGTAGGCGAAGACTACCGTGATGTTGTCAGTAACCTGCATGATCTGGGTGGTCGCGTCAGCGCAAAAATTGATTTGCTCATACCATTGAGCGACGCCCTTGCAGAAGAACGGGTCAAGGTCGCTTTGGATTTCGACAATGCGCATGCCAGTGCGAAAAGCTGGGGGCTGGAACTGGGCGGGATAAATGGTCGGTTGCTGATCACCGAGGATGCGCTGTTAGCCAGGGGTATCAGTGCAAGATATTTCAATGACCCGGTTGAAATCGACATCAGTACGGAAAAATCGAGCGGAGATACACTGGTCAATGCGCGTGGATCGATAGAATCCAGAAACCTGCTCAATCAGCTACCGGATGAGTTGACCCGGCATGTAGACGGCAAGAGTGACTGGCAGGTCAGATTGAAGTTTGCCAGTGATACAGCGCCTGCCGAGCAGGCATTTTTACAAATTAACGCTGCCAGCAATTTACAGTCCACGGAGCTTACGCTGCCGCTACCATTGACTAAACCGTTAAAGGATGTCTCTCGACTTTCTGCTGATGTGGATTTTTACCCCCGGCACATCTCTTTTCGGTTTAGCCTGGGTAGCGAGTTGCTAGGTCGGGGTAACCTGGTTGCAGAGGATACTCAGGAATTTCAACTGGACGCGCTCGACCTGGCATTATCGACACCTCTTGAAGCAGTTCAGCGTCGGGGTATGAATCTTTATGGTGCAGCTAGCGAGATCGAAGTGGGCGGCTGGATCGAAGTCATCGCTGCTTCTGAAAGTACCGGTTCGACCCTGCTGAGCACGGTTGATCTCGATTTCAAGCGGGCTTATGCATTCGGACGCACTCTCGAAGAGGTGAAATTTGAACTGCATCAGGAGAACAACCGCTTGCTGGGACTGGTCGAATCGACCCTGGTCAAGGGCAATTTCGATGCGCCCCTGCTGCCCACTCCTGAAGATCCGGTGGCCGTTGAACTGGAATACCTGAGACTGAGTAAACTGGAGCAGGAAACGGATTACAGCGCGATGCTGCCGAGTGATCTGTTCGATTTCCGTATCCGCAGCCAGTCGTTGGTGTACAACGATATGCAGTTTAGCGATTTGCTGGTTGATGGCAGACCCGTCGAAAATACGCTCTATATCGATAATTTGGGTTTGCGTCGCGACAAAATAATCCTGACCGGCAAGGCGCAGTGGGATTACGATGTTACGAACCGCTCCCATCTTTCCAGTCTTACCATCGAGGCCAGGGGTGAGGAATTTGGCCGGGCCATCGCCGGCCTCGGTTTCGGCGACACCATGCAGGACGGAACTCTGGATTTTAGTGGCGGGTTTACCTGGCAGGCGCCGTTGCTGGGGGTTAACCTGGATATTCTGCGCGGCGATGCCCGCATGGAAATCGATGATGGGGTTTTGAACAACGTCGATCCCGGTGGTGGCAGATTTGTCGGACTACTAAGTTTGAGCGCTTTACCGAGACGCCTGTCACTGGATTTTTCGGATGTAACGGTTGAGGGTATGGAGTTCGAGAAGATTAGCGGGAATTATCGGCTGGATGGCGGTATACTTTTTACCGAAAATACGCGGATGGATGGCCCTGCGGCCAGGCTCAAGATCTCCGGCAAGACCGGATTGATCAATCGTGATTACGATCAGGTTATCCGGGTAACTCCCAAGTTCAGGCAGACATTACCGATACTCGGTGCGGTTGCGGCCAGCACCACGGTCGGCTGGGGCCTGCTGTTATTGCAAAATTTGTTTAAAAAGTCGATAGACGATGCCGTGGAAATAGAATACAAGGTCACGGGAAGCTGGGATGATCCCCAGATTGAATTAATAAAGGCAGTTGATGAAAACCAGGAAGAATTACCGAATCTTGAGAAATAGTCTCTGTTTCGCGGGTCTGCTTTGTATAGCAGGTCATGCGGCAGCTAATTCGATTCGTATTTTTACGCTCAGTGCCGATGAATGGGCGCGTCCACGCACGGGTGCGGTGATCCCACAGCTGGCAGCGGTCCGTTCGGCGGTAAGCTACTGGGGCAAGAGTGGTGACAGGGCGATGATTATTCGCTATCCGGGTGAAGATACGGGTGAACTCTGGGCCGCAGAACTGCGTGACTGGTTGATATCCCTGGGAGTGCCCTCAGATTATATCCTGTTGTTATCGGGCACCCAGGCTGCCGATGAAATCAAGCTGGAAGTCGGGAACCGTGACGAATTGGAGCAATAGCAAGACATGGCATCAACTTTAGAAGCAGTTAGTAAAAATATACTCGAACCGAGCGAACTTGAAATTGAGCAACTTGGCGGATTTCTGGATGGTTTGCAGAGCAGGTATGTCGATGCCGGTGATTTGTACTTTCAGACCAGCCAGCAGGAATCCTGGGTCATGGATGACGGCATTCTGCGCGAGGGTAGTTTCAACATCGAAAAGGGTGTCGGTATTCGTGCCATGGCGGGGGAAAAAACCGGATTCGCCTATTGTGATGATTTACGCGGTAATGCAATTACCCAGGCGGTAAACAATGCCCGCGCCATCGTCAAGCAGGGCCAATCAGGAAGTAGTGCCGTCGTGTTGTCGAGTAAACCGGCGCCGGCGCTGTACACGGCGCAAAATCCGGTCGATGGGCACAATGCTGACGAAAAAGTCGAATTGCTCAAAAAGCTTGATGCCTTTACGCGCTCGCTCGATGAACGCATCGAACAGGTAATTATTTCCCTGTCTGGCGGTATCGACCACATTTTAATCGCCGCCACTGATAATACCCTGGCAGCCGATATCCGTCCGCTGGTGCGCATGAATGTGACTGTCCTGATGCATCAGTCAGATCGCCGCGAGCAAGGTAGTGCCGGAGCCGGGGGGCGGCATGGTTATGATGTATTTTTTGATACCGATCGCGCTTACGAACTCGCCCGCGAGGCGGTCAGGCAGGCGGCTACCAACCTCGAGTCGGTGGCAACGCCAGCGGGTAGCATGCCGGTGGTGCTGGGTCCGGGATGGCCGGGGGTATTGCTACATGAGGCGGTAGGTCACGGTCTCGAAGGAGATTTCAATCGCAAGGGCACCTCGGCATTCAGCAATAAAATAGGCCAACAGGTTGCCTCCCCGCTATGTACCATAGTCGACGATGGTACGCTGATCGATCGCCGTGGCTCGTTGAGTATCGATGACGAGGGGGTGCCCGCACAATGTACCACCCTGATCGAAAATGGCATACTCAAAGGCTACATGCAGGACAAGATGAATGCCCGCCTGATGGGAACGCATTCTACCTCGAACGGACGCCGCGAATCGTTCGCCCATTTGCCCATGCCGCGTATGACCAACACCTATATGCTGGCCGGGGAAAGTGATCCCGGGGAAATTATCAGCTCGGTCGATAAGGGCCTGTATGCCGTCAATTTTGGTGGTGGACAGGTGGATATCACTTCTGGGCGATTCGTGTTTTCGCTCTCCGAGGCCTACCTTATTGAAAAAGGTAAACTGACCGCGCCAGTCAAAGGCGCAACCTTGATTGGTTCCGGACCCGAGGTTATGGGTAAGATATCGATGGTAGGCAACGACCTCGAACTGGATCAGGGTGTCGGTGTATGCGGTAAGGAAGGCCAGTCGGTACCTGTCGGAGTAGGGCAGCCCAGCCTCAAGATTGACGATATTACGGTTGGTGGCACCGATTAGCTGCTAGCCCGCATAATGCACCATTATCCCTGATACTGGCTAATTGACCGAAACCGCGGTGATCTCCATGCCGGAGTCGCCGCTTTGCAGGGTCAGCAGGCCGAGAAACTCACCAGCGTATTTCGAGCTGCGCAGTCGCCACAGAATAGTTATCGCCTTTTCCCGCTGAATCGAATCAATAAATTCGAAATCGGCTTCGATGGTGGTCAAAACGGGGAAGTCCTTACAACTCTGGCGGAAGTGTTCTTCCGAGAGTTTTGCCAGAAGCTCGGCGGAGAAACCCCGCGAAAATTTTGCATAGTCGCGTTCGCGCGCTGCCACGATTATGTTTTTCCAGATCGGTTCTGCCACCGAGCGCAGTTGTTCTTGCTGTAAGCGGGAAAATGGTGTCATGTGGTTGTCGCCGGGGTTTTAGGTTCGCCTGCCAGGGCGACGTGAACATCTTCGTAGATAGATAACATCGCTGGAATCACCAACAGGATCAGGAGCGTCGCAAATGCGAGTCCAAAGGCGATCGAAACCGCCATCGGTATCAGGAATTGCGCCTGGCGTGAGGTTTCAAACAGTAATGGCGTCAAGCCTGCAATAGTAGTCAGCGAGGTTAGCAGGACCGCGCGTAATCGTTGACAGGCAGCCTCTTCAAGCGCGTCATAGACCGACATTCCCTTGTCCCTGATACGTCGATAGAACATCACCAGGATGATCGAGTCATTGACGACTATTCCCGACAGGCCGAAGAAGCCGAATAACGATAAAATGGTCAGGTTCATGTCCATCATCCAGTGCCCGAGAACAGCGCCCGTTAGTCCCAGGGGTATGGTAAGCATTACCAGCAATGGCCAGCCGTAGGATGAAAAGACCCAGGCCAGGACCAGGTACATTAACACCAGCGCAACGATTGCGCCGAGGCGCATGTCGGCAAAAGTCTCGCGCTGACTTGCTGAACGTCCCTTCGACGCTATATTGAATGCCGTATTTGCTAGCCAGTGCGGGCAACGTAAACTGAGTCAGGTCGGCGACGATTTCGGCAGTGTTGTTGAGCGCGGCGTTGACGTCCGCCGAAACATCGACCGAGAGGCTACCGTTGAAATGGCGTAGCGTTTCAAACCCCTGTGCTGAACGCCAGTTGGCGACGGTGTCCAGCGCGACGAACTCGCCGTTTGGTAACTTGATCGGCAAATGCAGCAAACTGTCCAGGCGGCGCTGCTCTGATTCCGGTAACTGCAAACGCACCTCGACTTCATCGGCGCCTTGCTGAAAGCGTTGCAGGATGATGCCGTCATAGGCGGCTCGTAACTGGCGTCCGATATCGGTTATCGATAATCCAAGCGCTTCCCCCGCCGGACTCAGTTCGTAAATCAATTGTTCCCTGCCGTAGGGCAGGTCATCATCGATGGCGCTCACACCTGGAATCGTTTCCAGGGTTTGCGCCAGATCCAGCGCCGCGGCTTTCAATCGGTGTGGGGTTGAACCGGTCAGGCGCAGATTGAGCTCACGTCGCGAAGGACCGACCTGGCGCGAGGTAATTTGAAAACTTTCCACTCCGGGTGGAACCTTGATGCGTGAGCGCCAGTTCTCGATAAAACTGGGATTATCGGTGACGCGTTGATCGGAACCTAACAGTTCAACGTATATTGAGCCGGCGCGTTCACCGGTTATCGCGCGACCGCGGCCAACTGTCGAAGCATGCACCCGGTAATAGGTTGAAACAACGGTCTCGTCGATATCATCGATGGTGTTGTTCAATTCCACTTCCACCTGATCAATAAATTTGTCTACCACCTCGCGAGCAGCACCGGAGACAAAGCGCACGTTTGCGTACACCGTGGTCGATTCGGGTGACGGGAAGAATTGCCAGCCGGTTTTACCACCGAGAAAAAGTCCGGCAGCGAACAATAAAAACCCAATTGCACAGGCAAGCGTGGTCCAGCGAAATTCAATTGCGATGCGTACCAGGCGACGAAACCAGTGATCGCGCAGGCGTTCAAAACCACGATTGAGTTTTTCCTTAAAGCGCGACGTTTTCACTTCACGACCATGTATGAAGGCATGGCGCAGATGACCCGGCAGGATGAGGAAACTTTCGATCAACGAAGCGACGATAACGCATACGATAACCATCGGAATCGCGACCATGATACTGCCCATGCGGCCACCGATCATCATCAGTGGAAGAAACGCGGCGATGGTTGTCAGGGACGACGCGAGTACCGGCGCAAGCATACGCCGGGCGCCCCCTTCGGAGGCCATCAGCGGGTCTTCGCCCATGTCGAAATGTGCCTGGGCATCTTCGCCGACGACGATAGCGTCATCGACGATTATGCCGAGCGCCATAATCAGCGCGAACAGGCTGATCATATTGATCGAGCCTCCCACGAGGTACAACACGGCGAGTGTCGCCATGAAAGACACGGGAATGCCGACGGCCACCCAGAAGGCAACTCGGGCGGATAAAAACAGGTAGAGGATGAGCAGCACCAGCACCAGGCCACCCGCGCCGTTCTTGAGCAGCAACATGATACGTTCCTTGATCAGTTGCCAGCGCTCGTTAAATACCTGGATTTCTATATTGGGTGGCAACTGTGGCCGGGTTTTTTCGAGCCAGTTTTGCAGTATTTCGGCGGCTTTTAGCGAATCACCATTTTCGTTACGCCGCAGCACCAGAACCACGGCGTTTTTGCCGCCCAGGCTAATGGTCGATGAACCGGGCAGGTGGCCACGTTCAATTTTCGCGATATCGCCGAGATGAATACGTTTATCGGCTTCGCTGACAATAGCGAGACTGGCAAAATCCTGCGGGGTGCGACGCTGATTTTGACTGCGAATTTCGCGCGCACCATCTTCTTCGCCAATGAGGCCGGCTGGCAAGTCCTGGCTTGCTGCATCGACGCGGCGTGCCAGTTCATCAAGACCGATACCGAGGCGTTGAATTTGTTCGGCTGCAAGCTCGATATGAATCTGTTGCTTGGGCAGGCCCGTAATATCGACCTTGTCGATCCCGGCACTGATCAGTTCGCGTTCGAACTGTCGTGCCAGCAGTCGGAGTTCGTCAATCTGGGACGGACCGCTGATTAGCAGGCGGGCGACCGATTCGTAACGCACTTGCTGGGCTATCTTCGGGTTTTCCGCGTCATCCGGCAGGTTGTTGAAATCATCGACCTGTTTCCTGACATCATCCAGCGCGAAGGTCATATTGCTGCTCTCGTCGAACTCGAGGGTGATGCCGGATACCCCGGTTGCTGAAGTCGAGGTGAATTCTTTTAGACGATCGATACTGCGCAATCGCTGTTCCAGTGGGATCGTAATCCCCGACTCTACATCTTCGGAGCTGGCACCGCTCCAGGTAGTGCTTACCGAAATCTGGTCGAGTTCGAAATTGGGGAAAAACTGTACATTCAGTTTCTGCAGCGCAATAACACCAGACAATAGCATCATCACCATCAATAAATTGGCGGCGACCCGGTGGCGCGCAAAAACACCGAGCAGACTATTGGTCATCGATCTTGACCTTGAGCCCCGACACGGCATTAGGCAGGTGCGTGACGGCGATCAGATCGCCTGGTTCGATAACGTCGCTGCGAATCAGCACCAGGACCTGGTTATCCGCGGTTCTTGCCTGCCCGATAGACGTCACGTCAACCGCCTGCAGTCTATCTTCGACAACCCGGTAAACTCTCGAGTTACCATATATTGCCTGGTAGGGAACGCCGATGACTCCACTTTCCGACGGAAGCTCCAGGCTCAGGGGTAACAAGTCACCCGGGCGAAGCTGTCCCGCGACAGCATCGATGGCGAAGTAAACATCGATGCCGGTGGCCTCGGCTTCGCCGGCCAGGCGTCGTAGCTGAAAGCGACCCGGGACCTTACGATTGCTCACGCTGGCATAAAGCACCTGGCCATTGGCGATCGCCTGTCGCACCGAATCAAGATAATTGATTGGCAGGTGGGCACGGATTTCGAGGTCGTCGATCGGGAATAGTGAAATCAGGATTTGTCCGAGCGAGACCCGGTCTCCTGCTGAGACCGCGACTTCGCTGATGATGGCATCGAACGGAGCCGCTATTTCCGAACGGGTCATCGCCAGTCTCGCCTGATCGAGTTCCGCCTTGCCACTATCATGCCTTGCCTGCAGAATTTGCAGCCTGGAGGGGTAACTGTCGATATCGAGTTGACGCGATGTCACGGCGAGTTGTCGTCGTGCGGATTCACTGCGGACGGCATTGATGGCAGTGTCGGCGCTGAGGTTTTGTTTTTTCAGCTCGGTCAGGCGTTTAACCTCGGCATTTGCCAGGACAACCAGTTCGCGCTCGGTATCCAGCGATGCCAGGTTAGACTGGTGACGTATCTTGAGCTCAGCGATCTGGTTTTCGATGTCGCGCAAATCAGCCTCGGCCTGCAGCAACGAGGCAGCGAAATCGCGTCGGTCCATGGTTACCAATGGCTGGCCCTGTTTAACACTGGCGCCATTGCGCACGAAAACCTTTTCGACGATGCCACCTCCCGGTGCCGCCGCCTTCAACTGCTCTGGTGACTCGATTCGGCCATAAAGCGTTATGCTGGGAGATAAGGCCTGTTTTCGCGCCGTAATTACATTGACCTGCCAGACTTTTTCGCTAAGCGCGGGCTTCTCCCTTTCGGTCTTGCTATTCACCAGCGAAAAGTAAACAGCGGCGGCGATCAGCAGTACCAGAATAGGTAGTAAAAATTTGGCCTGAGACCTTGTGATTATCATGAATTCCGGTTGCAGGATGAGTTAAGCATGCCTTGTATAGCCTTAGTGTGGCAAGGTCAAGCTAGGAGTCGGTTAACTCGAAGCGGTTAAGCGACCTGTTTTTAGTCACCTTGCGTGGATCGAAAATTTTACCATTCATCGCGAGGTACACCCCAGCCGGTAACAACTGTACCGCTGCGCTGGCGACCCCCAGATTGTACATTGCATCACTATAGCGCATACGTGCGGGTTGCATTGCGCCAAACAGCACAATGGTTTTATCGGCGATACCGAGCAGGGCCTGCGCGGTCTCTACCATAGTGTCGGTGCCGTGGGTTATCAAAATTCTATGGTTAGATACGTTGGCCACCGCGTTGCGGATTAATGTCCGATCGATTTCATCCATCTCGAGGCTATCTTTTTTGAGCAGCGATTCGATTTCGTAGTCAAAGTCGACATTGGCTTCCTCGAGTAACGCGCCGATAATCGTATCACCAATATGAAACTCGCTTTTGGCGTCGAAATAAATCTTGTCGAAGGTACCGCCGGTAGTAAAAATCCTGATCGTCAAAGCCTGCTCCTGGGAACGCATTTTAATTTAGGCACTTGGCCAAATATATATTGTAAACTCCCGGGGCCAGCTCCACTAATTTGATTGTCTTTGCATGACTACCGAGCCCCTAGTTCAGCATAAAGTGCCGATTTTCGCCGTCTCCTGCGCCTGCATTATTGCATTGCTGGCGTTTGGCCCGCGTTCTGCGATGGGATTCTTTCAGTTGCCGATCCTGCAGGATACCGGCTGGGATAGAGCGACTTTTGGTATGGCGATGGCTTTGCAAAATTTGTGCTGGGGCCTGGGTCAGCCCCTGTTTGGCCTGGTTGCCGACAAGTTTGGAACCTGGCGGGTGCTCGCGCGTCGGTGCAGCGCTGTATACCGCGGGTTTGGTGGTAATGGCGTTCGCGTCGACCCCGGCCTGGTTACATATTGGCGGTGGAGTCCTGATTGGTCTCGGCGTCGCGGCCTGTTCATTCGGTGTAGTTCTGGCATCGATCGCGCGCCTGGTCAGTCCGGAAAAACGTTCGTTTGCATTCGGCCTGGGCACCGCTGCGGGTTCGGCCGGCATGTTCGTGTTTGCACCGATTTCCCAGGGATTGATCGATAAGCTCGGCTGGTCTGACAGCTTGATTGCAATCGCCGCGGTCATGCTGATCATACCGCTGCTTGCGATACCGTTACGGGGTAATTCCTCGACCTCGAGGATTGCCGCAGCGGAATTCGATCAAACTACCCGGGAAGCATTACAGGAGGCTTTTGTCAGCAAGGGATACCTGTTGTTAACCTCCGGTTTCTTCGTCTGCGGGTTCCAGGTGGCCTTTATCACCGCGCATTTCCCGGCTTATATCAGCGACCTGGGCATCGCCTCACGCTGGGCGGTAGTGGCAATCAGTTTGATCGGTTTCTTCAATATTATCGGCTCGCTGGCCTCGGGAGTTGCCGGCCAACGTTACTCCAAGCCGATGCTGCTGAGCTGGATTTATATTTCCCGCTCGATCGTGTTCACCGCATTTTTATTGATCCCCCCCAGTCCGACCACGGTGGTAGTGTTTTCCATTGTTATCGGCATTTTATGGTTGTCGACCGTGGCGCCGACCAACGCCCTGGTCGCCGTGATGTTTGGCACCCGTTACCTGGGACTGCTCGGTGGTATCGTGTTCTTTTCGCACCAGGTGGGATCATTTCTCGGCGTGTGGATGGGTGGGGTTCTTTATGACGCTACCGGTTCCTACGATGTGGTCTGGTGGCTCGGGGTCGTACTCGGCATCTTCGCCGCCATCGTCCACTGGCCTATTCGCGAAGAACCGGTACAACGTCCCGTCATTCAAACCACATAGCATTCCAGGTGTGAGCGTTCAATAGCGTGAGCGTGGAATTGCTTTCTCAGAATCGCCGTAAATACGTCCATGTAGGCTCGCGTGCGACGTCCCTGTCGCACAGCGTTCTGAGAAAGCAACCCCACGCTCACGACCTGCTAAGGTCAGCTATCTCGGGGGACAAACCCGCAAAAGTGTAGCGAGGCAGGGAGCCGAGCTCCAAGCGATTCCAGGGATGGACCAAGCGGCGCGCGCCGCTTGGGAGCGTCTTTTGCGGGTTTGTCCCCGAGGTAGCGTTGGTGTGGAAGTGGAGTAAGTATCGATTTTGTGGCGGGGTGGTGGAATTAAACCAGCGGGGGTTCATCGCTTTTCAGGTCGTCGGTACTCGGATCCAGTTCCTCGTGGTAGGCATCAATGTTTTCCGCGACCTGATCGATTTCCTCGTAGCTGGCAATATTGAAAATTGCTTCGCCCGCGAACACCAGTGGCAGGTTGGTTTTGCCGATAATAATGCCATCCACGGGGCTGACCAGTTGCTCATTATTTTCGCCCAGTGGATCGCTGATATAGGCCAGCAGGTCGCCGACCTCCACCCTCGATCCGGTGGCAACCAGCGAGCGCAGAATGCCGCTTTGCGCGGCCCGCACCCAACGGTTGGTATTTGCGATCATGGCTTCGACCTTACGTCGCTTTTTGTTCCTGGCGCGCATCCCCAGTTCGGACATAACATCGAGTACGCCACGGACACCGGCTCTGATCGCGACTTCGTCGAAGCGCAGCGCCTCACCCGCTTCGTAGAGCAGGACTCCTATGCCATTGTCATGTGCGGCGGAGCGGAAAGTACCTTCGAGTAACTCGGCGTTCAGAATTACCGGAACACCGAAGGCGCGCGCGAGTTTCTCCAGGTCAGGGTCGTCGCTAAGCCTGGCCCGAATCTGCGGCAGGTTTTCACGATTAACCGCACCGGTATGCAAATCGATAATGTGGGTACAGTGTGGAATGATTTCGGTCATGACAACATGAGCGAGCCGCGCGGCCATCGAGCCTTTCTCTGAACCGGGGAATGATCGATTCAAGTCGCGTCGATCGGGCAGGTAACGTGACTTGGAGACGAACCCGTAAACATTAACCACCGGAATCGCGATCAGCGTACCCTTGATGCGATCGATGGAATTGTGTGCCAACAGTCGCCGAATGATTTCGACGCCGTTTATTTCATCGCCGTGTACCGCCGCACTGACCAGTAACACCGGACCCGGCTTGCGGCCATGCACCACGTGTACCGGCATGTTGACACTACTATGCGTGTAAAAACTGGGCAGTGGTATGTCGATCGATTGTCGGCTGCCGGGCCTGATCTCGACCCCGGCAATATTTATGCCCGCCTGCATTTCAGCCCTTGCCACGCGTCCTGGTTTTACCGGGTTGCAGTTTTTCAAGGTTGGTAATAATCATGCCGGCAACGTCCTTGCCCGTTGCACCTTCGATACCTTCGAGGCCAGGACTTGAATTTACTTCCATTACCACCGGGCCGTGGTTGGAACGCAGCAGATCGACACCGGCGACGTTCAGACCCATGATGCGCGCCGCCCTGACCGCAGTAGAGCGTTCTTCGGGGGTGATTTTAATCAGGCTGGAAGAACCGCCACGATGCAGGTTGGAACGAAATTCCCCCTTGGGTGCCTGGCGTTTCATTGCCGCGACGACCTTGCCATCAATGACGAAGCAGCGGATATCGGAACCACCGGCTTCCTTGATGAATTCCTGAACCAGGATATCGGCCTTAATACCCATGAATCCTTCGATAACACTCTCGGCGGCTTTTTGTGTTTCTGCCAGCACCACACCGATGCCCTGGGTTCCCTGCAATAGCTTGACCACCAACGGTGCGCCACCGACCATCTTGATGACATCCTTGATGTCGTCAGGTTTGTTGGCGTAACCGGTGAGCGGCATACCGATACCCCGGCGCGATAACAATTGCAGCGAACGCAACTTGTCCCTTGAACGGCCGATCGCGACTGATTCATTGATCGCTACCACGCCCATCATTTCAAACTGTCTCAGAACGGCCAGGCCATAAGCGGTCACCGATGCGCCGATACGGGGTATGACCGCGTCGAAGTCTTCAAGCAACTCGCCGCGGTAGTGTATCGAAGGCTTGTGTGCCGCAACATTCATATAAGCGCGCAACACATCTATAACAACAATTTGATGGCCACGCTCCTCGGCGGCTTCGATGATGCGACGTGATGAATACAGTTTTCGATTTCTCGAAAGAAGAGCGATTTTCATGTGTGTTTCTGCCTATAAACTATAAAGTTTGCGCGGTCTTAGCTTGCCGTTAATATACGAAGCGCCGGGATCAACCAGGAAGCGGTTTTCCATAGCCCGGCGCCCCAATAACATGCGAAAGCGCATAGTATCGCGGTTTGTCAGGGTCAGTTCAATCGGCCAGGCGCGGTCACCGATCATGACCTTGCTCTGGATGACGTAGCGCATTTCGCGATGACCGCCGGAATCGGTGACTTCGCGAAAGTCGAACACCGGGGCGTGACATTCGACTTCGAAATCCTGGTTTCGCTGGATCGGGTGAATAAGAAAGCGGAGCATATCGACCCCATCCCTGCTGTAAGGCTCGATCAGGAAGGCATGTAATGCCGAGGTGCGGGCACCCGTATCAATCTTGGCTTTGATCGCGGGTAAATTCAGCTCGGGTAAGGCTGCCCATTCCCGCCATCCAATCGTGGCTTGCGCCGGGTCTGTAATCATGAATATAAAGCCCCTGCTGAGGTTAACTGAATTCTGACCTTTCGCGGCAGCGATGTACAAGGTTTTCGATCATCTGGTCACAGTATTGCATTTGTTCACGGCTGACGAACTCGTCCGGCTTGTGCGCCTGATCGATGCTACCGGGACCGCACACGAGACTGTTAATCCCGATGCTATCGAATAATCCTGCCTCGGTACCAAAGCTGACGTTATCGCCGACTTCGTCAATCGGGTTGATGGCGCGGGTGTAGGCGATCACCGCCGATGCGGGATCGGTATGTAATCCCGGGTAGCAGGAAGTTTCAGCAAAGCGAATTTCGCTTTGCGGATAGCGTGATTGCATGTCGACGAGCAGTACATCGTTGGCATAGTGCCTGATTTCATGGACCAGCGAGTCCAGATCCTCCTGTGGTAGATTGCGAATCTCGAATTCGAATTCGCATTGTCGAGGTACGATATTAAGAGCGGTACCACCGTTGATATTGCCAACGTGGAAAGTCGTATGCGGCACCGTGTAACTCGGGTCGGTCAAATTCTGCTGCGCACGTGTGTTCATGCTGCGAATAAAGGTGATTAGTTCGGCGGCATACTCGACCGCGTTCACGCCGTTGCTGATGTAGGCTGAGTGACAGGACAGCCCGCTCACCGTAACGCGAAACGAAACCTTGCCTTTGTGTCCCAGAACCATGCTCATGTTGGTGGGTTCTCCGATCAGCCCGAGGCGTGGTCTGACCTCGAAGCCAGCCATCGAATCGACCAGTTTTCTGGCGCCGATACAGCCGATTTCCTCGTCGTAAGAAAAGGCCAGGTGAATAGGGGTTTGTAATCGCTCGGCGGCAATTTGCGGTAATCCTGCCAACACGCAGGCGATAAAGCCTTTCATGTCGCAGGAACCGCGGCCAAATAGCAGCTTATCCTCGGTTCTCAGTTGATAGGGGTCGCTATGCCAGTCCTGGCCCGAGGTGGGTACCACGTCGGTGTGACCGGAAAGCATGACGCCACCACGGTCATCTGGCCCGATCGTCGCGTAGAGATTGGCACAACTGTGGTCGTCGTTGTGTACCAGTTGCGATTCGATGGCGTGATCATCGAGCAGGTTACGCACGAAATCGATCAGCTGCAGGTTCGATTTGGTACTGGTTGTGTCGAAAGCGACCAGACGGGCCAGGATTTCTTCGCTATTCATCAGGGATCACCTGGAACGCCGTAGGATGGCGCATCTTCAGGCCGGTAGGCACGCGTAACATAGTCGTCGATTTGCGGCTCATAAACTGCCCAGCCGGCAAGCATTTTACTGATTGGATCCTCGTCCCAGTCGATGCGCAATTCGGCGAGCGGCCAGCTGGGATCACCACCGAGCAGCATGCCCGCAGAATGCAGCGACCCGGCTTCGCCACCGGCATCGACCCCGGCGCACAAGGCGCCCAGCACCCGCGAACCGAAGCTGCCGCTCGACTCTTCGAAGGCTTTTATCATAGCTGCCGGTACCGTTTCGTTGGCCAGCAAATTGCCGGCGGCAACACAGTGTTTTCCTTGCGCCGAGGCGAAGCAACCAAGTACGGCCTCGCCGGTAAATAATCCGCTTCTGCCGGCACTATCGAGCAGGCCAAGTTGACGAAATTTTATGTAGGGCGTGCTTTGCACCACGGCATCGATTGCAGCGCTTACTTCGACACCGTCCTGCAGCAGGTTGAGCATGCGTGGACCCAGGCGTGGATCAGTTATGTTCTGGCTCAGGGCGATGCCGACACCCGGTTGCCAGTGCAGGCAGCGGCTACTTACACTGATACTGGATGACGCAATAGCAGCACCAAGCTGACCACTGGCTTCGTCCCAGGCGGCAATTGATAATGTCATGTCCTTCCTCTCATTGGGCCCAGGCGGCGAACTACTGCGGGCAGTGATGCGCAAAGGTTTCGATACGCGGATGCTGCACCTGTTGACCCGGTTGGCGAAGAATAACACGGCCGACGCTGATGTCATCCGCAATCGGAAGTGTTATTCTTCCGCACCCAGGTTAGCGGGCAGGGTGAATTTGCCGGCGCCAGGACTGCAGAAGGTCAGGAAACAGGAGGGCGTAATATGCCAACGCATAAGCGCATTCGCATGTTCAATACGCGGGATACTTATCCCAACCAGGCACTCGATAATGACTTGTGCCAGGCAGTGGTTGCCGGCAATACAGTTTACCTGCGCGGGCAGATCGGCACTGATTTTGATGGTAACCTGGTCGGGCTTGGCGACCCGGGTGCGCAAGCCGAACAGGCGATGAAAAATGTCAGTCAATTGCTCGGGGAATGCGGCAGTGAGCTGAGTCATATCGTCAAGACCACGACCTATATAACCGACCCGCGTTATCGCGAGCCGGTCTACCGGGAAGTTGGCAAGTGGCTGAAAGGCGTGTTTCCGATTTCTACCGGTATCGTCGTCGCCGGGCTGGGTCAGCCCGAATGGTTGATGGAAATCGATGTCATTGCCGTAATTCCTGAAGATTAAATGTCTGCTCCAGTTCACGCTTAAACAGCTCACCTGTTTTGTCGCCGCAGGTGAATAAAAAATTGCTCGATGGCAGCAGCCTGAAAGATGTGCCTTTGCCTGGCTTCAATCCCGCTTTGACCCTGGGGATAGCGACGCTGGCCAACATTAAGAAAACTACCGCGTTTGATATTTTCAGCCAGTTCTGTCAAGGACAGATCAGCATCGAGAATATTCCTGGAATGGCGAAGTTATAAGGCTGCCGGGGGAGAGGAGATGAGTAGAGATCCACGTTACGATATTTTGTTTGAGCCGGTAACAATCGGTCCGGTCACCGCCAAGAACCGGTTCTACCAGGTTCCACATTGCAACGGTGGTGGCTATCGCGATCCATCAGCGGTCGCCGCTATGCGCCGGGTCAAAGCCGAAGGCGGTTGGGGTGTCGTGTTCACCGAGCAGGTGGAAATGCATCATAGTAGTGAGATTACACCGTTCATCGAACTGCATCTGTGGGATGACGACGATTTGCCGATGCTGGCGAAGATGGCGAACGCGGTGCATGAGTACGATACCCTCGCCGGTATCCAGTTGGCTTATTCCGGGGTAAACGGCCCCAACCTGTATTCCCGCGAAGTACCGATGGCACCGACTGCGATGCCGATTCGGGCCTTTCACCACGATCCGCTGAGCGCGCGCGCGATGACAAAAAAGGACATTCGTGACTTGCGGCGCTGGCATCGCAATGCTTTCAAACGCGCCAAAACGGCGGGTTTCGACCTGGTGTGTTTGTATGGAGCGCATGGTTTTGGCGTCATCCAGCATTTCCTGTCGCGTGCGACCAATCAGCGTACTGATGAATATGGTGGGAGTCTCGAAAATCGAAGCCGCCTGATGCGCGAATTGGTCGAAGAAGGGAAAGACGTCATCGGTGACAGTTGTGCAATTACGCTGCGCCTGTCGCTCGATGAAACCCTGGGTAATCTCGGTTTCGCCAATAGCGAAGTGCGTGACCTGATCGAGATGCATGCCGAGTTACCTGATCTCTGGGATCTGGCGCATGGTGCATGGGAAGACTGTTCGGGCCCATCGCGTTTCAAGGAAGAGGCAGCGCAGCAGGACCTGGTTCGCGGAATCAGGGAGTTGACCCCGAGGCCGGTGGTCGGGGTAGGTCGGTTTACTTCGCCCGATGTGATGGTGCAACAGGTAAAAAACGGGATCCTCGATTTGATCGGTTGTGCCCGGCCTTCGATTGCGGACCCATTTTTGCCGCGTAAAATCGACGAGGGCCGGGTCGAGGATATACGTGAATGCATCGGTTGTAATATCTGTATTACCGGTGACATGACAATGTCGATTTCACGCTGTACGCAAAACCCGACCTTCATGGAGGAGTGGCGCAAGGGCTGGCATCCGGAAGATATACAGGAGAAAGGTGACAGCGATTCGGTGCTGGTGGTCGGTGCCGGTCCGGCCGGTCTCGAGGCCGCCCGGGCGCTGGGTAAGCGAGGCTATCAGGTGATGTTGGCCGAGGCTGATACGCGACTCGGCGGGCGGGTTGCGCGTGAACGTCAGCTACCCGGTCTTTCCGCCTGGGGACGGGTCGCGGATTATCGGGAGTACCAGCTCAGCCAGATGCCGAATGTCGATATCTACCTCGGCAATGAGCTCGGTGCTGACGATATTCTTGCTTCTGGAATCGAGCACGTCGTACTGGCTACCGGTTCGAGCTGGAGAGCGGATGGTGTTGCCCGACATCATTTAGTGCCGATGCCCAACGACGATTCAATACCGGTGTACACTCCGGATGACCTGATGGCGGGAAAAATACCGTCGGGTAAAGTAGTTATCTTCGATGATGACCATTATTACATGGGTGGTGTAGTTGCCGAGCTACTGGTCGAACAGGGCTGTGACGTCACGCTGATTACTCCCGCGGCCTATGTCTCCGCCTGGAGTAACAACACGCTCGAACAGGCCGCGATCCATGCCAGGCTGGTTGAGCTCGGCGTGAAAATAATGCTCAATCGCGCGGTCAGCAAAATCGCCCAGGGTCAGGCCATCAGCGAATGCGTTTTCTCGGGGCAACCCGATTCAACTTCAACAGATGCGCTCGTTATGGTGGCTTCGCGCAGCGGCAATGATGCATTGTGGCAGGAACTCAGTGCGCGTGAAGATGAATGGGAGGCGAATGGTGTCAAGTCGATCAAGCTGATCGGTGACGCGCAATCACCGGCGCCGATCGCCTGGGCCACCTATGCCGGGCATCGCTATGCGCGCGAACTCGATATGCCTGACATCGGCGATGCGTTACCATTCCGCCGCGAAGTCGCGCAGTTAAAAAATTATTGATTGGAGTTAAGTATGAAACCGGTAGCCGAAGGCGAGCGCCTTGTTGTTAATCTAGATGAAATGGAATTCGAACCTTATACCAATAGCCGTGGTGAGGCGGATGGCCTGGCCTTTCAACTTGATCGAAGCAAGCCCCTCGGGACCGGCTTTCATATCTACAAGATGGAGCCGGGATACACCACCATACCGCACGAACACCGCGGTAATGAAGAGTTTTTCATTATCAGTGGCGACGTCACCGATAACGATGGCACGGTTTACCGCGCGGGTGACCTGGTGCTGATGAAAGACGGTACGCAGCATTGCTCATACACAGAGAAAGGCTGTGTGATCGTGGTTTACCTTGAAGCTCCTGAAGCGGAGATCTAGGCTTCCTTGATCATGCGATAAAGGTCGTCTTTCAAGTGCAGGCGGACTTTCTTGCGCTCCTCGAGGTATTCATCAGAAGTATTTTCGACCCCGGTTTCGATGCGATGTATCTCGTGATCGATTTCGTGGTATTCATCAAACAACCTGGCGAAATGATTATCGGTCATTTTCAGGTTATGGATGGTGTCGCGATGTTCGGGTAGTTCGTGCACCAGGTCGTGTTTTTCGGTCAACATATATTTCGTTTCCACCTATTCTTCGATTTTTTCAGCGCAGTTTACACAGTATGCGGTAAAGGGTAGTAACTCGAGTCGTGCCGGAGGGATTTCTTCAGCACATTTATCACAGTTAAAATAGTTGCCATTTTCAATTCTATGCAGTGCAAATTTAATCATCTCCAGTTCCTGTTCCGAGCTATTGCCCAGTGATTCGAGCACTTCGTCGTTTTCACGCTCGCTGGCCTGTTCGGCCCAGTCGGCCGACATGCCTTCGTGCCGAATATCCCTGTCGATCGAATTAATACGACCGTTAACTTCTTCTTTCATGTCGAGCAATATTTGTTTGAAGTGATTCTAGGTCCAAAGCCTGCTACTCCTGTTTCTACTTCCGGAAATCATCGAAAATTACAAGGAACATAACATAAAATAAGTATTTATAGAAAAACGCCGGGCTGCATTGACTTGGGACAAGTTAATAGTCGATCTGCGCGTGTGGCACAGTTTTTTTATGCGCCCGGTTTTCCAGATAAAACACCAGTAACCCGCTGCAGATAATCAGGCCGGTACCGATGAAGGCATGCCAGTCCGGCCAGTCGCCCCACAGATAAAAACCGATCACGAGAGCAAAGGGTAATGACGCGTATTCAAACGGAGCGACCACCGCGGCTTCACCCAGGCGATATGCCTGTGACATCAGGTAGCCACCGATCGAGACTATCCCTCCACAGAGCATCAGCAGTTGTAACTGGTAGCTGTTGGGCCAGACCCAGGCACGTAACAGAAAGCCTAGCGAGTTGTTGTCGTAAAGATCGAAGGCGCCATCGCCGATGGCCAGGCCAGTAATGGAACTGATCACGATGAATGCGAGCTGGATGTAAAAAGTCAACGCGCCGGCCTTTTCCTGCATGCCGAGTTTTCGGGTCATCATCGTCATCGCGGCATAGGATAATGCCGCCAGTATGGGTAACAGGCTGACCAGCTTGAACACCTCGCTACCGGGGCGCAGCATGATGATTGCCCCGATCAGGCCGACAACAATAACCAGCCAACGTGACAGGCCGACCCTTTCTCCGAGTACGGGCCGAGACAGGATGCAAATGAACAACGGCGCGGTATAAAACAACACCACGGTTTCGGCCAGCGGCATTGCCGCCAGGCCGACGAAGAAAAACATGTTTGCCAGCACCAGCATCGAACCGCGCACGAAATGCAGTATGGGGCGCCTGGTTTTCAGGGTTACCAGCCCACCTTCCAGCTGTACGATGAACATTACGATGACCAGCGCGAAGCAGGAGCGAAACAGGGTTATCTGATGCAGTGGCAGCTCGGGGCTTAGCCATTTAATGATGGAGTCGCTAACTGTCAGGCAAGCCAGTGCACTAACCAGGCATAGCACCCCCTGGGTATTCTGGTTTAGATTTTTTAACGGGTTGATCAAGCAGTCATCCGGCGTGGTCATTCCCGCTGGCGCAGGAATGATATCTGCTTTATGCAGTTTTCAACGGCCTGCATAGCCTTCGAGGACATTGACCGCGTTAATGCCGATTTCCTCGACCGCATAACCGCCCTCCATGACGAACAGCGTGGGCAGACCAAGCCTCGCGATGGTGCTGCCATAGCGCTTGAAATCATCACTGGTAAGTTTGAAAAATGATATCGGATCATGTTCGAAAGTATCGACCCCGAGCGAAATCACTAGCGCGTCGGGCGCGTAGTTTTTGATTTTCTGACAGGCATCCGCCAGTGCATCGCCCCAGGTTTTGAAATTGGTGCCCGGTCCCATGGGATAGTTGTGGTTGAAGCCCTCACCATCGCCCTGGCCGTTTTCATCGGCGTAACCGAGAAAATGAGGGAAGGCATCATTAGGATCACCGTGTAATGATAAAAACATGACGTCGGAACGGTCATAGAATATCGCCTGGCTGCCGTTGCCATGGTGAAAGTCGACGTCGAGCAAGGCCACGCGTGACGCGCCCTGGTCGATAAAGGCCTGTACCGCGACCGCGGCATTATTGATGAAGCAATAGCCGCCGAACATATCTTCGGCGGCGTGATGTCCGGGAGGACGGCACAGTGCAAAGGCTTCCCGGGCACCATCATGCAACGCCGCCTGTGCGGTTAGTGCGACATTGACGCTGGCGCGGGCGGCTTCCCAGGTACCGTTGCTAATCGAGGTTTCCGCGGCCAGCGCGTAATGGCCGAGCTTACCTTCGATATGATGTGGGATACGCTGTTGCTGCATACCACGTGCAGGCCAGCAGTTTGCGATTGCTTCGCCCTTAAATCCTGCAGCAACCCACTCATCCCAGCAGGTTTCGAGAAAACGCAGGAAGTCTGCATCGTGTATCCGCGTGACCGCGTCGATTTCGAATGCATCAGGCGCGATTATCTCACCCAGTTTTACTTCCTTGACACGCTGCAGAATATGCTCGGCCCGGAGCGGGCATTCAAATGGTGGCACCAGAACACCGCCATACAATTCGGTTTTGGAATCGCGCAGCGCGTGTTTTTCACTGAATACGGTTAACATCGCTAGTCTCCGAAAGTGATGCGTGTATCTAGCGGGTATAGTGGTTGCTCAAATCCCTGCTGCAGGCGGGCGCGGTGCAGGATTGCCTGGGCAGCGGTCAGATAACATGACTCAAGGTCGCTCATCCAGTTTGTTGTCCGCCGTCCAGGGTAGCAATAGTTTGATACAGATCGGGCCTGCGATCGCGATAAATACCCCAGGCATCGCGATAATTACGAATCGCTTTCATGTCAAATTCGTGCACCAGCACGGTTTCGCTACAATTGTCAGCCTGCGCGACAATCTCGCCCGTATGATCGGCGATGAAGGAATGCCCGTAAAAAGTGAGTTCGTAAGTTTCATCGTGAGTCGCATGTTCGGTGCCAATACGATTGGATGCAATCACCGGTACCATGTTGGCGGCGGCATGACCTTGCATGGTGCGTTGCCAGTGGCCGCTCGAGTCGAGGGTAATTGCCGGCGGTGGTTCAGAACCGATTGCCGTGGGATACAGCAACAGCTCGGCGCCCATCAGCGCCATGCTGCGTGCGGCTTCGGGAAACCATTGGTCCCAGCAAACGCCAGCCCCGATCTTGCCGCAACGGGTATCCCAGACCCGAAAACCGGTGTCGCCGGGATTAAAGTAAGTTTTTTCCTGGTATCCCGGGCCATTCGGAATATGTGATTTGCGGTAAACACCGAGTATCGCGCCACCGGCATCAACCATTGCCAGAGAGTTGTAAAAAGCGCGATTGGCTCGCTCAAACCAGCTAAAAGGCAACACCACGTTGAGTTCTTCTGCGAGTTGCTGAAATCGTTTTAGCGACCGGTTTTCATCAAGCGTGGTTGCCAGTTCGAAATGCGCTGAATCCTGTTCGATACAGAAGTAGGGTGTTTCGAATAACTCCTGTATGAGGATTACCTGGGCACCCCTGGACGCCGCCTCGCGGATCAATTTTTCGGCGCGTTCCAGATTTGCTGGCAGATCCCAGCTACAGGTCATTTGAGTGGCTGCAACCCTTAGCATTGACATCGATTTCGCTTCCCGAAGGTTAATTTGTAATGCCGAATTCTTATCGATTTTTGGCAGCTTGGCTAGCAATAAAATAATGGATCGCGCACAATTCCGTCCTTAGTCGACCTGAAGATGAGCTATGCCTGATCACCTGCCACAGGATGCCGGAGAAGAATCGCTCTGGGGAGCTACTGCAATCGCCAATCCGGTGAGCCATCGGCTCGAGGAAACGTTACAGGCTGATGTACTCGTCGTTGGTGGGGGTTATACGGGCTTGTCGAGCGCGCTGCACCTCGCGGAACAGGGGGTATCCGTAGTATTGCTGGAGGCTAAATCGATCGGTTTTGGCGGTTCGGGTCGTAACGCAGGCCTGGTTAATGCCGGAGTCTGGCAAAATCCGGATCACGTCAACACCCAATTGGGCGAAGCGTCTGGAGTGCGCTTCAATCAGGCCTTGCGTGATTCCCCTGCGCTGGTGTTCGATCTGGTCAGACGTTTTGACATGGCCTGTGACGCGAGTCAGAGCGGTACTGTCAATATTGCGCATAGCAGATCTGCCATCGCCTATCTCGAGGATCGCTGTCGACAATTGCAGGCATTGGGGGCACCGGTTGAAATGATCGATGGCGCTCGAGCCGAAGCGATATCGGCATCGCCGGTATATTGTCATGGTGGCATCCTGGACCCGGCTGCGGGCACGATCCATCCGCTTAATTACGTACGTGGCCTGGCAAAAGCTGCCCTCGACCAGGGTGCGCTGCTATTCCAGGAGTCGGGCATCGAAAGCCTGAGTCGGCAAAATGATCGCTGGTTGGCGACCACCAGCCGGGGTGAAGTATCGGCCGACCAGGTTATTATCGCGACCAACGCCTATGCTGATGACAACAGCGAGCAGGTGCGGAAATCGACCCTTCCGGTGTTTATTTTCCAGTGTGCCACCGAACCCCTGCCAGCGGACGTCGCGGCCAGTATCATACCGCAGCGCCATGGCTTGTGGGATACACAAACCCTGATGACATCGTCGCGTATCGACAGCAGCGGTCGCCTGGTAATGAGTAGCGCCGGCCGCTTGCAGGGATTACAGCGTGCAATTCGGCAGAACTGGATGGCGCGCACGCGCGATCGCCTGTTTCCGCAGGCCGCAGGCAGTGCCTGGGAGTATCAGTGGAGCGGGCAGATCGGGGTAACCTCGAGCAAGATCCTGCGCGTGCAGTTGCTTGCACCGGGCGTATTTGCGCCCGCGGGTTTCAACGGTCGCGGTATCGGTCCCGGGACGGTGATTGGTAAACATCTCGCCGATACTATCGTCAGCGGCAATCGCGATGATTTCCCGTTTCCAATCGAGGCCTTGTATACCGAGAAATGGTCCACCCTGCGTGCCGGTTCGATTAACTATGGGACGCTGGCATTGCAGTTTCTCAATAAGCGCTGGAAATGATTTATGCGCACGATAAAAAATTCAAATATACGCTGGATATGGCTGGAATTATCGGCTTTCCCGGATAAAATGTGATCACATTAAACAGGTGAATAAGTTAATGACTGAATCCAAACGAGTTTCTTTTGACTGGCAGGACCCGATGTTTCTCGAGCAGCAATTGAACGAGGAGGAGCGCATGATTCGCGATGCCGCGCACGAGTACTGCCAGGATGGACTGATGTCGCGCGTGCAGATGGCGAACCGCGATGAAGTTTTTCATCGGGAAATCATGAATGAGTTCGGTGCCCTGGGTTTGCTCGGAGCGACACTGCCGGAAGAGTATGGCTGTGCCGGTGTGAATTATGTTTCCTATGGCCTGGTCGCGCGCGAAGTCGAACGCGTCGACAGTGGCTATCGCTCAGCCATGAGCGTGCAGTCCTCGCTGGTGATGCACCCGATTTATGCCTATGGCGACGAGGCGCAGCGACAGAAATATCTACCGCGACTCGCTACCGGAGAATGGGTCGGATGTTTCGGCTTGACCGAGCCCGACGCCGGTTCCGACCCCGCCAGCATGAGTACTACTGCTACCGCAACCGATGGTGGCTATCTGCTCAAGGGCGCCAAGATGTGGATCACCAACTCACCGATTGCCGATGTCATGGTGGTATGGGCCAAGCTCGATGGTGTCATTCGGGGATTCGTGCTCGAGCGTGGCATGGAAGGCTTATCCACGCCTAAAATCGAAGGCAAGTTTTCGTTGCGCGCTTCGGTCACCGGTGAAATCGTAATGCAGAATGTTTTTGTGCCGGCGGAAAATATGTTACCCAATGTGGAAGGTTTAAAAGGTCCTTTTGGCTGCCTTAACCGGGCCCGCTTTGGCATTGCCTGGGGCTCGCTGGGCGCCGCCGAATTCTGCTGGCATGCCGCGCGCCAGTACACGCTCGATCGCAAGCAGTTCGGTCGGCCGCTGGCGGCGACCCAGCTGGTGCAAAAGAAACTTGCCGATATGCAAACCGAGATTGCCATCGGTCTGCAGGGCTGTTTACAAATGGGGCGTTTGATGGATGCCGACAGTTGCCCGGTGGAACTGGTGTCGCTGATGAAGCGCAATAATTGCGGTAAGGCGCTCGACATCGCGCGGGTTGCCCGTGACATGCACGGTGGTAATGGCGTATCCGACGAATACCATGTGATTCGGCATGCCATGAACCTGGAAGCCGTCAACACTTACGAAGGCACTCACGACATCCACGCCCTGATCCTGGGTCGCGCCCAGACCGGTATCCAGGCCTTTTTCTAAAATGTGGTGTCCAGATTTCCGGATAACATTAAATAACGAGAACGTGATATGGCGGGACCCCTAACCGGTTTTCGGGTTCTCGATCTGAGTCGTATTCTGGCCGGACCCTGGGCCAGTCAGATGCTGGCCGATCTCGGTGCCGAAGTCATCAAGATCGAACGCCCCGGCAGTGGCGATGATACCCGTGGCTGGGGGCCGCCCTATATGCCGGATCAATCGGGCAACGCGACCAGCGAAGCGGCCTATTTTCATGCTGCCAATCGTGGTAAGCAATCGGTTTGTATCGATATGTCGCAACCCGCGGGTCAGCAGCTGATCCAGCAGCTCGCTGCTCACTGCGATGTGTTTATCGAGAATTTCAAGGTCGGTGGGTTGAAGAAATACGGTCTCGACTACGAGAATATGAAGCGCATCAATCCCGGGCTGGTGTATTGCTCGATTACCGGTTTCGGACAGAGCGGGCCTTATGCCGCGCGCGCCGGATACGATTTCATGATCCAGGCGATGGGAGGCATGATGAGTGTTACCGGTGAAGCCGACGGGCAACCGATGAAAATTGGTGTTGCCCCGTCGGTGTGCCAGTTCCAACCATCGGCGTCAGGGGAGCAACCACTGGTGGCGGCCGAGTACTCCAGCTCTTCGAACACCTGCGCGGTCAGGGGGCCGGTGAGCGTCATCTGAGCGCTGCTCACCGTCACCATGGCGCTCTCCGTGCCGCATCCCGCCTCGTTGCACACCTCGAGCGACACTGCGAAGACGCCCTCTTCGGAAAAGTGGTGCACCGGATTCGCCTGCCAGGAATCCTCCTCTTCATCGTCGTCGAAGTCCCAGGAGTACTCCCGAGGGAACCTGGACGAGGCGTCCCTGAACTCCACCGGCTCGCCTCGGAGTGGGAACTCCGGGTCCAGGTGAAGCCGGCAATCGGGGGCACACCCGGCGTAGGCGTGGCGGCCCGCTCGCGAACGAACACGTCGACCCGGAAGTTGGTGTCCCCGGCCACCAGGTTCGAGGCGCTGGAGGAGAAGACGGCCTTGCTGCCGTCTGCGGTCAGGCTGGGGTGGCTGCTGCTGCTGTTGCCCGGTGTCCCGTCGCTGGAGATGCTTATCAGCTCGGTCTGGTCGAACGCCCGATCGTGCACCAAGGCGTCGTACAGGTTGCCGACTTGCCCGGGGACCAGGTTGTTGGCCACAGAATGGAAGCCAACGTGGCGGCAGTCGTCGCTGATCGACGAAACATAGCTGTCTCCATCGCCCTGCGCTCCGGTGGTGGAGACGCTGACACGCACCGTCTGCCCGCTGGCGCGGTCGTGCACGAAGACGTCGATATAGCCGTTGGTGTCTCCGTCGACAAGGTCGGACGCCCCCGAGTGGAAACCGACGCAGCGACCGTCGGCGCCAATCACCGGGTCGTAGCTCTCTCCGTTGCCTTGCTCAGCGGCACCCGAAACGCTGACCAGCTCCGTCCGTCCGGTCAGGCGGTCGTGGACGAAGACGTCGCCATGACCGTTGGCATCTCCAGCCACCAGGTTCGACGCACCCGAGTAGAAGGCGACATAGCGACCGTCACCGCTGATCGACGCGTCGTAGCTGGTGCCGTTGCCGATCACCGGCGCTCGAGACGCTGACCAACTCGGTCCGCCCGGTGACCTGGTCATGAACCAGGACGTCACCCTTGTTATTGATGTCGCCGGCCACCAGATTCGAGGAGTTGGAGTAGAAGGCGATGTAGCGGCCATCGTCGCTGATCGAGGGCAGAACGCTCTGCCAATCGCCCTCCTGCCCACTGCTGGACACGCTCACCCGCCGGGTCTGGCTGCTCGCCCGGTCGTGAACGAAGACATCGTCGTGACCGTTGGAGTCCCCCGCCACCAGGGTCGATGCGCTCGTGTAGAAGGCGACGTAGCGGCCATCCTCGCTGATCGAGGGGCGGAAGCTGGGGCGCGTCTCCCTGCGCGCCGCCACTGGATACGCTCACCCGCTCGGTCTCCCCGGTAATCCGGTCGTGGACGAAAACGTCGTAGTGCCCGTTGGTGTCCCCGACCACCAGGTTGGTGGCGCCCGAAGTGAACGCTATGAACCGTCCGTCGTGTGTGACGGACGCATCCGAGCTGGCACCATCGCCCTGGGCGTCACCGCTGGACACGCTGACACGCGTGGTGGAGCCGTCCGCCTCCACCGGGGCCGGCAGGAGCGCCGGCGCGGCAAGGCTCAGAAGGGCGACGATATGGAAAGTGCTCCGATGCATCGGCTCCTCCGCTCGATGTGTGGCAACGCCGCCGGCCAAAGGCTGGCAAAACAATGCGGCAACACCGCGCTCTGTGGTGCGGTGCCCCGATCGGAACCGGCGTCGCCTTCCGCGCGATTGTAGGCTGTCCCTCGTCAAAACTCCATCCGCCCCGATGCCCGTTGACGTTCCGGCCATTCCTGGCAACACTCACGGGCGATGTCCGATCGCTGTCCCTCTCGGAAACTCATCCGCCCAACATCCAAGGGAGTTTCTCGCGTCCGCTCAGCTGGTGAGAACGGCCGACTGTCTCACGGGGCAGGGTGCAGGCCGCAGCCGCAGCCCGCCCCGCACTTGCTGGACCCGCGCCGTCGGGTAGACCACCAGAACCCGGCTCAAGCTGCGCAGCACGTTGCGCTTGAAGCCGCGTTGATCCCGGTACTCCGCACCGAGCTGGGCAGTGCCAGCAGCGCCCAGGGCACTCGGGTCGACCGGCGCAGGTAGCTGTTGCGGTACGTGAGCCACAGGGGCACTGTCAACTTAGCGTCTGCCGAGCGAGGTTGCGCCCGAATCGGAGGCAGAGTCCAGGTGATTCAGGCACACGTCACCTCAGACCAAGCCAGGAAGGAACGGTCGCGCAGTAGTCGGTGATTGGCTGGCCGCAGCAGGTGCCGTCCGACCCGGAAGAGATTCTGGATGACCCCGTGGACCGAGAGGAATCGCTGCGCTTGAGCGGAGGACTTGAACCGGCGCATCTGTCGCTCTCGCTGTCGGGTCGGCTGATGCGAGACTTCGGCCCGGTTGTTCGCGTACCGGCTGTGTCATGGAGCACCGAGGGCATCACCCTGCGGCGCGCCGCAGCGTAGCTCCTGAGCTTGTCGGTGACCAGCCGCCGGGGCTCGCCGCGCTGTGCCTTCAACAGCCGGTTGAAGAAGCGCTCTGCGGCCCGGCGATCGCGACGTGGCTGGACGAGGATGTCGATCACATCGCCGTCCTGGTCGACGGCACGCCAGAGATAGTGCCGCTGACCCCGGATGGTGACGAAGAGCTCGTCCAGGTGCCACGTGTCGCCCAGTCGACCTTGTCGCCGCTTGAGCCTGCGGGCGTACTCGGGGCCGAACTTCCGACACCACTGCCGGATGGTCTCGTAGGAGACGAGTGATCCCGCGCTCGGCCAGGAGATCCTCGACGTCTCGGAAGCTCAGGCAGAAGCGGTGGTACAGCCAGACAGCGTGGCTGATGATCTCGGGTGGGAATCGGTATCCGCGGTAGCTCGGCGCATCGGCTTTCATCGGGCGAGTCTGCCAGGGCAGGCCTCAGCTTGACAGTACCATTTCAAGGCGCTGAGAAGGGCTGTGAGAAGAGCGAGGGCGAGATCAGGCATGGCCCGTGAGTCTCGCCAGGATCGGCCTGGACGTCAACGATCCTCGGGGCGGATGAGGTTTTGACGAGGCACAGAGGGTTCAGCGATCCTGCGAAGGTGAAGACGAGGAACTGCAGAGCATGGGGCATCGCCCGAGCCTACGCCGCGAGGACACAGCCACGACACAGGCCGCTCTACGATTCGGGCTGCCTCGGCCGATTACTTGCACCCTACGGGACTCTGCGCTCCGCCATCGTCAGAGACTCGGCGCAACGACCTATTACTTTTTCTTCTTCTTAGGTGGCTTGTCTAGCCTCTTGAACGTCTCAATTATCGAGTTTAGGTGGAAAACCTCAAAACCAATCTGCGACCTCGTACCAGTTACATTTGCCACCACTTCGATCTCGGCAGTTGGCAGGAGTAACGCCCAGCTTCGAGATGCTGCACTCCAGAGTTCCTACATTAATTCTCTTCTTGTCAAGAGCACTCGCTACCTGTTGGTTGGTGTATGCCTTCGGGAAAGCATTATGGTTGTTTAGCCTCTTTCTCAGAGTTGCTTCAAATGCACTGTACAGTTCTTTCCTTCTTACGATTGTATTAATAGCGACCGTTCGACTGGCAAGGATGCTTTGACAGGCTTTCTTATCCCATGGATTACGCAAATGGTTATTAACTCGGCGATGATGCGTGATTTGTATCAGCTCCACGTGATTCTTATGAAGCTGGAGAACACGCGACGTCGCTTCCGGGGCTGTGGCAGCGGCACAGGTGGACGGAACGCCAAACCTATTCTTGAGCTTCACTCGTCGGGCGATTACGAAAGGGCTGTTGTGAACGGCCCGGGAGTGCACAGAAGGCACCTCCAAGCCTGCCTTCGACCGATCCAACAGGCCGACGCGACTCTCACCGGCAGCGTCGGGGCCTCGACGCGGCATGGGCTCGACGGCCCTCCTGCTCTCTTGATAGGCATCCAAGGGACTCTGAGCTACTTCCTCCGACGACGAATGACCCTCTCTCTTGGCCTGAGCTGCAAAGGGACGTGGCTGGAACCTCGGTCGTACTCCTTGCGCTTTGAAGGAGGACCTCGCGGTGTCCTTCGTCTCAGCCCTGGATTCAGGCATGGTACCCGTCCTTTCAGGCAGCCATCCTTCCGGCAGCTCTTCGTTGTCGCGCCCGGAGGGTGCAAGGCCGCAGCGGGGTAGGACCGCCGAAGAGCGGCTTCTGGGAGCGTTGAAGGCTCAAACGTAACACGTTTTGGGGTCCGCAGGACACTGTCAACTTGCCGTCTGCTGAGCGAGGTTGCGCCCGAATTGGAGGCAGAGTCCGGGTGATTCAGGCACACGTCACCTCAGACCAAGCCGAGAAGGAACGGGCGCGCAGTATCCGGTGGTTGGCTGGGCGCAGCAGGTGTCGTCCGACCCGGAACAGATTCAGGATGACGCCGTGGACCGACAGGAAGCGCTGCGCTTGAGCAGCAGACTTGAAGCGTCGCATCTGGCGCTCTCGGGCGAGGTGGCGGGTGTACACCGGGCCGAACTTGCGGCACCACTGCCGAATGGTCTCATGGGAGACGATGATTCCCCGCTTGGCGAGAAGATCCTCGACGTCTCGAAAACTCAGGCAGAAGCGGTGGTAAAGCCAGACAGCGTGGCTGATGATCTCGGGTGGGAATCGGTATCCGCGGTAGCTTGGCGCTTTGGTCTTCATCGGGAGAGTCTGCCAGGGCGGCCGCCAAGTTGACAGTACCCCCGTGTGTCTTGTCAGGGTCGGCTCGGACGTCAACGATCCGCGGGGCGGATAAGGTTTTGACGAGGCAAACTACTAACAGCGCCCTGTTAGGATATGATGTCTAGTTCAATGGCAGTGAGAGGGTGGGCAGATGCGCGCAATGGCGACATCTCGACTCTACCGAACTGAGACCTTTAAGCCATACCTGCTGTAATTTCTACGGAAGGTCTCGAATCGCCCCCAGGCTGTGTGAAAACAAATAGTGATTTTTGGAAGCGGGGTAACGCAGTATCTATCGGGCTAGCGACGACGTAAACAACTTTTTGAAAATCATGATACGCACAGGCCGCCTTCGGGTGGCCTTGGCACTTCTGGAGGTCAGGAATAGACGCAAAATGGATAGCCCCGGCTATTGGTTGTGTGTTTGAATTTCTTATCTCAACTGTTAACGCCGCATCTGTAACATACACTGATGAAGCATCTTTTCTGGCAGCATTACCAGGTACGTCTTCAGGGACAGTATCGCCAGGTGAGCCGGTGAAGTCTGTAGAACAATTCTGATTTGAAGATAAGAAAATGCTAAAGGACGGGAAACAACCCTTTAAGACTTGGGGATTATTCATTGGTAGTTTATACGCTCTGCCACAATCAACTTGTAGAGGCCAATCAAGCAATGAAAGCTGAAAAGAAGATCAATGCCCCAGGTGCTGCTGAGAACAAACCGGCCGTCGTGGCCGCCGTCGACGATACTGCGAAACCGGAAGAGGTGGCCGCAGAGATCCCGGATACAGCACCCGAGACGGAGGAAAAGGTAAAAGAAGAAAAAAGCAGGAAAGGTAAGAAGGGCAAGAGTTGCAAAGGTGTCTGGGCAGTAGAAATGAAAGGCCCCTATGGATGGAACACATAGCTATGGCTTTTATGAAAAATGGAGAATACCTTGGAGCCGGCC
>CAWCBX010000169.1:0-7050 GCA_963793595.1 uncultured Gammaproteobacteria bacterium | reverse complement strand
GTCGACCTGCTTTTTCATTGCCTGCAGGCTCGCCTGCAGCGGGGTACCGGTCTCCAGCAGCAGGGACATTTGCTCGGTGAAGAAACGGCGATCCTTATCGCCGATGGCCTGCCTGAACAGAAATTTTGGCATCGAGGCGAGCCTCGCGGTCGATGCCGACTTCACGGCTACTTGTTGTTTGGTATTAATCGCCATGCTTCATCCCGGCCCTAGCTGTTGACCACGCGCCAGATTTCTTCGATCGTGGTAACACCTTCGCGCACACGATCGATGCCGTCGTCGAACAGCATTTTGATCTCGTGCCGGTTGAGATAATCGGTCAGCTCATCGCGCGACGCGTTGGCGATGATCAGGCGCTGCAGCTCGGGGTTGGTTTCGATGATTTCGTGGATACCCATGCGGCCGCGGTAACCGGCGTCGTAACATTCGGCGCAGCCACGACCTTTCGACAGACGCACCTTGCCCTGGTCCTGCCAGCCGTATTTCTCGATCATCTCGGGGCTCGCCAGGAACTCGGTCTTGCAATTGGGACATATCGAACGCACCAGGCGCTGTGCGACCACGCCGATCAATGCCGAGGACAGCAGGTAAGGTTCTACGCCCATGTCGATCATGCGCGTGACCGCGCCGATGCTGTCGTTGGTGTGCAGCGTGGATAGCACCAGGTGGCCGGTGAGCGCGGCCTGCACCGCGATCTCCGCGGTTTCGCGCTCACGAATTTCACCGACCATGACCACGTCGGGGTCCTGGCGCAGCACGTGCTTGAGCATCTTGGCGAAGGTCAGGCCGATGTTTTCGCGCACCGGATTCTGGTTGACGATATCGAGCTGGTACTCGACCGGATCCTCGATGGTGACGATATTTTTCTCGAGACTGTTGAGATAGTTGATCGCCGAGTACAGGCTCGTGGTCTTACCGCTACCGGTCGGCCCGGTGACCAGGATCAGTCCATAACTGCGGTCCAGCAGGCGCTTGTAGGTAACGACATTGGGCGCCTGCATGCCAAGCTTGTCGATGTCGAGGATCGACTGGTTCTTGTCGAGTACCCGCAACACCACCTTTTCTCCATGCAGCCCGGGTAGCGAGCTGAAACGCAGATCGACCGAGCGCCCCTGCGTATGCACCTGGATGCGCCCATCCTGCGGCATGCGTCGTTCGGCGATATCGAGATTGGCCATGACCTTGAGGCGTGACACCAGTGCCGGATGCAAATCGATGCGCGGCGTCATGACCTCGTATAACAGGCCATCGATGCGAAAACGCACGCGGCACTTTTTTTGCGACGGCTCGATGTGAATATCGCTGACCATGTCGTGCACCGCGCGCTGAATAATCGAGTTCACCATGTTGATGACCGGGCTGCCGGCCGCCATTTCATCGATCCCGGTGTAATCGTCGGGTGGTGCGTTATCGATAAACTCGAAGTCGTCGTCGAGATCTTCGAGAATTTCAGCGTCATAAATATTGTCGGAGCCCGCATCGTTCAGGGTCTTGACGATGTCGCTCTTGCGCACCAGCACCGGACGGATCTTGCAGTTCAGCTTTTCTTCGATTTCGCTGAAGCTGGCAATCGCCTGCGGATCGGAAGTCGCCAGGGTAAGCTCGCCGTGCACCAGGAACATGGGTACCACCTTGAGGCGTTGTGACACTTCGAGATCCAGTCGGTTAAAGACGTCCTGATCGACCAGGCCGGCGCGGATCACAATATGTGGAATTCCCAGTTGTTCACCGAGCGTGGTCAGGAAAACGTCTTCGCTGACCCAGCCTTTACTGACGATAATCTGCCCCATGCGCTTGCCGCTTTTTTTCTGCAGCACGATCGCCTCTTCGACTTTCTCCTTGGTAAGCAGACCCTTGTTAACCAGCAGGTCACCCATACGGATGCCCTCGCTGCTGGTGGTTGCAGGTTTGGCTACCTCGGCTTTATCGATATTGAAACTGTTGACGATATCGATCACCTGGTCCAGGCCGGTGACCAGGAATATGTCGCGAATCAGTGGCTTGGCATTGGTGACTTTTAACCAGCCACCGACCATGGCCAGGCTCTGGCGCAGATCAAACAGGGTTTCGAGGGCTTTACTGTCGATCAGCGACACACTCACCATGTCGATGATCAGTTGTACTTCCTGGGCGGCGATACTTTCATCGACCGCGACGCGCAATGCCACGAGCAACTCGGGATCGGTCAGATTTCCGCGCGGGAACAGGTGGGTCATCGTGCCGACCCGGTTTTTACTGACCGTGCCCGGGCTCAGGCCATCTTCAATGCTGATTACATTCGCATCAGACATTTCAACTACGCCGACTTCGACGCCGCCCCGACTTGATCGGATAAGATGTCCTGTAACGGTTGCGGCATGCCAAGGCCAAAACCCTGTCCAAAATCGACACCGATCTCGATCAGCTTGCGCCTGATGGCATCGTTTTCAACGAATTCCGCCACTGTTTTTAATTGCATCGCATGACCCACCTGGTTGATCGCGCCCACCATACTCGCGCAAACCGGATCCTGGACGATGTCGCTGACAAAACTGCCGTCGATCTTGAGGTAGTTGACCTGCAGGTTCTTGAGGTAGGAGAAAGAGCTCAGGCCGGTGCCGAAGTCGTCCAGCGAAAACTCGAAACCGCGTGCGCGCAGATGGTCGATAAAGACACGGGCATCGTCGATATTGGCAATTGCGGTGGATTCGGTGATTTCGAAACAGATATCCTGCGCATCGAGCTGGTAGTGCTCGAGCTTGTTCTCGATATAAGCGGCCAGACCGGTCGGGTCGCCGAGTGACTGTCCCGACAGGTTAATCGAGACCCCGCTAAGCTTTTCAGATCCCTGCCTGAACCGGGCAAGTTCGCTGAAGCTCCGGTCGATAACCCAGTAATCGATACTCGACATCAGGTAGAAGTTTTCTGCCGCGGGCAAAAACTTGCCCGGCAAAATGACACTGCCGTCATCATCCTGCAGACGCAGCAGGATCTCGTAATGCGGCTTGCCGTGCTTCTTTTTCAATGGCTGGATCAGTTGCGCGTACAACAGGAAGCGGTCATCGCGCAATGCCGACTGAATTTGACTAACCCAGCGGATTTGTTCCTTGCGCTTTAATAAATTGCTGTCATCCATGTCGAGCACATGGATGGTGTTACGGCCCCGCTCCTTACTGACGTTACGCGCGGTTTCGGAGGCGTTCAATAAACTGGTTACCGATTGCGCCTGGGCGGTGATCGGAGCGATACCGATACTGACACTCACCTGGTGCGATTCACCCTCCCATTCGAGCTCGATGGTGGAGACGGCGTGGGCGATTTTTTTCATTACGATCTGCGCGGTGGCCAGGTCGCAGTTTTCCAGCAGTACACCAAACTTGTCACTGCCGATGCGCGCCACCACATCGCGTGAACGCACCATGCTGGCGAGCTTATGGCCAACTTTCTTGATCAACAGGTCACCGGCGTCGCGACCACTGATATCGTTGACCACCGCCATGCGATCAATATCGACATTGGCGATCGCATGATGGACATCCGTACCCCAGGATTGCTTGAGTAAATCCTTGAGGATGAGCTCGAAGCTGTTGCTGTTTTCCAGCCCGGTGAGCGGGTCGAAGTGGGACTGGGCGATCTTGGAAGCCTTCTTGGTCATCACATCGAGCAGGTTACGATCGCTATTGGAGAAGTCGACGCTGAAATTCTGGCTGGCTATCGCCAGCAGCCCGATCACCTGGTTTTCGGCATTGACCACGGGGCTCACGACATGCTTGTATGGCGTCGTCTCCGCGAAACCATATATCCTGGCATCGTCGACATGATTGATGACGATCGCCTGCTGCCCGGTTTCGAGCACCGGGTAAACCGAGTGTTGCAGGTAATGAAACAACTTGTCCGATTCGAACAGCGGGTTGTCGTTCTTGTACTTGTGCATCACGATATTTTTGCCGGCGATGTACAGATAAATGATGTCTACATTGAGGAAACGCGAGGTATTCATCACCAGTTGGCGCAATAGTTCGCGACCATGATAGATATTCAGCGCCTGGTCTTCCGCCTTGTAAATCAGGTTGAGCTCTTCATAGCGTTTGGTGAGCTCGTCGGTCATATGGTTGAGTTCGTCTTCCTTGCTCGCAAGCGCCTGGCTTTGCCCATAATCGGCGAGCAAGAACTCGTTCAACAGGCCGATGTTTTCATTGGCGGCGACGGCCTGCACGGTTTTATCCGTGGCGCCGAGGTACAGGCACAGGGTCAGCGCCACTTCACCGTGCTGGATTGCGCAGGTTGACCAGTTCCAGGTTGGAGCCGTCTTCAAGCGAAGTCAGCGCAGTATCACTATCGCCGTCGTGAAAACGCTTCAGCTGCGGCACCACCACGGCGAGTTCGAGCGTTTCGCTACTGTCCTGCCAGACGAAACACTGCTCATGATCGAACGCGATCATACCCTCGACCGCCGGGTCAAAACCTTTCAGCAGGGCGAGATAATTGTCGAAATGTACGTTGTTACCCGACGGTGATGACATCAGGATATCCTCCAGCTATCGGTGGTTCCGGCAAAATATCCATCGAGCTTTTCAACCAGGTTGCGAATGCTGACCGGTTTCTCCAGAAACAGCAGATTGTGGATTTCGCGTGACCATTCACGGTGTTCGATTTCGGTACGTGAGGTGAGCACGAAAATCAGGAAATTACGATCAGGCATATGCTGCTCGATATGCAGGCATAACTCCTCACCGGTCATCTGTGGCATCTGGATATCGGTGATCAGGATGTCGGGGTATTCCCGTTCCAGCCGGGCAAGCGCTTCCTTGCCGTTGGCACAGGTGTCCACCGCATAGCCCTCTTTCTCCAGGGAAAGTTTTAACACCCGCAGCACATGCGGTTCATCGTCTGCTATTACAATTTTCTTCATGAGGCGGCCGCATCTATAATCTGGTTCGAAACCTTCTCCATTCGGATCACAAACTGACTGCCCTTACCGGGTTCACTAGTGCAACTCAGATCGCCGTGATGCATCAGGACTATTTGACGCGCCAGCGATAAACCGAGGCCGTGGCCAGTCTGCTTTCTTATGTTGTCGTCCGTTGAACGGAAAAACTTATTGAAAATCTGCTTAATATCGCTCTCGGCAATGCCATAGCCCTCGTCACTGACGACGATTTCGATACTGTCTTCGGTTTCGCTGGCATTTAAACTGACCGTGCCACCGGGTTTGCTGTATTTGATCGCGTTGGTCAGCAGGTTGTTGATCGCAATGCGGAACAAATCCTTGTCGATATAGACCATGCTCATTTCGCGTGGAATATCGAGGTCGTACTCGAGCTCCTTGTCTCCCCTGGCCTGGGTAATATTTTTAAACGCGTCTTCCAGGAATTCGTGCATGCGCACATGCTTGCGCTGGGCGACTACACCACCCAGTTCGTACTGGTTTATGGCGAGCAGATTATTGATCAGGGTCGACAGCCGTTCGACCTCGTCATGAATCACGTTAACCGCTTCGATACGATATTCTTCGTTGTCGGCACCCTCGGTGAGCAATGATTCACTGTACATCGATAACACGTTGAGCGGCGTCTTCAACTCGTGGGATATATGCGAGATAAATTCGGTCTGGCGTTGGCGCATCAAATGGGATTCGGAAACATCCCGCACGACCACCAGGCGTCCCAGGATCCGGGTTTCATCATTGGGTACGAACAACGGGTAAACGTTGAACTGCACCGATTTTTCACTGTGATCGTCGAACCTGACCTGAATCGTATCCTGGTTGGCCTGCAGGTTCGACTTGACGTCGCCAAGCGTCAGCAACGGTATAATCTGTGGATCATCACACCACTCGCGGGTTTTCTTGCCGAGTATCGCCTGCGGTTCAACCCCGAGTAAACGCTCGATTTTGCCGTTGGCATAACTGACTTCGCCGGCTTCATCGATGACCAGGATCGCGTCGGGGAAATTCTGCAAAATGGCATCGACACGATTGTTCTTATAGGTCAGCAGCTTGCTCGACATCGTCAAGTCATCGTGCTCCTTGTTCAAAGCCTCGATCCTGGTTTGCGTGGCTTCGATGTAACTGCCGAACTGCTCCATGAAATCGCTCAGCGCCTGGCTCGGTTGCAATTCGACCTGGTTGAAGCCGACCTGTTCGGCCAGGTTTTCAAAGCGTTCGCTGATTTGCTTGAGTGGCCTGATTTCACGTCGCAGCATGAAGTAAAACAGGGGCACCAGGAGGAAGATCGGCAGCATCAGCGTCGCCAGAAAGGGCATTTCATACTGGCTCAAACTAAACTCCGGCTGGAAATACCCGAGACGTACGAAGCCTCGATGTACATCGGCTTCAAACAGCGGGGCATAGGACTCGATGAAATGTTGTTGACGCTCGGCGTTGTCCGCCGATAAAACGCGCTGCCCTAACCAACTGGTGGGTTCGTCGATAATATCACCCGGGGGCACGATAACGCCGGAGCGGGTGACTTCGGTCGCCACCTTGCCATCGATACCAACCACCGCGCCGTAGGCAAAATCCGGGTTGCTTTGCCCCTGCCTGAGAATTTCAAGAAATCCTTTGCGGCCTGGTCGAGGTACCAGCTCATCCCAGGACATTCCGCCAAGCAAACGCACCAGGTCGAGGCCCTGCGCGCGTGCCAGCTCTGCCCGGTTATCACGTTGATAATCGAACAGGATATAGACAGTCGCAACCATGACCAGCAGGGTCGCGATAATCATGGTCAGGCCAAAACGTTGGTTAAGCTGCATAATTTATTTATAGATTTTATCTATCAATCTCTGGTTTCGTTAGCGAATCACGTCAGTCTGCGGTGACTCTATAACTAGTTATCGGTAGCAATTAAGATTAGTTGAGCGGTTTCTTAGCGCAACTGGTTAGTGGTTGATTTTGTGATTTGCTCGACATCCCGAAACCGAGACCGGGATCATGAAGCCACTCCTCCCGCAAAATAAAAAATTTCGCTGTCATTGCGACACCTCGGACCACTGCATACATGGAAATCCTGCCCCGTTTATAGTCATTCCCGCGCAAGCGGGAATCTTGCTCCCTAACATAGTCATTCCCGT
>CAWCBX010000168.1:0-13700 GCA_963793595.1 uncultured Gammaproteobacteria bacterium | reverse complement strand
TTTGCCGATTACGCGTAGCTGGCTTATCCATGTCCAGGATCAGGAGCTGCCAGTTCCAGCAACTAGCTTTAGCGCCAGCGATAAGGTCACCCTTCCTGCGCCTGAACACGTTTCGACTATGTGCCTTATCCGGCAAACGCTCACGCTCACGCGATAAGGCATCTCGCTGCGGGTGAACTGAAGTTTGACGGCACTAGCCTGGTTAATGGCGCTCGATTACTTTTGCGTTTTAATCGTCATTTAAGGCTGAAGTTATGTTGATAGGTGTTCCCAAGGAGATAAAGAACCACGAGTATCGCGTCGGCATGGCGCCTGCGAGTGTGCGTGAAGCGATCAAGCACGGCCACGAGGTCATGGTTGAAACCAACGCAGGAGAAGGCATCGGTGTCAGCGATGCCGAGTATGCGAAGATCGGTGCGAAAATTATCGATACCCCCACGGAAATTTTTGCGCGCGCGGAAATGGTGGTCAAGGTCAAGGAGCCGCAGGCCGGCGAGCGTGCCATGCTGCGTGAAGGCCAGGTACTGTTCACTTATCTGCATCTTGCGCCGGACCCGGAGCAGACCAAAGACCTGGTCGCCAGTGGTGCCGTCTGCATTGCCTATGAAACGGTGACCTCGCCGCATGGTGGCCTGCCCTTGCTGGCGCCGATGTCGAAGGTTGCCGGTCGCATGGCAATCCAGGCGGGAGCCTATTGCCTCGAGCATCCGCATGGCGGGCTCGGTATGTTGCTCGGCGGAGTGCCCGGGGTTGATCCGGCCAAGGTTGTCATCCTGGGTGCCGGGGTGGTAGGTACGCACGCCACACACATCGCTGTCGGCATGGGTGCCGATGTCTGGGTCATCGATCGCAGTCCCGAGGCGATCGAAAACCATTGGCGACAGTTTGGACGCAGCACCAATTCGGTGTTTTCCACCGATGACGCAATCGAACGTCATGTGGTAGAGGCCGATCTGGTAATCGGCGGGGTCCTGGTTCCCGGTGCCGAAGCACCCAAGCTGGTTACCGCCCAGATGGTCAAGGATATGAAGCCCGGCGCGGTGATTGTGGATGTCGCAATCGATCAGGGTGGGTGTTGCGAAACCTCGAAGCCGACTACACATGCCGAGCCGACCTACATCGTCGACGACGTGGTGCATTACTGTGTTGCCAACATGCCTGGTGGGGTGCCGCGTACCTCGACTTACGCGCTCAATAACGTAACCTTGCCGCATATTATCGCCCTCGCCGACAAAGGCTATCAGCAGGCGCTCAGGGATGATCGCTGGTTGCGCGACGGTCTCAACGTGCACAAAGGAAAGATCACCCAGCGCGAAGTCGCGCATGACCTCGGCTATGATTATCACGATGCGGAGAGCGTGATTTAAATGACCCTGTTCCGCGCAGCCTGTATTCAAAATACTGCCACTCGCGATATCGAGGCCAATATCGACTGGGTATGCGCGCGCATCGATGAAGCCGCGGCAGCGGGTGCGGAGTTTATCGCGCTGCCGGAAACCGTGGGTCTGATTGAGCCGGTCAACGAACAGATTCCAGCGGCCACCTATACCGAAGTCGACGATATCGGCCTGGCCGCGTTCCGGCGCAGGGCGCGCGAGCATGGCGTGATCATCCTGGTCGGCTCGCAGCTGATTCTCGAGCATGAGAAAATTTTTAATCGCTGCTTTTTAATCGATGCGTCGGGTGATATTCGGGCGCGCTACGACAAGTTACACATGTTCGATATCGAGCTCAAAAACGGCGAGGCTTACCGTGAATCGGATGCCATCGAGCCCGGCGACAAGGCCGTGGTGGTTGAAACATCGTTGGGCAGGCTTGGACTGTCGATTTGTTACGACCTGCGGTTTGGCGCGCTCTACCGGGCGTTGGCGCATGCAGGTGCGCAATTCATTACCATCCCCGCGGCGTTTACGCAGACCACCGGGCAGGCACACTGGCACACACTGGTGCGTGCTCGTGCGATCGAAACCGGTGCCTTTATCATCGCGCCGAATCAATGCGGACATCATGCTGACAAGCGCTATTCTTTTGGACATTCGTTGATCATCGACCCCTGGGGGGAAATCCTCGCCGATGGCGGGGCCGAACCCGGGGTGATTTATGCCGATATCGACCTCGATCGCGTGCAACAGGCGCGCGATCGCATCCCCGCGCTGAGAAACGAGCGCAGTTTTACCCTCGAGCAGCAATAGAACTCTCCTGGACTCGATTGCAGTCATCCCCGCGAAAGCGGGGATCCTGCAATGGCGGCGTTGTTATCAAGATTCCTGCTGGGCCGCGCAGGCTTGCGTGGGAATGGTAGTTGTCTGGAAATTTATCGTCTGCAGGGGTACAACCGGTGGTAAAGCAAAGGCAAACCATAAACCCTGCAATTTCCATGGTTGCGCGATACTAGGCTGCCTGTGATATAACTGCGCTTTAACTTTCCGCTGCCCTCGACAGGAGCCCATGGAAAAACTCGACCTGGAAGACTTCGAGCAGAAGCTTCCCGACCATCTGAACCTTGCGGTTGTCATGGAAAAACAGCCTTCCACGCATCCCTGGGCGGATTTCCGCTACGACGCGCTGGGCGTGGTCGTACGCGAGGAAGATGAGGCGCAATCGGTAACCCGGATTTACCAGGATGGCGAAGTCGAACATTTCCTGTTCACGGGATTAAGCCTGCGGCTTCACGTCGACGAATGTGAAAGCTACTACCATAACCTGATGTCTCCCGAACCGGGATGTTTTATCGTCGCCAGTCAACCCGATTCCAGCGATGAAATGCCGGTGCCTTACCTGGTGTCACTGAGTTTTGATGAAGTGCATGCCTATCTCGAGGGAGACGAGCAAATCTACTCGGTCAAGATCCCGGCAGAGCTTTATCAATGGGCGGAAGCCTACGTGTTGACCCATTATGTCGCGATCAAGAAAACCAAGCGCAAGCTCAAAAACTGGCATGAAACGGAGAAACCCGGAACCATTACCGAGGCGAAATCGTCATGACCCGGGACAGTAAGGAATCGGTGCTGTCGCGCTGGTCGCGACGCAAACTGGAAGCTGAACAGCTGGCGCCTTTGAGCGGGGAAGCGGTATCAACGGGTGCGGATGGCAACCTGACCATGCCTGCCACAGAAGGAGTCGATGCAGTCGAGAAGCCCGTGCTGACCGATGCCGATATGCCCGCTATAGAATCACTCAGCGAAGACTCCGATTTCAGTGGTTTCATGTCCTCGGGCGTGAGTGACGAGTTGCGCAACCTGGCCTTGCGTAAGTTGTTCAAAGCCCCCGTTTTCAATATTCGTGACGGGCTCGACGAATACGACGAAGACTATACCTATTTCGAAAAACTGGGCGATATCGTTACCTGCGATATGAAGCATCACATCGAAATGCAGGAACAAAAGCTGCGCGAGGCGCAGGCGGCCGAAGCAGCGGGCGCGGAAGATGACGCAATCGAGGAAATCGCGGATGATGATTTGCAAGCGATGGAATCCGCCGAAGACATGGAATCCATCGAAGATGAAGTCGAAGCGGATTCAAACGAGCAGCCCGAAACCCTGGCGCAAGCAGAGCAGGAATCCAGACCCAGGCAAGTATCAGACGATGAGTAACAGGCAGGCACAACAACAGGCCCTGGGGCTGCGTGACAGCTTCGAGTTCGAACCTACCAGCCTGGTTACCTATCAGTCCGCTGGCAGGGTGATCGCAGTCGGTGATGACGAGGCTTTGCAGCGCTGTGCCGACTTGCCTGCGAGCCTCGACCTGGAACCGATTTCGTCGACCGGTAATAACCTCCAGATAGCTGGTTACCTGGGTGCATACGTGGTCGAGGTTACCGATCAGCACGGCAATACGAGTACCCACAAAGGGGATTCGATTCTTGACCTGCATGAAACCGCGCGACTGGCGCGGGAAATGCTGCCGCCTGGGTATTTTCATGTTGCGGCGAAGGACTGGGATCCAGCCGCATTAACGGCGGAACTCGAGGATCTGCAGGGCGAGTTTCAAAAACCCAGGTATTTTGATTACGATCCGTCGATATGTGCGCATGGGGTAAATGGCAAGATTGCCTGCCGGCAATGTATCGACGCCTGTCCCGCCGAAGCGATACAAAGTATTGGCGAGCGCATCGAAGTCAATCCCTACCTGTGCCAGGGTGGCGGCAGCTGCACCACGGTATGTCCGTCCGGCGCGATTCGCTATCTGTATCCGAACCTGCGCGATAATGGTAAACGCGTGCGCGACACGCTCAGCGAGTATCTGCGGCAGGGCGGCAAAAACCCCATCCTGCTGTTTCATAGTGAAAATTACGCAGTGGAATCCTATTTGCAGGCTTACGACAATGTGCTGCCACTCGGGGTTGAAGAACTGGCCAGTGTGGGTATGGATTTATGCCTGTCGGCACTTGCCTATGGTGCGATGCAGGTTGTTCTGCACGTCGACGAACAGGTGCCGCGAAGTTCCAGCAGTAATCTTGAGCAGCAGGTGGACTGGGTCCAGGAACTCCTCATCGGCCTGGGCCTCGATCGATCCTGTGTCAGCCTTTGTGCGCATGACGCGGCGTTGCCGGAAATCGATACCCGCAACGAAATTGAAGCCTCGGTGCTTGATATGCCGCAGGCCAAGCGCAGCGCTATTTATCAGGCCCTCGATCACCTGGTTGCGAAATTGAAGCCGCAGACAGACCGGGTCGATTTACCAGTGCCGGCACCCTTTGGCGAAGTGGTTGTCGATAGCGGCAAATGTACCCTGTGCATGGCCTGTGTCGGTTCCTGCCCAGGCAAAGCTCTGCAGGATGGTTCAAATCGTGAAATTCCCCAGGTATTTTTCATTGAAAGCAACTGTTTGCAATGTGGTGCCTGCGTGCAAACCTGCCCGGAGGATGCGATTACGCTAAAACCGCGCCTGCTATTCGACCTGGAAAGCAGAAATCGTGCTCGCGAACTCAATCGTGATACGCCGTTTGCCTGCATTTCCTGCGGCAAGCCCTTTGCGCCGACTTCGGTGATCCATAAAATGCAGGAAAAACTGAAGGATCACTACATGTTCGGCAACGAGCGCGCACTCGACCGGCTTAAAATGTGTGAAGATTGCCGCGTCATCGATATTGCACAGGATCCCGATGCGATGGGTGGGGAGTTCAACCCGCCGCAGCGTTTGCAGTAATCTGAGAGGATAATTTGACTATGCCTACCGCCGAAAATGAAGCCCTCGAAAACGAGCAACTGTATCGGGCGGGAGCCTATGGCCTGTTGGCGGCGCTGCTGCGGGCGCCGCCGGAGCAGGCCCTGCTGGATCACCTGGTTGAGCTGTCACCGCAAAGTGATGCCGAACCGGACGCACTCTTCGAGGCCATGTCAGGGCTGGCCACGGCGGCCCGAAATATTGATTTAAATCAACTGGAAGACGAATATAATGCGCTGTTTATCGGCGTGGGCAAGGGCGAAGTGGTGCCTTACGGGTCCTGGTATCTGACCGGATTCCTTATGGAACAGCCACTTAGCGACCTGCGCGATGATTTGCGCGTGCTCGGTTTCGAACGCAGTGCACAGACGCACGAGCCGGAGGACCACGCGGCAGCGATTTTTGAAATTTTTTCTGTTATGATTTCTGACGCTACGAATCTTTCTGAGCAACAACGCTTCTTTGAAACACACATGAAGCCCTGGCTCGAGCGATTTTTTGCAGATCTGGGTAACGCCCGATCGGCCGATTTCTATAAACTCGTTGCGCAATTTGGCGCAGCATTTATTGAACTGGAGACTGCATACCTGTTGATGCACAGTTAAAAATAAAACGACATAACTCTAGATATCCCTGTGGAGGAAAAGCCCGTGAAAAACAAAAGTCAGCCTGAGGACCAGGAACGCCGAGAATTTATCAAGAAGTCCACGCTAGTTGGAGCAGCCGTGGCAACCACTTCCCTGGCCAGTACCGCGGCCATTGCCGAAGTAAGCGAAGATATCGCTGCAAAACCAAGTCAGAAGGGTTACCAGTTAACCCCGCATGTTATGGACTACTACAAGTCAGCTGACATTTAACCTGGGGGGGTTCCAAAATGAAAAAATTAACCAAAGTATCCTCTACTGTCGACAAGAATGTCGTCTGTAAATCTGCACCCGCGGGCATTACTCGCCGAACCTTTTTAAGAAATTCGAGCCTGATGGCAGGCGGCGCCGCGCTGGCGACGACTGTTACCCCGGTGATGATGAAAAAAGCTGAAGCGGCGACTTCAGCGGCAGCCGGCAATACCGAGCAGGTCAAGACGATCTGCACCCATTGCTCGGTCGGTTGCGGCATTATTGCGGAGGTTCAAAATGGCGTCTGGACAGGGCAGGAGCCGGCTTTTGACCATCCGTTCAACAAGGGTGCGCATTGCGCCAAGGGCGCAGCGATTCGCGAGCACGGGCACGGCGAGCGTCGTCTAAAGTATCCGACCAAGCTGGTTGACGGCAAATGGAAGAAAGATCTCCTGGGATGAAGCGATCAACGAAATCGGCGACAAACTGCTCGATATTCGGCAAAAATCCGGTCCGGATTCGGTCTACTGGCTGGGTTCTGCCAAGCACAGCAACGAGCAGGCTTACCTGTTCCGCAAGTTCGCGGCGATGTGGGGCACCAATAACGTCGACCACCAGGCGCGTATCTGTCATTCGACCACGGTAGCCGGGGTAGCAAACACCTGGGGTTACGGTGCGATGACCAACTCCTACAACGATATCCACTTCTCCAAGGCAATCCTGTTGATTGGTTCCAATCCGACCGAAGCGCATCCGGTGGCATTGCAGCACATTTTCAAGGCCAAGGAAGAAAATAACGCGCCGGTCATAGTCATCGATCCGCGTTACACCCGTACCGCGGCGCATGCTGATCAATTCCTCAGGATCCGCCCCGGCACCGATGTCGCGATCATCTGGGGCATGATGTGGCATATCTTCGAAAACGGCTGGGAAGATAAGGAATTCATCCGCCAGCGGGTTTATGGCATGGACGAAGTCATGAAGGAAGTCAAGAAGTGGAACCCGAAAGAGGTCGAGCTGGTCACCGGTGTACCCGAAGACCAGGTCTTCGCTGCCGCCAAGGCGATGGCGGATAACCGCCCCGGCACCTTTATCTGGTGTATGGGTGGTACCCAGCACACCATCGGTAATAACAATACCCGCGCTTACTGCGCCTTCCAGTTGGCGCTCGGCAACATGGGTGTCTCTGGCGGTGGCGCGAACATATTCCGTGGCCACGATAATGTACAGGGTGCGACCGACCTCGGTGTATTGTCCAATACCTTGCCGGGTTACTACGGTCTGTCCGCGGGTTCGTGGAAACACTGGTCACGTGTCTGGGATCTGGATTACGAATGGATCAAGGGGCAGTTCGACAGCGGCAGTTACGAGCAGAGCAAGGGCAAGGACGTTCCTATCATGAACACCAAGGGAATCCCGGTATCTCGCTGGATCGACGGTGTGCTCGAAGACAAGGAGAATATCGCGCAGAAGGATAATCTCAAGGCGATGTTTTTCTGGGGTCATGCGCCCAACAGCCAGACGCGCGGAGTTGAGCAGAAAAAGGCGATGGACGGACTCGAAATGATGGTTATCGTCGACCCGTATCCAACGGCCTCGGCGGTAATGCCGGATCGTAAAGACGGAATCTACCTGTTGCCGGCCTCCACGCAGATGGAGACCTACGGTTCTGTGACTGCATCCAACCGCTCGTTCCAGTGGCGTTCCAAGGTTATCGACCCGTTATTCGAGTCGCTGCCGGATCACGTCATCATGTACAAGCTGGCGAAGAAGCTGGGTCTTTCCGAGCAGATGTTCAAGAACATCGAGGTCAATGGCGAAGAGCCGCTGGTCGAAGACGTACTGCGTGAAATCAACCGCGGCATGTGGACCATCGGCTACACCGGTCAAAGTCCAGAACGCCTGAAGAACCACCAGGAGAACTGGGGTACCTTCGATTACGATACACTCAAGGCCGAAGGCGGTCCTGCCGATGGTGATTACTACGGCTTGCCATGGCCTTCCTGGGGAACGCCGGAAATGAACCATCCGGGAACACCTAACCTCTACGACACCTCGAAAAACGTGGCTGATGGTGGCCTGACATTCCGTGCCCGTTTCGGTGTGGAACGTAATGGTACCAATCTGCTGGCTGAGGGTTCCTTCGGCAAGGGTTCTGATATCAAGGACGGTTATCCGGAATTCAGTGCCGATGTGTTGAAGAAACTGGGCTGGTGGAAAGATCTGACCGCGGAAGAGCAGAAGGCGGCCGAGGGCAAGAACTGGAAAACCGACCTTTCCGGCGGAATTCAGCGCGTCGCGATCAAGCATGGTTGTTCGCCGTTTGGCAACGCCAAGGCGCGGGCGATGGTGTGGACCTTTCCGGATCCTGTGCCTATACACCGCGAACCCTTGTACACATCCAGGCGTGACCTGGTGGAAAAGTACCCGACCTACGAAGATCGAAAGTCGTTCTGGCGCTTGCCGACACGCTACAAGTCGATCCAGGAAAAAGACTTCTCCAAGGACTACCCGATTATTCTCACCTCGGGTCGACTGGTGGAATACGAGGGTGGCGGCGACGAAACCCGATCCAATCCATGGCTGGCTGAACTGCAGCAGGACATGTTCGTTGAAATCCATCCGCGCGACGCCAACAATGCCGGCATCAAGGATGGCGATGACGTCTGGGTAGAAGGCGCCGAATCGGCCAAGGTCAAGGTCAAGGCGATGGTGACCCGTCGCGTCGGTTCCGGAGTCGCATTTATGCCATTCCACTTTGCCGGGCATATGCAGGGTGAAAACCTGCACGACAAGTATCCGGAAGGTGCCGCACCCTATGTACTGGGTGAGGCGGCCAACACGGCATTTACCTATGGCTACGATTCGGTGACGCAGATGCAGGAATCGAAGTGCAGTCTTTGTCGCATTACGAAAGCTTAGGGGGACAGAAAAATGGCTAGAATGAAATTCTATTGTGATGCAGAGCGTTGTATCGAATGTAATGCCTGCGTAACCGCCTGCAAAAACGAGCATGAGATTCCGTGGGGAGTTAACCGTCGCCGTGTGGTCACTATCAAGGATGGCGAACAGGGTGAGCGCTCCTTGTCGGTAGCCTGTATGCACTGCTCGGACGCGCCTTGTGCCGTAGTCTGCCCGGTGGATTGTTTCTATACCACCGGCGATGGCATCGTGTTGCACGACAAGGATATCTGCATCGGCTGCGGTTACTGCTTTTACGCCTGTCCTTTCGGCGCACCCCAGTTTCCAAAGGATGCCGCCTTTGCATCCCGCGGCAAGATGGACAAGTGCACCTTCTGTGCGGGTGGTCCGGAAGAAGACCACAGCTCTGACGAGAACAAGAAGTATGGACGTAATCGTCTCTCGGAAGGCAAGTTACCGCTATGCGCCGAAATGTGTTCGACCAAGGCTCTGCTCGCGGGTGATGCCGACGTGATCTCGGATATTTACCGCAAGCGGGTAGTCAATCGTGGCGCGAGTGCCTTTAACTGGGGCGATGGCTCGAAAATAAAGGGATAAGGCTAAAAACCTTTTCAAGTTAGATAATGATATCGATACAGGGACGTATCGAGGTCGTTGCGCAGGGCTGCAGGATAGAATAATTCGATAATAAAGAGACACAGACGTGAGAATTCAAACCCTGTTACTACTTTTTTGCCTGGTGTTGCCGCAACTGTCCTCGGCTGCTGGCCCACCAACAACCCAGGATTTCCCCCAGGGTGTCTCATCGATTAATCCCGGGGCCGATCTCTGGCGAGAAGTGCGGCAACGCGATGGTGCGATTCTCGAGGGCACCAGTCAGGTCAAGGGTGTTGACAGCGGGTTTCTGATCAATGCGCGAGGCGACGAGTGGGCTCGCTTTCGTATCAACAAACTCTCGACTTACGGCGGCATCGCGATTGCGGCGATCTTCGTCATAGTTATACTGCTTTACGTGGTGCGAGGCAAAATTCCCATCGAAGGTGGTTTGTCCGGACGTATGGTGCGCCGCTTTACCGATTACGAGCGAATCGTGCACTGGACACTGGCGATCGTATTTCTGTTCCTCGCGATAACCGGGTTAATACTGCTGCTCGGAAAATCATTGTTGCTGCCTATACTTGGCAAGGAAGTGTTTTCCCTGTTCGCATCGGCGAGCAAGGAAGGCCATAACCTGTTCGGTCCCCTGTTCCTGGTGTCGCTGATAATGATGTTTCTCAGTTTTGCGCGGCGGAATATTTACGAAAAAGGTGACATGACCTGGTTGTTGAAGGGGGGCGGATTGATTGGCGATGGTCATGTTTCCGGTGGTTTTTTCAACATGGGTGAAAAAACCTGGTACTGGATGGTAATTCTGATTGGATTCGTCATTGCAATCAGTGGCCTGATCCTGGTGTCTCCCGTTTTTGGTCAGGGCCGCTGGATCATGGAACTTTCCCACGTGGTACACACCATTGGCGCGCTGATACTGATGACCGTGTCGGTCGGCCACATGTACCTCGGTTCAATCGGTAGCGAGGGTGCACTGGAAGGGATGCAGTCGGGCTATGTCGATATCAACTGGGCGGATGCGCATCACGATCGCTGGGGCAAGGTTTGTCATGACGAAAATCTGATTGTTTCGGCAGAGGATTACGCGAGACTGCAAGGTAGAAAACCTGGTGATACTGGTGAACTGGTGACGGAGCAGGGAAAATGATCGAGTACTTGATTGATGGTCCGCTGTGGTATTTCTCGCTCGCGGTTTTTGGGATCGGAGTCCTGTGGCAACTGGGCTCGATCGTATTTGCCAGCCGCAAAGGCGATCTGTCGGTAGCGCGAGGAAATGCCACCTCCAGCGCGTTTAAAAACATTCTCAGTCGATTTGTCCCTCACCGGGAAATTGCCTCACAGATAGGCATCCAGGTCGTAGCCGGTTACCTGTTCCATCTGGGGCTGTTTGCGCTGTTGTTTTTTGCCGCGCCCCATGTCCTGTTTCTCGAGGAAAACCTGCTCGGTTTTGGCTGGACCCCGATGCCGCACTGGGCCTTTATCATGTCCGCCCAGGCCGCGTTCCTGGGGTTGATCATTTTGTGGGTGCGGCGCATGACGAATCCGGTGAGCCGCCTGATATCAACCCTTGATGATCACATCGCTGCAATACTGACTTTCGTGGTGATGCTGACCGGTTGCCTTGCTTTGCTCGAGGGTTTTACCGCGCTTCGACTACTGCACCGTTTTACGGTCGAATTATGGCTGATTTATTTTCCCTTCAGCGCCTTGATGCATACCTTTACTTTTATACCGAGCAGGGCCTTTACCGGTGCCTGGTTCGGCCGTCGCGGCATTGACGCGTAAACTATTCTTATGGGCGAGCAAATGAGTGAACGTTTAGAGAAAGGCCTCGCGGTGCTACGCGCCGAGGTTGACTACAAGGTCAAATCATTTTTCTCGAGTTGCGTTAATTGTGGAATATGTGCCGAGTCCTGTCTGTTTTATACAGAAACCAGGGACCCCCGCTATACCCCGATTTACAAGACGGAGCCGCTACGTAAAATCTGGAAAAGTGAATACAGCTTCTGGGGAAAGTTCGCCTCATCGATGGGTATTTCGAAGCCGTTTACGGAGGCGGATCTCGCTGACTGGGAGGAACTGGTTTACGACGGATGCTCGATGTGCGGTCGCTGCAGTATGGTCTGTCCGGTCGGCGTCGACATCTCGGGAGTGATTTTTAAAGTCAAGCAGGCGCTTGCAGCGGCGGGTTTCTCGCCTGAGGGCCTGGTCGGCGCTTCCAAGCGTGCGCTCGAGATAGGCAGTCCGATGGGCATAACCTTGAAGACGGTGCAGGCGATGATAAAACACGTCGAGGAAGATACCGGTCTGAGCGTACCGGTGGATGTCGAGGGTGCCGAGTATATGGCGCTACTCTCCTCAAACGAGATTGCGCTTTATCCTGAATACCTGGAATCGCTGGTCAAGATCTTCGATCACGCCGGCGTTAGCTGGACCCTGTCGTCAAAGGCCTTCGAAGCGACAAATGCCGGTCTGCAGATTGGAAACAAGACAATTGCGGGCCAACTCGTGCAGCGAGTCGTGGACGGCGCCGAAGCGCTGAAAGTTAAGACAGTGATCAGTCCAGAGTGCGGCCACGCCTATACCGCGTTGCGCTGGGAGGGCCCGAATTACATTGGTAAGGCCTATCCGTTCAAGGTAGTGCATATTCTCGAGCTACTCGATGAGCTGCGCGCTGATGGGCGGCTGCAAACCACCGGTATGGAAACTGATCGCCTGACTTTTCACGACCCCTGCTCGATCGTTCGCCGCGGTGGTATTCAGGCACAGCCCCGTAATTTGCTCGAACCGATCACCGAGAACTTTGTCGAGATGACCGATCACGGCAGCATGAACTGGTGCTGCGGTGGCGGTGGTGGTGTCAGCAGTAACGAGCGTGCGGAAGAGTTGAAACTGACCGCGTTCAATAAAAAGAAATCCCAGATCGAGGAACTCAAGGTCGACGCCGTTGTCACGGCCTGCTCGAATTGTCGCATGGTGATGGAAGATGGCCTCGAGGCGAATGAAATGGAAATTCCGTTGCTCGGTTTGACCGAACTGATTGCCGAACACCTCGCCGAAAAACGGACCAATTAACGATCAATCTTTGCTACTGCGCTTGCCCCGGGTCATTGCCCTGATTCCTCCAAAGTCATTCCCGCAGTTCTCCCGAGTCATTCCCGCGCAAGCGGGAATCTCGAAATCATGGCACCATTGCAAGATTCCCGCTTGCGCGGGGATGACAACTGAAGAACCGGGCATGACGTCAGCAGGATTTTCGCGTTATTGCGAATCTGACTAAAGCCGCGCGCCGCTCTGTGCTAATATCTGCGGCGACTTAATTTCCAGTAAATCTTTCATATGGCTGACGACACAATTAGCGACGAGGAACTCGATGCCGTTTATCGACGTATGGTCGATTTGTTTATCGATCGTGCCAATGAACTGGCTGAAGACAACAGCCCGGAAAATGTCGGTATGGCGATGTTGTTCGCCACCTCGCGTTTCAATGCCCACGTGGTTTCGCAACATGCACAGACGCTGGAAGATTACGAACGTGATTTATCCAAAGCGCGCGAGTTTTTTATGCAGCAGTATCAACAAATGCTGGACGAGAATCTCGAGGACTACAAGCAGGTTTATAGCAAGTACTCACACCTGCTTAAAAAACAGTAGCCATGCTGGTTTTGCTGTCCGGGCAGTCTGCGCTGTCCAGGCCGATATTCTGACTCCAGGCTTTCAGGCAGCTGTCCCGAGCCGATTTTTCCAGATCGCCCACCTTCTGCACATACTTATAAAATGGAGTGAAATCCAGGTTGAAGGCTCGAATCATGTTGATAAATGCCGGCGTCAGTGAATTGTAGGCCGCTACGGAACCGATCTTGGCATTGTTGAGTTCGCCGGCGAACCAATGCGTATAACCCCCTTTTACTCCATGTCTCGCTGCGATTTCAGTATGCGCTTCGCGTGCCTCGATAAACATCAGGGCCTTATTTCTACGTTTACTGGCAGCATCGCTACCGCGGGCATAGATTTTGGCGAGTTGCTCGCGGGTGCTGCCTATCAGTGCAATGACTTCGTCACGATAACGCGACCAGCTGGTCAACTGTTCGAGCTGGTCATTCTGCTGCCTCGACTTCAGCCATAGTTCGGTGCCGACCTGCTGCACGGCGGAGGCGAGTGATTCGT
>CAWCBX010000167.1:0-41715 GCA_963793595.1 uncultured Gammaproteobacteria bacterium | reverse complement strand
GGCGAAACCAGCCATCGCGCCACCGCTCAACAAGCCGATCCAGATCATGCGTTTGGCCGAAAATCCAGCGTAACGCGCCGCGTCCTTAGCGTAACCGGCCACCTGCATCTGGAAGCCGGCAAAGCTGCGAAACATGAAAATATATCCAGCCAGCAATGCGCCGAGCGCGAAAACGAAAGCTAAATTAAGCCTGTTTTCGTCGCTCAACAATGGCAGCAATGCCGAATCTTCAAACATCCGGGATTGCGGGAAATTGAAGCCATCCGGATCCATCATGGGTCCGTGCACCAACCAGGAAACCAACAGCTGCGCAACATACACCAGCATTAATGACACCAGGATTTCGTTGGTGTTGAAGCGGGTTTTTAAAAAGGCCGGGATGGCCGCCCACAGCATACCGCCAATGCCACCTGCGATAACCATCAGGATCAGCACGTGTGCACCTTCCGCTTCATGAAAGTACAGCGCCACGGCACTGGCGGCAATGCCACCGACGATTAACTGCCCCTCGGCACCGATATTCCACACATTGGCGCGAAATCCGACCGCGAGCCCGACCGCGATCAGCATCAACGGGGTCGCCTTGAGAAATAGTTCCGATACACCGTACCAATCGCTGATGGGATTGATGAAGAAAACCTTGAATCCCTCGAGTGGATTTTTGCCAAGGAAAGCAAACAGCAGCAGACCACCGATCAGCATCAATACAATCGCAATCAGCGGTGAGGCATAAGACATCACCTGCGACGCTTCAGGACGTCGTTCCAGTCTAATCATGGGCAGTCTCCGCGACAGCGGACTGATCCCACATGCCGCTCATCCAGACCCCGATTTCATCAATATTGGTAGCGGACAGTTTCTTTGCTGGCGACAGCCGACCTTCGGCGATTACCGCAATACGGTCTGAAATTTCGAACAGCTCTTCCAGTTCTTCCGAAATCACCAGAATCGCGGCGCCCTCGCTGCGCAAATCGATTAATTCCTGGCGGATAAATGCCGCGGCACCGACATCGACACCCCAGGTCGGTTGTGCGACCACCAGCAGTTTGGGCGCGAGTAGAATTTCCCGGCCCATGATGAACTTCTGCAGGTTACCCCCCGAAAGTGAATTTGCGGCGTGCTCTTCGCCACCGCACTTGACATTGAAATCATCGATGCACTTGCGCGCAAATGCAGAAATCTTATCGAACTGGATCATGCCGCGTTTGAGCATGCCAGCCTGATGCGCCGTCAATAACGCGTTTTCGGTAAGCGACATGCGCGGCACCGCACCGCGACCGAGACGTTCTTCGGGGACGAATCCCATACCGCTGCTACGGCGTCGATCGGGTTGATCACGGCCCGAGGCCCTGCCACAGATAACTATCGCATCGGCGTCATTGATCGGTTCCTCGCCAGACAGCGCATACAGCAATTCCTGCTGTCCATTGCCGGATACTCCGGCGATGCCGAGAATTTCTCCAGAGCGCACTTCGAGTTCGATATCCTGCAATTCAGTGCCAAAGGGATCATCAGAAACTTTACATAACCGGTTCAACTGCAGGCGAACCTCACCCAGCTCGCTGGGCGCGGTATGCTCCGGGATCGGCAGCTCTTTACCGATCATCAGGCTGGCCATCGATTTCGGGGTTTCCTCGGCGGGAATGCATTCGCCGGTTACCTTGCCATCGCGCAACACCGTGGCGACATGGCATAACTCCTGGATTTCATCCAGCTTGTGGCTGATATAAAGAATACTGCAACCCTCGGCGGCGAGCTGACGCAGGGTATCGAACAGCTTGCGCACCGCCTGCGGGGTTAACACCGAGGTGGGTTCATCCATGATCAGCAACTTCGGGTTTTGCAGCAGGCAACGAATAATCTCGACCCGTTGACGCTCTCCCACGGACAGCGCGTGCACCAGGCGTTGCGGATCTACCGGCAGACCGTATCGAGTTGAGACTTCGGTAATCTGCTCGGCGAGTTGATTCAGATCAGGGTTGTCGGGCAGCGCCAGGGCAACATTTTCGACCACGGTAAGGGTTTCAAACAACGAAAAATGCTGAAACACCATGCCTATGCCGAGGCTACGGGCATGTGCGGGATTCTCGACGTGAACCACCTCGCCTTCCCATTTCATTTCACCGGCATCCGGTTTGGCGACGCCATAGATCATTTTCATCAGGGTTGACTTGCCGGCACCATTTTCGCCGAGTACCGCATGAATTTCGCCACGCTTTACCGACAGTGACACATCCTCGTTGGCGATTACCGAGGGATATATCTTGGTAATGCCGTGCAGTTCCAGCCTCAATTCATCGCCACCATCCGCCGCGGTTGTCATGGCCTCCCCTCCATTTGATAATTTAAGGCGTTATGGCCTTGTTTATCGTTATCGTTGTTCTTGTCGTTCTGCGCACGATCGTATACCTGCAGGATTTCGGCAGCAACCGATATCGCAATTTGCGCAGGCTGCTTGCTGTTGATACCGTCGATCCCGATCGGGCAGGTCATGCGGGCAAATTTCCGCGCATCGATTCCGCGACGCTGCAGGCGGGTTTCAAAGTTACGTCGCTTCGAAACCGAACCGATCAAGCCGAAATAAACGAAGTCGTCCCGCGCCAGGATCTGCTCGCTGAGCCGTTGATCGAGACTGTGATCGTGCGTCATCACCAGGAAATAGCTGGCCGCCGCTGCCGCGTCAATTTCCGCTTCGGGCGTATCGGTGCAGATGGTACTGACCCCGGGCGGCGGGTCTTGCGGCAGGATATCGTCGCGCGTATCGATCCAGTGAATGTTGACCGGTAAATCACGTAGCGCACGCACCACCGCCTGGCCGACATGGCCCGCGCCGAACAGGTAAAGTTCGACGCGGTCAGCGTCACGCATAAGCTCATCCCAGTCGCTGTGGTCGCCGAGTTTTTCAAACATCAGGTTGACCAGTCCGCCACAACACTGACCGAGCCCGGCACCGAGCGGAAAACGTTGCACACCATCGTCAGTACCACGCGCAAGCTGGTTACGCGCGATACGACAGGCCTGGTATTCGAGATTGCCGCCGCCAATCGTGCCGTAGAGCGCGGTGGCGGTAGCAATCATTTTTGCGCCCGGCTCGCGCGGCGTCGAACCGACGATCGAGTCGACGCTAACCAGCACCGCCGGGGTCTGGTTGCGGCGCAGTTCGGCCACCCTGTCCTGCCAGTCGCTCATTCCGCCTCCGCACGCAGCGCGTCGATCGCGTCGAGGATGGCTTCCGGCGTCGCCGGTGCCCGCAGCGGCGGATTAATGCGATTATCGGCCAGGCTTGCGATCGCATCGCGAATAGCGAAAAACACCGAAAACGGCAGCAGTAAAGGTGGTTCTCCGACGGCCTTGGAGCGCAGAATCGTATCCCTGACGTTGTGATTCTGATAAAGCCGGGTGGTGAATTTTGCCGGACAATCGGTGATGGTTGGAATCTTGTAAGTCGATGGTGCATGGGTGGTGAGCCGACCCTGTTCGTTCCAGCACAACTCTTCGCTGGTCAGCCAGCCCATGCCCTGGATGTAAGCGCCCTCAACCTGGCCGATATCGATCGCCGGGTTTATCGAATTTCCGGCATCGTGCAGGATATCGGCCTGCAGTAACCTGAATTCGCCGGTGAGCGTATCGATGACTACTTCTGATACCGCCGCGCCATAGGCGAAGTAGTAAAACGGGCTGCCCTGCATCTTGTCTCGATCCCAGTTCAATCCCGGGGTTTTGTAAAATCCATCAGACCACAGTTGCACCCGGTTTTCGTAGGCCTGTACCACGAGCTCCCTGAAGCTAATCTGTTTGTCACCGCAGCTGACGATGTTATTCGCAAATATAATCTCGGCGGCAGTGACTTCGAACCGGGTGGCGACAAATTCAGCCAGGCGATTCCTGATCTGGCGCGCGGCATCCTGCGCCGCCTTGCCGTTGAGATCGCTACCGGTCGATGCCGCGGTAGCCGAGGTATTGGCCACCTTGCTGGTATCGTTTGCCGTCGCGCGCACCAGCTCGATATCGATGCCGAGCTCCAGTGCGACCACCTGGGAAACCTTGGTGTGCAAACCCTGCCCCATTTCGGTACCACCGTGGTTAACCAGCACGCTACCATCGGTGTAGATATGCACCAGCGCACCAGCCTGGTTGAAATGCACGACGTTGAAGGAAATTCCGAATTTAACCGGTGTTAACGCAAGCCCCTTGCGCAGCACCGGGCTGTCCCGGTTGAAGGCGGCCACGGCTTCGCGGCGCGCATAGTAATCGCTGCTCTGTTCTAATTCCGCCACCAGTTCGTGGATGACATTGTCTTCGACGGTTTGTCCATAGGGCGTGGTATTGCCTGTCTTTTGACCATAGAAATTGAGTTTGCGTACTGCCTGCGGATCCTTGCCCAGCGTGCGCGCAATATCGTCGATAATGTATTCGATCGCGATCGCCCCCTGCGGGCCGCCGAAACCGCGAAACGCGGTATTCGACTGGGTATTGGTCTTGACGCTGAAAGCGTCGATCGCGACATCGCCAAGGTAGTAGGCATTGTCGAAATGACACACCGCGCGGGTTACCACCGGACCGGTCAGATCGGCCGAAAAACCCGCCTGCGCGGCCATCTCGATGCTGGCACCCTGAATCAGGCCGGCCTCGTCAAAGCCGACCTCGTAATCGAATTCAAAGCCATGACGTTTACCGGTCACCATCATATCGTCGTCACGATCGAGACGTATCTTGACCGGCCGCTGCAGGCGATGGGCCGCGATCGACGCGATGCAGGCAAAGATCGCCGACTGCGATTCCTTGCCACCGAAGCCACCACCCATACGCCGCATCTCCACGACGACCTGGTTGAAATCGATTCCCAGCGCATGGGCGACAACATGCTGCATTTCAGTCGGGTGCTGGGTAGAACACCAAAGATGCAGGCAACCATCCTCTTTCGGTGCAACGTAAGATATCTGCCCCTCGAGATAAAACTGCTCCTGCCCACCAACTGAAATCTGGCCCTTGAGTTTATGTGGCGCGGCCTGCAGTGCCTGCTCGGCATCACCCCGGCGCAAGCGCATCGGTGGCAATACCCAGGACTCCTGGTTTTTGCCGCTGACCACATCGAGTATTGCCGGCAATGGCTGATAGTCGATGGTCGCGAGCCCTGCCGCCTTGCGCGCGGCCGTCTGCGAAGTCGCAACCACCGCGAAAATCGGTTGCCCCAGGTATTGCACCAGGCCATCGGCGAGAATCGGATCGTCGGCAATAATAGGGCCACAGTCATTGTTACCCGGGATATCGGCAGCGGTAATAACCGTAACCACGCCGGGGGCAGCTTTGACCGCATCGAGATCGATGCTGGTGATGTTTGCGTGCGCCTGCTGGCTCAGGCCCAGCGCGATATAACAGGTGCCGGCAAGTTCCGGGATGTCATCGACATAGGTTGCTTCACCGGCGACATGCAAGACCGCCGATTCGTGCACAACCGACACCCCGGGTGCAGTCTCGCGTGCCTGTTGTTTGACGCGGTCTTCCATCAAGCGGTCACCGCAAACACGTTAACCGCATTCGAGGCCAGTGGCTGTTGCGGGCGAGTTTCGAGAAAGAAACGATACAACAGGTTGCCCGCGGCGCGGGCGCGATAGCTCGCACTCGCACGCATGTCGCTCAGCGGGGTAAAGTCCTGCTCCAGTTGTTGCATCGCGACGCTGACAGCGGTCTCGTCCCAGGTCTTGCCGCGCAGGCTGGCCTCGGCGAGGGCAGCGCGCTTTGGAATAGCTGCCATGCCTCCCATGGCGATACGAATTTCGGTCACCTTACCGTCGTCGAGCTGCAACGCAAACGCCGCACAGATCGCCGAGATATCCTGGTCGTAACGCTTGCAGAGTTTGTAACAGCGCAAAATAATGCCTTCTTCACGGACGGGGATTTTGACAGCCTCGATAAATTCGCCTGCCTGTAATGCATTTTTCATGTAATCGAGATACAGATCGGCGAGCGCCATCTCACGCACCGCGGCTCCCTGGCGCAGCTTAACCCGGGTATCGAGCACCATCAGCGGCGGCATCGAGTCACCGATAGGCGAACCATTGGCGACATTGCCAACCAGGGTTCCTGCATTGCGTACCGGCACCGACGCGAAACGGCGAAACATTTCATCGAGCTCGGGGTACTGCCCGCCGATCTCGGCGAAGGCATCGTTCAGCGTGACCGCGGCGCCAATTTCGGTTGCATTGTCCTGCCGGCTGATTCGTTTGAGCTGCGCCACGTTACCGAGGTAAATAATTAATGGTAATTCGCGCAATTGCTTGGTCACCCACAGGCCGACATCGGTGCCGCCGGCGAGAATCCGGGCATTCGGGTTCTGCTGGTACAGGCTGGCCAGCTCGTCGATAGTCGTCGGGGCATAGTAACGCGCCTGCTCAAGTTCCAGCGACACACCCTGCTGACGACGCAGGCCGCGTAGTTGTTCGATCAGTTGCGCATCGCTATCCGGTGGCACCGGGTAGTCATACATATGCATACAGGCGTCGATAATCGGGCGGTAACCGGTGCAACGGCACAGGTTACCGGACAGGGCGTCATCGATTTCAGCGCGCGTCGGCGCGGGGTTGTTTTTATACAGCGCAAACATCGACATGATGAATCCCGGCGTGCAAAAGCCGCACTGGGAGCCATGATAGTCGACCATGCTTTGCTGCACCGGATGCAGGCTGCCATCGCCTGCTTTGAGCGATTCCACGGTGAACAATGCCTTGCCGTCGAGGGTCGGCAGAAATTGAATGCAGGCATTGACTGCACGATATTCGAGAACATCACCCGCCAGTTCCGCAATCACCACGGTACAGGCACCACAATCTCCTTCGGCACAACCTTCCTTGCTACCCACGCGCAGCAGATCCTCGCGCAGGTACTGCAAAACGGTGCGCGTCGGCTCGACCCGGTCGAGTTCGACCAGCTTGCCATCAAGCATAAAGCGCGGGGTGTTCGCCATCGACTAACTGCCGCGGTAAGTCGAGTAGGCGAAGGGGGAGACCAGCAACGGCACGTGATAGTGTTGCCCGGCATCGGCGATGCCAAAGCGCAGCACCACTTCGTCAACAAACGGGGGGTCCGGAATATCGAGATTCAGATTGCGGAAGTAAGCGCCCGCCTGGAACACCAGTTCATAGACACCCGGCGCAAAGTCGTCACCCTCGAGAATCGGATTATCGAGTCGCCCATCGGAATTAGTAGAGTCGCGACCCAGTTCCTGCAGTTCCGGGGCCACCCGATAAAGCACTATTTCGACACCGGCCGCGGGGCAGCCGTGCGCCGTGTCCAGAACATGTGTTGTCAACCTCCCCATAATCTACACCCCTCAGTCGTAGACGCGCTAAAGTCGCATTTATTCTATAAATTGTCAACACTTTGGTAAATTATTGTTAACAATATTATTATCATGCTACACTCAGGCGAAACTCAAACAAGCGATCCAAAGCAGAATGTCAGCGCAACTCGAAAAACCCGACAAGATAAAATTCAGCGAAGACGACGTACTGCGCCAGATCGAGCAGGCGATACTGGATCATCGCCTGGCGCCCGGCACCAAGCTCAAGGAAGTGCAGTTGGCCGACCTGTTCGGGGTGAAGCGGGGCATGATTCGCAAGGTACTCACGCGCCTGGCCCATTCCAGGCTGGTTGATCAGATGCCTAACCGTGGCGCGACCGTGGCCAGGCCGTCGGTCAAGGAAGGGCAGGACCTGTTTGCCACGCGACGTGTCATCGAATCGGCTATTCTGCAGACTCTGGTGAGCCATGTCGGTGACCGTCATATCGCGCGCCTGAGAAAAATGCTTCGCCAGGAGCAAAAGGCTTATCAACGCGGAGATTCAGAGCAGGCGCTGAAACTGTCAGTCGATTTCCATCGCGAGCTCGCAGTGATGGCCGGTAACAGCGTGCTCGAAGAATATCTGAACGACATTATTCGCCGCACCCCGCTGGTCATTCTGACGCACCTGGGGGACGACGAGCAAAACCGCTGCCGCAACCAGGAGCATGAAGCCATCATCGACGCAATCGAGCAGCGTGACCTGAAAACCGCGACACGGATCATGCATCAGCACTTGCTGCATATCGAAAGCAAGATTCAACATAAGCCGGAAAAACCGCAGGCCGATCTGGCTACCTTGCTGCGGCGTCAACCCGTGACGGTACAAACATGAGCGATTATCCGCGTGACCTGGTCGGCTACGGGGCCAGTCCCCCGCAGGCCGGGTGGCCCGGCGATGCCCGCATTGCGCTGCAGTTCGTGCTCAACTACGAAGAAGGTGGCGAAAACAACGTTCTGCATGGCGATGCGGGATCAGAGCAGTTTCTATCGGAATTGATCGGTGCGCAAAGTTACCCGGCGCGCCACATGAGTATGGAGTCGGTCTACGAATACGGTTCCCGCGCGGGCGTGTGGCGATTATTGCGCGAATTCGAGGCACGCAGTCTGCCGCTGACCATTTTTGCCGTGGCAATGGCATTGCAGCGCCACCCGGAACTGGCGATGGAGCTGGTTCGGCTGAAACATGAAATCGCCTGCCATGGATTGCGCTGGATTCATTACCAGGACGTCGACGAGGCGGTCGAACGCGAGCATATGCAGCAGGCGCTCGCCATTATCACCGAACTTACCGGGACCACGCCACTGGGCTGGTACACCGGGCGCGACAGTCCCAACACGCGTCGTCTGGTCGTCGAGCAGGGCGGATTGCTTTACGATTCGGACTATTACGGCGATGACTTGCCGCTATGGCAGCAGGTCGAAACCAGCGCCGGTGAAAGTAAGTCACACCTGGTCGTGCCTTATACCCTCGATTGCAACGATATGCGCTTCGCCACCGCTCAGGGTTTCAACAGTGGCGACCAATTTTTTGCCTACCTGCGCGATAGCTTCGACGTGCTCTACGCCGAGGGCGAACATTGCCCGAAAATGATGTCGGTTGGCTTACACTGCCGCCTGGTCGGCAGGCCGGGTCGTTTCCGCGCACTACAGCGCTTCCTCGATTACGTGCAGTCACAGGAAAAGGTCTGGATATGCCGGCGCGTAGACATTGCGCGTCACTGGATAGACAGGCACCCGCCACAAACTACATAATCGTTCCCATGGGCATCCGCATCGATGAAATCAACCACAGCGACCCGACGCACTTCGTCGAGCTACTGGGCGCTATCTTCGAACATTCGCCGTGGGTCGCGGAGCTGATTTACCCGCAAAGACCGTTTACCTCGCGCGACGAACTGCACCAGGTCATGGCCGCTGCGGTAAGGCGTGCGCCCGAGGTACAGCGCATGGCCCTGCTATGCCAGCACCCAGAACTGGCCGGCAGAGAAGCGGATGCGGGTACCCTGACTGATGATTCAAAACGCGAACAGGCCGGGGCGGGGCTCAATCAATGCACGGCCGATGAACTGTTGACAATAAAAGCGCTTAACCAGGCCTACCGCGCAAAGTTCGATTTTCCATTCATCATCGCGGTAACCGGGCTCGATAAATTTCAAATCATCGCGGCAATGCAAAAGCGGCTGGATAATTCCGCGGAGCTGGAGTTCGATGCCGCCATCGGCGAGGTCGAAAAGATTGCGCGCATCCGTATCGACGCGCTCATCGATGAGTAACATAGATAAACTAATCAAGCGCTCGGCAGTGCATGACGACTGGCAGCCGATACTCCACGAATCACTGTCGACGCTGGATCCCGATTACCTCGAATCCCTGCTGCGCGACGACGACTGGCTGCCCGGAGTCGATCGGTTACTGGCGGCGTTTCAGCGTGATCGCGACGGCGTCAAATACCTGCTGATCGGCGAATCACCCTACCCGCGTCGTGAATCGGCTAACGGAATCGCCTTCTATGACGCGGCTGTAGGCAGTCTGTGGAGCGAACAGGGTTTAAGCAAGGCGGTGAATCGCGCCACCTCGTTGCGCAACATCGTTAAAACCGCGCTGGTAGCCGAGGGCCACCTGCAAAAGGACAGCACCGGCAAAATCACACAGGACGCTATCGCCAGGCTCGACAAGAGCGGCCTGGTTCCGACCCTGGGAGAATTGTTCGGCAACCTGGAGCGGTCTGGATTCCTGATGCTGAACGCAACCCCGGTGCTGCATCCCGAACGTAAACCGGCGCGGGAAGCACGGAACTGGTTGCGGTTTCTCGATAGCCTGCTGAACCTGATCGCACAAAATACGTCGCGGCGCATCACGCTGGTTTTATGGGGCCAGATCGCAAAGTTGATCGAAACCATGCCCGCAAGCGCTGGTTATGAGCAGATCGTTTGTGAGCACCCGTACAATATCTCCTTTATCGACAATCCAGACATGCTGCGACTGTTCGCCAAATTGCGGATTCTGCGACAACCCGGGGTGACCGGTTAACCTTAACCTAAATCAAAGGAAAACCAGTTAGCTCCATATCCGGATTTCAAATATCAGGCTTGTGTAGTTTATGTGGCATTATTACGCCTTGAGGTTCCAGCAACTGACAGGGCAGCTAACATGGACATCCCAACCTATGAAGACGTACTGCAGGCGCAGCAGCGCATCACTCCCTATATTCATCGCACACCGGTACTGACCTCGAGCTATTTGAACCAGTTAAGCGGTGCCGAGATTTTTTTCAAATGCGAAAACCTGCAAAAGGTCGGCGCTTTTAAAGCGCGTGGCGCGAGTAATGCCGTATTTGGTCTCAGCGATGCCGATGCCGTCAACGGGGTCGCCACGCATTCGTCCGGGAATCACGCGGCGGCGCTCAGCTTCGCCGCTGCTCGACGTGGCATCGACGCCACCGTGGTAATGCCCAACAATGCGCCCGCTACCAAGAAGGCTGCCGTGCAGAGCTACGGTGGCAGAATACTCGAATGTGAACCCACCCAGGCCGCTCGCGAGGCCATGCTGGAGCAGGTGATTGCCGAAACCGGGGCCGACGCGGTACATCCCTACGATGACCCGCGCGTTATCGCCGGTCAGGCCACCTGTGCGCTTGAATTGCAGCAGGATATCGACCAGCTCGATGCCGTGGTGGCCCCGATCGGTGGCGGCGGCCTGATTTCCGGAACCTGCCTGACGATGTCGACACTATCACCGCAAACCCGGATCTACGCGGCCGAGCCGGCCAATGCCGATGACGCCTACCGCTCCTTCCATGCAGGTGAAATCGTCAGGCAAGATGCGCAGCAATCGGTTGCCGACGGCTTGAAGACCAACCTGTGCCCGCTCAGCTGGCACTTCGTAGCCAACTTCGTTAGCGATATATTGCTCGCCAGCGAGAGCGAGATTCTCGATGCGATGTACCTGACCTGGCAGCGCATGAAAATTATTATCGAACCGTCGTCCGCGGTACCCCTGGCAATCATCTTAAAAAATAAAGATCTGTTCCGGGGCCAGCGTGTCGGCGTCATTATTACCGGGGGCAACGTCGATATCAAAAATTGCCCCGGCTGCAAGTGAATCAGCGACAACGAATTATGAAAACCAACACCGACCACCTTGAACTCGTACCAGGTTTCAACATTCCCGCAGAGATCGGCATGGCGCTCGCCGACGTTGCCACGCCATCACTGATCATCGAGCTGGATGCCTTCGAACGCAACGTGGCCACGTTACGTGACCGACTCGCCGACGCCGGAGTGCGCTTGCGCGCGCATAGCAAGACCCACAAATCGGTCGATATCGCGCGCTACCAGATCGAGCATGGCGGCGCCTGTGGCATCTGCTGCCAGAAGGTGGCCGAAGCCGAGGTCATGGTCGCCGGCGGTATCAGCGACGTAATGCTGTCGAACCAGGTCGTGGATCGAAACAAGATCGATCGCCTGGCACAGCTCGCCGGGAGTGCGCGGATACTGGTCTGTGTCGATGACCCCGGCAACGTCGATGACCTGTCCGCTGCCGCGGTGCGCCATCACGGCATGCTTGAGTGCCTTGTCGAAATTGACATCGGCGCCGGCCGTTGCGGAGTGGAGCCGGGTCCCGACACGCTTGCCATCGCACAGAAAATTGTAGCTTGTGAAGGCCTCAAGTTCGCCGGAATTCAGGCCTACCATGGCTCGGCACAACATATCCGGAGTTACGCGGAGCGGCGCAATGCAATCGAATCTGCCACCAGCATGACCGCCGCTACGGTTGACCTGCTAACCCAACATGGACTCGAATGCGATATCGTCGCCGGCGCCGGTACCGGCAGTTATTACTTCGAGGCAGCTTCCGGAATTTACAATGAAATGCAGTGCGGGTCCTACATTTTCATGGATGCCGACTATCAACGCGTACTCGATGAACAGGAGCGACCGATTGCGGAATTTGAAAACAGCCTGTTTATCTGGACCTCGATCATGTCAAAGACCAGGCAAGATGAAGCCGTTTGTGACGCCGGCCTCAAGGTAATGAGTCTCGACTCGGGCTTGCCCCGGGTTTTTGGCCGCGACGATATCGAATACGTCAGCTGCTCGGACGAGCATGGCATCATTGCCGACCCGCACAACAGTCTGCGTTTGAACGATCGCTTAAAACTGGTGCCCGGCCACTGCGATCCCACCTGCAACCTGCACGACTGGTATGTCGGCATTCGCGATAGCAAGGTTGAATGCCTGTGGCCGGTTAGCGCACGCGGCATGGCGTTTTAGGCGGCAACCCTGAACAGGCAAAAAAAACGCCGGTATAAAACCGGCGTTTTTCGGACAGCCTGTCGGTTTAACGCGTAGCGAGATAGCTATTCAGATCATCAAGAATCTGTTGCTTGTTCACCTCGGCGCCCATCTCGATCATCGCATCGGCAAAACGGCCAACGATTTCATTTATGGTTTCGAAATTCAGGTGGTTCAGAATTCCTACGCGGATTTGCGCCGGTTCCGACAGCGTGTTCCAGATCGCGAAACCCGCAGCACGGCAACCCGTCACCAGTTCTTTTTCGTGACCTGAAAATGCGTCAGGTAAATCAAAAACCACCAGGCTGGTCATGTTGGAAGTGACCTTGCAACCCATCGCTTCGATCGCACTGCGCAGACCTTTTTCAAAGAATGCGTAATCGGCAGCCTTCTGTTCACGACCATGCTGCAGCAACAGGCGCAGGGCTTCGTGGAAAGACGCCACCGCGTAACCCGAATGCGTGCGGTGATAAGACGCGGTTTCAACATCCTGGCCATCGGCAATACACCAGTGACGCGCTTCCAGAATCGGATGATGCACGTAGGTGTAGCAGCCACGCTGCCTGAGCAGATCGATAACCTTGTCATTGAAACTGACCGGGGCGTAAGTCAGCGGCAGGCCCAGAATCCCTTTTTGCGGGCAGGAAGCCCAGGTGGTTACCGCCGGGTAGTCATCGATATTGAAACAGGCAATACCAAGACTGGAGACCGCATCGACAATACCCATGGCACCGTGCTTTGCACAGGCATCGTTAAACCCCTGGATATCATTGATCCGACCACTGCCAGTTTCCCAGTGCGCCATGAAAGCCCACATCGGCTTGTGCTCGGCAAGGGCAGCCTCGACGATATCACCAGTAACCGATTCACCATGTGGAACGTTTATCGTAACGACATTCGCGGGCTTCGGATTCAACGGATCTTTGGCCAGGTCTGCGGGAGTTGACGCCTTCAGCCGAACATTGAAGTCGTCGATACCGCTGAAAGTGCCATTGACGAAAGCGACCACGGTGTCACCGGGAAGAATCGGTGAGAATGCACAGTCAAGGCCATCCCATCCGGTGCCACAGACCGCAAAGGTGTGGACGTTTTTAGTGCCGAACACTTCGCGCAGCATTATCTTGGCTTCTTTCATGCCACGTACGACGTCTGCCTGCATGTGATCGGCCACACCAGCCGCGGCAAATCTTTCGAGCACGCGTGGATCGGTATTGCCGGGGCCCGGGCCCGCGGCAAGCGTATGTGGGATTTCCAGTTGTGGGAACATATCTAAAGCCTCTTTGGATTTCTCGTTAAACTCTGGTTGTGCGGACATTTTCTCGTCTCTCGTATTTATAAAAAGTTACACCGTGGCACCAGGCCTGACGGCATCGAATTTACGGCCCGGTCGAGCTGAACCCACCTGGTACCTGGTTATTTTCATCGGCTATCTATCGACTGGCATGGCCGCCGCACCCTTGCGCGCGACGATGCCATCCTCATTTGCGCTGGCGCCGCTGATGCCGATTGCACCCACGACTTCGCCTGCGTATTCGAGCAGTTCGCCGCCTTCGAGCGGCATAATTCCGGGCATCTCCAGGTAACCCGGTTGCCCGTTGTTAACCCGATCGGCAAAGATGCTGGTAGGACGCAGGAACAACACCGCGGCCTTTGCCTTCTTGATGGCAACGTCGATACTGCCAAGTTGTGCCTTTTCGCGTTGCAGGTACATCAGGTGCCCGCCGTCATCGACAATCGCGATAACCACGTTCCAGCCATTGCGGTCGGCTTCCTGCTGTGCCGCGTCGGCGACTGTTTTGGCAGTTCCCAGATCGATTTTGTATTTCTGCTCCATATCTGCACCCGCTCAAAGTCAACCGTGGTCGGCAGGTATACGCCCGCCCAGTACCTGGGTAATTTCAACAGCGGTCTGGCGAATGGCGTTACCCAGTTCGCTCAAACGGCTATCGACAATGCGCGCCTTCGGTCCGGAGAGCGAAATCGCCGCCAGCGCCTGGCCGTTTTCATCGAAAATCGGTGCCGCGACGCAACGCAACCCGACCGCGTGCTCCTCGTCATCAAGGGCGTAGCCCTGTTGTCGAACCTGTTCCAGCTCCGCGTGCAGCGGCGCCGGACTATCGATGGTGTGATCGGTATAGCGCGCCAGCCCACGCTGCTGCAATATGCGCGTCACCTGTTGCTCCGGCATGCTCGCCAGCAGGGCTTTGCCCACGCCCGAGGCGTGGATCGGAGAACGGCTACCCAGCCTTACGATCATGCGCATGACTTCCCGCGACTCGACCTGGCTGATAAAAACCACCTCGCCCTGATCGATTACCCCCAGGTTTACGGTTTCACCGCATTGCTCGACCAGGCGATGCATGTGTGGCCGGGCGCTGGCGACGAAATCGCGACGATTCAAAAACGCATTGCCAACAGTAAACGCCTTCAGGCCGACAAACCACAACCCCAGTTCGGCATCCTGCTCGACAAAATCGAGTTCTTCAAAAGTACTCAGCAGGCGATGCACGGTAGCGGCCGGCATACCCAGTTGCTGCGACAAATCGGTCAGATTCACCCCGCCCGGGGCTGCAGATAGCCGCTCGAGCAAAGTCAGCGCACGAATCAACGACTGATTCTTGCCATCGCCGGCGCGGTTATTCGGCCCGGGCGGCCTGCCGCGTTTCCTGACGATATGGGTTACTGAATTTGGCATGGCTCGCAATTTACCAGCATGATTTAGCAGGAACATACCTGAAAACGACACTTAACTTATAAAAATATTTTTCAATGTAGGTATTAATTTTATCGATTATTATTATAAGTAACTGTATTTATTAATTTAAAATTAAATTTAATGCGCTATTAATTATTTTCCATTAAATGGAAATTATTTCCAATTATTGGTATATCAATAACTTTGCCGCAACCTGGCCCGCCATACAATCCAGCATCCAAACCCGGTACTTGTTGCCGCGGCAACAAATCGCCCGGGCTGGAATCATCGAGCATCGAACTGCGCCGGATTCGCCCCTGCCGCGTTACACCCTGGGTCTCGAGGAAGTCGATAAAGCCTGAAACCGGGGTGTTCCCAGCTGGAATTAATCATCTACACACACAGTTGAACCGATGCATTGTGTTAATAGCGTGATGTAAGTTAAAGAATTTTTCTTACAAAATAATGACACTGCGCCATAATGTCAGGTTAAACCTATCTTTAAGCCAGGAGGCAGGATGCGAATTGCAATATACGGCAGTGGTGGCGTAGGCGCTTATTTCGGCGGACGTCTGGCACAAATCGGCAAGGATGTCACTTTCATTGCGCGCAACGAGAGCCTGACAGCACTGCGCACCCAGGGCCTCAAGGTCGGCAGCATCGCCGGCGATTTCAGTATCGACAAGGTAAAGGTCACCAATAATCCCGCCGAGGTTGGCATCGTCGACTATGTATTGTGCTGCGTCAAGGCGTGGCAGGTGACGGCCGCGGCCAGGGCCATGAAACCGATGGTGGGACCTGACACCCTGGTTGTGCCACTGCAGAACGGGGTCGAAGCCCCCGCGCAACTTGCCAGCATCCTTGCCCCGGAAAATGTCCTCGGTGGACTCTGTGCAATCGTCGCGTTTCAGGCGGGCCCGGGTCATATCAAACACAGTGGCGCCAATCCGCTGATCCGTTTCGGTCATCTCGACAATCGACCCGATCCCCGCGTCCATGCCCTGTCCGAAGTTTTCAATCATTGCAGTGGCGTCAAATCAAGCATTCCGGAAGACGTACAGGTAGCAATGTGGCAGAAATTCATGCTGATCACGCCCTGGAGCGGGCTCGGTGCGGTTTCCCGCGCGCCATTGGGGATCTTGCTCGAACAGCCGGAAACGCGTGAATTGTTAACCCAGGCTATCGAAGAGATTTATCAACTCGGATGCGCCCGGGAAATCGATTTGCCGGCAGATAGCGTCAGTAAAACAATAGCTACCCTCGAAGATATTCCCCCTAACTCGACGACATCGATGCAACGCGACCTGGTCAGGGGCCGGCCATCGGAACTCGACGCCCAGAACGGTGCCGTGGTGCGACTTGCCTACGACGTCGCGCTCGACACGCCGGTGAATCGATTCTTTCTCTATAGCCTGCGCTCGCTGGAGCTGCGCGCACGTGGCGCGCTTACATTCAATCGGCGCTCACAACATCGCTAAGTTATTACGCGTTGTATTTAACCAATTGAAGTTTGCACCGCGGGTTTGAGCCGCGGATATTTCAACGCCCATACTGTATTGATCGCGAGCGTCGATAGTACGATCGCACCGCCAAGCAGCGTGCTGTTGCCGGGTTCTTCACCGAGCGCCAACCAGACCCAGACCGGTCCCAGTATCGATTCCAGCAGTAACAGCAGACCGACTTCGGGGGCCGGGATATAGCGCGGGCCGAGAAACATAAGCGCAGTGCCGACCGGCAGCATATACAAGCCCATAATTAACAGGTAACCCATGTCGGCCTGAGACACTGAAAGTGGTGCTGCCAGCGGCAGTATCATTGCCGCGGTTAGCAAACCACTGCATGAAATTGCCGAAAACGACGAAATATGCGGAAATCGGCGCACAAAGCTGAATCCACAGGCAAGGAAAAATGAACCGAGTATCGCTGCGAGGTCTCCCGGCAGGCGCCCCTGTTGCGCGGCGCTACCCGAGGCAATGACCGCGATCCCTATCGCCACCAGCAGGATTGCGATCATGGTCCGCGGCTGGATTTTCTCGTGCAACAGCAAACGCCCGATTAGCGCCGCAAACAACGGGGTCGTGCTTAAAATGATCAGGGTATTGGCAACGCTGGTATGGGTAATTGCAAAAATAAAGGATATCGTACCCAGTGAATAAGCCCCAACCATCAACAGGCCGGGCCCTCTTATGGTTTTGTACTGTTGCCATACCCGGTTGGGGTAGAATAAATTGATCAGCAACCACATGCCAAAGGACAAAAATAGCGCGCGCCAGAAAATCATCGTCCAGTGATCCGCGCTAATGAGCCGGGTTAGCAGTCCATCCGGAGATATAATCAGTACTCCGCAGGCGGTTATCAACAGGCCTTTTGCATGTGTCGACATCATGGGTCGCATTCTAGGTTTTTTCCGCCATCTGCGCCTGTACTTTTTTGTTCCGCGCGCATAGGTATTGCTTTTTATCCCGATCATGGTGAAGATACGACTACCCTGATCAGTAGCGCCGACCGTGCCATCTACGACGCCAAAAACAGTGGTAAAAACCGATTTAAAATTAATAGCGCTGAATAGACCCGGTCCACTTTGACAACACAAATCAATTCACGCAGCGGCGCCGAAGTCCTCATCGACGCGCTCAGAATCAACTCAGTCGAACGCATTTTTTGCATCCCCGGGGAAAGCTTTCTGGCCGCACTGGACGCGCTTTATGATCGCAGCGAAATTTCACTGGTAGTCTGCCGTAACGAAGGCGGCGCGGCTTACATGGCGGAAGCCGATGGCAAGTTGACTGGCAGGCCCGGAGTATGTTTTGTCACCCGTGGACCAGGTGCCACCAATGCCAGTGGTGGGTTGCATGTAGCAATGCAGGATTCAACCCCGATGATTCTGCTGATCGGCCAGATCGCACGCAAGGATCTCGACCGCGAAGCGTTTCAGGAAATCGACTATCGTCGTATGTTTTCCGAGGTCGCCAAGTGGGTCGCACAGATCGACGATGCCGATCGGATCCCCGAATACCTGAATCGTGCCTTCAGCGTTGCCACCAGCGGACGCCCCGGACCGGTGGTGCTGGCGCTGCCCGAGGATATGTTGACCGACCTGACCGAGGCCCGTGACGCGAAGCCCTGGCAGGTGGTCAAAACCAGCCCCGCGGCTGCGGATATCGCGCAGGTGGGGGATATGCTGGCAACTGCCGAAAGACCAATGATCATCGTTGGCGGCAGCGGCTGGAGCGACATCACGCGTTTACAGTTGCAGGAGTTTGCCGCAACCCACGCCCTGCCGGTCGCCAATTCGTTTCGCTGCCAGGACTTTTTCGACAATGAACACGGCAACTACATTGGCGATCTCGGCCTCGGCGTAAACCCCGCCCTGGTCAGCCGCCTGCAGGCGTCGGATTGCCTGCTGGTTATCGGAGCGCGCCTTGGCGAAATGACCACCGGCGGGTTCAGCCTGATCGACATCCCTAAGCCGACTCAACGACTGATCCACGTGCATCCGGGCGCCGAAGAACTCGGCCACATTTACCAGCCTGAGCTTGCCATTAACGCCAGCGCAGATCACTTTGTCGCTGCACTGGCAGCGGCAGAATTCAGCGCCGGCGACACCACTGACGCGGCCGCGGCAGTAGCCTCCGCACACCAGGATTATCTCGACTGGAACAGGTCGATCAGGATCGATGCCGATGTGCAGTTTTCCGACATCATCCACAGCGTACGCAAGCATACCGCGGAAGATACAATCATCTGTAATGGCGCGGGCAATAACAGCGGCTGGTTACACCGGTTTTTTCGCTACCGTAAATATAAAACCCAACTGGCGCCGACCAGCGGCACCATGGGTTACGGCGTACCCGCGGCGATTGCAGCCAGGCTGCGCTATCCCGACCGCTGCGTGGTCGCGTTTGCCGGCGACGGCGATTTCATGATGAACGGACAGGAACTCGCCACCGCGATGCAATACCAGGCCAATATAATCATCGTCGTGGTTAACAATGGGATTTACGCCACCATCCGCATGCACCAGGAACGGGAGTATCCACATCGTGTCATTGGCACCGATATGATCAACCCGGACTTCGTCGCACTGGCCCGGGCATATGGCGCCCATGGCGAACTGGTGGTCAAGACTGACGACTTCGAAGCCGCTTTTGAACGCAGCCAGGCAGCCGGCAAGCCCGCCCTGATCGAGGTTCGGCTCGATCCGAACATCCTCACTCCAACGGCAACCGTGGCCAGCTTGCGCGCGGCGAAAAACTGAAAAATATCAATTTCAATAGTATAATTCGCGATCTTTTTCGCATGCTGGCCACGTGACAATGGAAATCGAACAACTTTTAATGCAAAGTCTGCAGCTACTGGGCCTGGGAATGGGCGCAGTGTTTATAATTTTGCTGCTGCTGATTGCAATAATTTCCCTGGTGTCGAAAATCGTGCCTGAAGAAGCGACGACTCCCTCAGGAATAGTCACGCATACAGTCGATAACGGTCATATCGCGGCAATTTCCGCAGCCATCCATCAACATAGAAAGAACAGGTAACCGAATATGTCGAATCCATTGTTGATTACCGATCTGGTGTTACGCGATGCCTCGCAATCGTTACTGGCTACCCGGGTTCGTCTCGAAGACATGCTGCCAATCGCCGCGAAACTCGACCAGGTCGGCTTCTGGTCACTCGAGACCTGGGGCGGCGCCACGTTTGACGCCTGCATTCGATATCTCGGTGAAGATCCCTGGGAACGCCTGCGGCAGCTAAAGGCCGCGATGCCTAACACGCCGATGCAAATGCTGTTACGCGGACAGAATGCCCTCGGTTATCGACATTATGCCGACGACGTCATCGAAAAGTTTGTCGAGCGCTGTGCCGACAACGGCATGGACGTGTTCCGCATCTTCGACGCGATGAACGACATGCGCAATATCGAAACTGCGGTCAAGGCAACGATCGCGGTTGGCAAGCACGCCCAGGGATCGCTGTCGTATACCCTGAGCCCGGTGCACAATGTCGACCTGTGGGTAGATATGGCGAAGAAGCTCGAGGACATGGGCAGCCATTCGATCTGCATCAAGGACATGGCCGGCCTGCTCAAGCCCTATACCGCCGAGGAAATGGTCAGCCGCATCAAGGAAAGCTGCGCGGTGCCGTTATCGATGCACTGCCATGCGACCACCGGGCTGTCGACTGCCACGCTGATGAAAGCCATCGATGCCGGCATCGACATGATCGATACTTCGATCTCTTCGATGAGCCTGACCTATGGCCATTCGCCAACCGAAACCTTCGTCTCGATCATGGAGGAAAGCGAGCGTGCCACCGGGCTCGACCTTGATCTGCTGGAAGAAATCTCGCTCTATTTTCGCGACGTGCGCAAGAAATATGCAAACTTCGAAGGTTCGCTGAAAGGCGTCGATCCGCGCATTCTGACCGCGCAGGTGCCGGGCGGCATGTTGACTAACCTCGAAAACCAACTGCGCGATCAAAACGCGAGCGATAAGCTTGACGAGGTGTTAAAAGAAATTCCATCGGTGCGTAAGGACCTGGGTTACGTGCCACTGGTCACGCCAACCTCGCAAATCGTCGGTACCCAGTCGGTTATCAACGTACTCAGCGGTGAACGTTACAAGTCGATCAGCAAGGAGACCGCCGGCGTGCTGCGCGGCGAATACGGCGCCACTGCTGCCCCGGTAAACAAGGAATTGCAGGCGCGCGTGCTCGACGGCAAGGAACCGGTAACCTGTCGCCCCGCCGATTTAATCGACGCTGAAATGGATCGACTGACGACAGAACTGCGCAGCCTGGCCAAAGCGGAAAACATCAAGCTGGCGGAAAACGAAATCGACGATGTGCTGATTTACGCGCTGTTCCAGCAGGTCGGCATCAATTTCCTCAAGCACCGAAATAATCCAGACGCCTTCGAACCCGCACCTGGCAGCGAAGCCGAAGCAGCCCCGCCAGCGGCGGTTACGCCAGCAGCAGCTACTAGCGAAGGCGCAGTAGAAAGCTACCGGGTCAGTGTGAACGGTACCCAGTACGACGTCGTTGTGGGCCCGGGAGATGCCGATATCAGCCAGATCACGCCGGTCGCAACCAGCGCATCCCCGGCGGCGGCCCCGGTCCCAGCGGTGGCACCAGCGACTACCGGCGGCACTGAAATCAGGGCCCCGCTCGCCGGCAGTATCATTGATATACTGGTCGCGGTCGGCGATCAGGTGAGCGATGGCGACCCGGTAGTGGTCGTCGAAGCAATGAAAATGGAAACCGAAATTCGCGCCAGCTGCAGTGGTAAGGTGCAATCGATCGCGATCAAGAAAGGCGATGCGATCCAGTCCGATCAATCGCTGATGACCATAGGTTAAACCGCATGGAGCAAGGTCTCCTGCAACTCTGGGCTTCGACCGGGTTGTATAATTTCACCGTCGGCCAGGCGGCCATGATTGTGGTCGGCGGGCTGCTCATCTTCCTCGCTATCAACAAGGGCTTCGAGCCATTGCTACTGATTCCGATCGGTTTCGGCGGCATTCTTGCCAATATCCCGATCGCAGAAATTGCCGGTCCCGACGGCCTGCTCGGCATCCTCTACCATGCCGGCATCGAAACCGGCGTATTCCCGCTGCTGATTTTCATGGGCGTGGGTGCGATGACCGACTTCGGTCCATTGCTGGCACGGCCGAGCCTGATGATCCTCGGCGCCGCCGCGCAGTTCGGCATCTTTTTCACGCTGTTCGGCGCGATTGCAATGAACCTGATTCCCGGAATCGAATTCAGCATGGCCGACGCCGCGGCCATCGCAATCATCGGCGGCGCCGATGGCCCGACCGCGATTTATGTCGGCTCGCGACTGGCGCCGGATCTACTCGGTGCGATCGCGGTGGCGGCTTACTCCTACATGGCGCTGGTACCGATCATCCAGCCACCGATCATGAAGCTGCTCACCACCGAAGAAGAACGCCAGACCAGGATGACGCAATTACGCAAGGTCTCCAAACTCGAAAAGATCCTGTTCCCGTTGATTCTGCTGGTTGTCACGATTCTGCTATTACCCTCCGCGACCCCGCTGGTCGGCATGCTCTGTTTCGGCAACCTGCTCAAGGAGAGCGGCGTGGTCGATCGTTTGAGTAACACCGCGCAAAATGAATTAATCAATATCGTCACCATCTTTCTCGGCCTTGCGGTCGGCTCCAAGCTCGCCGCGGACAAGTTCCTGAGTGCCGAGACCCTGGGCATTCTGTTACTGGGTATGGTCGCCTTCTCGATTGGAACCGCGGCCGGCCTGATCATGGGCAAGATCATGTATCGCCTGAGCGGTAAAACGATTAATCCATTGATCGGAGCGGCAGGGGTATCCGCGGTGCCGATGGCGGCGCGGGTGGCGAACAAGATGGGCCTGCAGGCCAACCCGCAAAACTTCCTGTTAATGCACGCGATGGGCCCGAACGTGGCCGGCGTCATTGGCTCGGCCGTGGCCGCCGGCGTACTCCTCGCCATAGTCGGCTAACCCTCCCTCGCGACCTCCCAGCCGCTCAATTACTCCAGATCGGCAACTGATGACGCCCCCGGCTTCGAAGGGGTCAGTACTCAACTATTAACTGACTCCGCTACAATTTCTCGGACAGTGAGCGGCCACCTCGGGAGTAAGCAGGCAAAAGTGTAGCGAGGCAGGGACGCCGAGCTCCAAGCGGTCACAGGGATGATGGGATGAACACCTCTCGTATTATTCGGCGTCACAATGCGCCATTATTGAAGCTCTACCATCAATAAACAACGAGAGGTGTTCAAGATGAAAGTTACATTAATTGGAATCGATTTGGCAAAGACTATTTTCCAGGTATGTGGAGTGAATCAGGCGAGCAAGAAAGTGTTTAATCGCCAGCTAAGGCGCAACAAACTATTGGCATTTCTGATGCAGCATCCAGAAGCCACGATTGCGATGGAAGCCTGCGGTGGCTCCAACTACTGGGGCCGAATGTTGGGAAAGAGAGGTTTTACGGTGATGTTAATCCCGCCCCAGCATGTAAAACCGTTTGTGAAGGGTAACAAGAATGACCGTAATGATGCTTTCGCGATTTGCGAGGCCGCTGGTCGACCTGATCTTCGATGCGTGCAGCCACGCAGCCTGGCCCAGACCGATACCATGCTCATCCACCGGATCCTGGAACGACGGGTCAGCGAGAGGAACTCGCTCATGAATCAGATCCGGGGCCTGCTGAATGAATATGGCGTGGTGGTTGCCCGGGGTAAAGAAAAGCTTCGCAATGAGCTGCCCTTCATTCTGGAAGATGCCGAGAATGAATTAACCGAAACGGCCCGATATTACCTGCACCGACAACTACTCGAGTGGTACGAGCTTGATGCGGCAATCGCTGAGCTGGACAAAGCCATTGCGCAACAAGTCAAATCCAGTGAGCAATCCAGCCGCTTGAAGAAAATCAAAGGCGTTGGCAACAAGATCTCCAGTGCGGCAGAAGCCTTTATGGGTAATGGCAGCGGTTATCACAGTGGCCGACACTTTGCGGCCAACCTGGGACTGGTGCCCAAGGAGCACTCCAGTGGGGGTAAACAGCGACTCGGGCGCATCACCAAACGCGGTAATGCTTACCTGCGACGATTATTGATCCAGGGTGCCTGGTCGGTGGTTCGTTATGCAGACCATTCAGAGGATCGACTCTCACGTTGGGCGAAACAGTTAATCCAGCGTCGGGGTAAACACAAGGCGGCTATCGCGGTGGCCAACAAACTAGCCCGGATTATCTGGGCCATGTCTTACCATCAGACCGAGTACCGAGCAAACTAGCATCCAGTAAAAGGAGACCCACCTGAAAACACGATAACAGGCAAATGGATTAACAGGTTAAACCGGCCCTTGTGAATGCTGATTTGGCACACGGGACATCAATCCCGTAGGGATGATAAGCGGCAAGGGCGCGGTTCCCATTAGGGCCAGAGCACAATCATGCTCATCACGAAAGGCCGGATATACGTATGCAGTTTAATCTCTGTTACCCGAATGCTTGAGAGAGGTGTGAAAAAGACTTGCTATATGGGAGGTGTACATATATGTGCCAAACGGCGCTTTTTGCCGTTTGGGAGCGCCTTTTGCGTGCTTACTCCCGAGGTGGCCTTAGCAAGCTAGTGGGCCTGCTATCAGTTGCCGATCTGGAGTAATTGAGCGGTTGGGAGACGGTGGGAAAGATTTAGATGGTGGTGGAGCGTTGCAGGGTTTCCCAGTCCTGGCCGAGACCGACTGCCGCGTCGGAGGGCTCGAGCATACCCTTGCCCTTGATGATGTCCGCGGCGCGCTCGGCCAGCATGATGGTGGGTGAATTCAGATTGCCATTGGTGATGGTCGGGAAGATCGACGAATCGACCACGCGCAACGCCTCGATACCGCGCACCCGGGTCGTGGAATCAACTACCGCCATATCGTCTTCACCCATGCGGCAGGCACAGGACGGATGGTAAGCCGATTCGACCGCGGAGCGCACGAAGGCGTCGATCTCGGCGTCGGTCTGCACCGCTTCGCCCGGCTGGATCTCGGGGCCTCGATAAGCGTCCATCGCCGGCTGCCCGATGATCTCACGCGTCAGCCTGACGCAGGCCCGATAGGCTTCGATATCCTCCTCGGCCTGCAGGTAATTGAAAATGATTTCCGGCTTGTCCTGCACGCTCGGTGTGCGCACCCTGACCGTGCCTCGACTGAAAGGCTTGTTATGGCCGACATGTACCTGGAAGCCATGCCCGTCGAAGGCGGCGTTGCCGTCGTAACGCATCGCCCCGGGCAGGAAGTGATACTGGATATCGGGCCACTTTATGCCCGGTTTGGAACGGATGAAGGCGCAGGATTCAAAATGGTTGGTCGCACCCAGACCGGATTTACTCAGTAACCAGCGGCTGCCGATCAAAAATTTACGCCACGGGTTCAGTTCGGCATTGAGGGTAATCGGTTGCTTGCAGCGGAACTGGAAATAAAACTCGAGGTGGTCCTGCAGGTTTTCCCCAACCCCCGGCAAGTCATGCACCACTTCGATTCCCGCCTGCTGCAGTACCGCACCCGGACCAATACCTGAAAGCTGTAACAAGTGAGGCGACGCGATTGGACCAGCGCTCAGAATAACTTCGCGGCGCGCACTCAGGCTTTGCTTACTCCCATCACGGGTGAATTCGACTCCGTTGGCGCGCTTGCCATCGAGCAGAATGCGCTGACTCAGAGCACCGGTAATCACTTTCAGGTTAGGCCGTTGCAAGGCCGGCTTCAAATAAGCATTGGCGGTAGACCAGCGCACGCCATTCTTGACCGTCATATGCATTGGCCCAAATCCTTCCTGTTGGCGGCCATTGTAATCGTCGGTCTTCATGTAACCGGCTTCCTGGCCCGCTGCGATAAAGGCGCGGTACAGGGGGTTGCGCATATTATTACCGTTATTAACCGCCAGCGGTCCGTCCTGGGATCGATACTCGTCGCTGCCAAAAGCCCACTGATCAGCCTTTTTGAAATAGGGCAGGCAATGACGGTAGCCCCAGTCCTTCGCTCCCTGCGCTTCCCATGCTTCGAAATCCATGGCATGCCCGCGCACGTAGACCATGCCGTTGATAGAGGACGAACCGCCAAGCACCTTGCCGCGGGGGCAATGCATGCGCCGGTTATCGAGATAGGGTTCGGGCTCCGACTCGTAGAACCAGTTATACTTTTTCATGTTCATCGGAATCGATAGCGCGGTCGGCATCTGGATAAAGATGCTGTTATCGCTGCCGCCGAATTCGAGCAATGCGACCGTGGTATCCGGATCTTCGCTAAGGCGATTCGCCAGTACGCAGCCCGCGGATCCCGCGCCGATGATAATGTAATCGAAAGACTGGTCCATATCCTGCTATCCCGAAAAGCCGGCCGACTTATTATTCCTTTGCTGGATTGCCATCCATTTATTCAGGAGTTGTATTCAGGATATACATTGCTTCAAGCAGATCAGGGACTTCAGTAATGTACTTGCCAAACCATTGCTTATAAACATTTTTAATATCACCACTTCGACTTAGCCGTGACAATACACGATCAGCCGTGAGTCGAAAATCAGCGTCGTTTCGTCTAACCGCGAGAGCGAAAGGTTCAAATGAAAAAACCTCGTCAGTAACTGCGAATTGCTTCGGATCCATATGGGTAACAACAAGACCTATCAATACAATCTGATCAGCCGAAAAGGCCGCCACTTCGCCTTTGATGACTAAATCCATGCCCGCAGAAGCAGAATCTACCGGGACGATTGTTGCATCGTTCGCCTTTTTCCGCAGGGTCTTTCTCAGGATGTCCATCGTGGTAGTGTCTTTCACGACCGCAACCTTCTTGCCCTTAAGATCTGCAATTCCTTTTACTTCGGTAGATTTAAGGCTGAGTAAAGCAGCCCCTGTAATGAAAGTGAGCTGCGTGAAATCGACTAACTCTGAGCGTGAAAGCGTCTTGGTCGTGGCCCCGCAAAGTATATCGATCGAATTATTTCTCAGAGCCTCAAAGCGGTTAGAGGCAGTGATGGGTACATACCTGGTAGCAATATTGGGGTTTTGCAGCATGCTTTTGACTTCATTCACTATGCGTAAGCAGAGTTCGATGGAATACCCGACCGGTTGTTTGTCTTTATTCAAAAAGGACATCGGGGGTTCAGCTTCACGATATCCAATGCGTATTTCCTCGTTCTTTTTTATCTGTTCAAGTGTGGAGAGATCTCCTGCCGAGGCTGTCCCTGAAACCAGCATCGAGATTAGCGCTATAAGTGCGATCGTATACTTCATTTCGTAGTCCCTGGTGAATAATTATCTAAGAAAACAGCAATCCAGTAGATCCTTATAAGTACGGAAACTATACCCGTGTCCTGGATTGATTCTGTGCACATGTTAACGGAGCTTTAGTCACACCGCTACACCTTGATTCTTCCACCCTGTGAATTCATGCGCTGTTAGTTTGCCAGTTAATTCAGCAGTACCATCGGGCTGCCAACATCAACAACACCGATAGCGCCATGCGCTTTGTAGCCTAGCAATTCCTGAATACGCACCGGCATCGAGCGGACTTTTTCAATAGGAACTGTCAAGAAAGTATTCTCTTCAGTACGAAGCCAGCCAACTACATAACCAAGAAACATGCCTCGTCGATGCTGATCAGTTGTTTCGTTTGCCCCGCCACCATGTATGGCTGTTCCCAGGTAGAACAGGGCTGACCCGGCTTTCATTTCTGCCCGGGCAATTTCTCCAGGTTTGGCTTTACGATCCAGAGGCCATTGGTGGCTTCCCGGCACCACCTGAGTTGCGCCATTGGCAGCGGTAAAATCTGTAAGTGAAAACATTGCCTCGATTTGCAACGGCGGTCTTGGCCAGGGCAGCACGCCTGTCTGCTCGTCCCAGGCTGACTCGTCGCGGTGCAACTCCTGGGGAGACTCTCCGGGACCGATTTGAATCAATTGCCCGGTGTTTAACAGGTAGTCTACACAGTTGGGTAATAAAAAATGGTCCGCAGTTTCACATAACTGTGGCAATAGCATCACATCGAGAAAGGTCGCCGATTTCGCTGGCAAACCATCAATCCGAATGGTCGAAAGGCCATAGAAATCGATCATCTCTTGCGTTGAGGGGTTACGCAGACCTGGGTCAACTTGTGCAACAAACTGATCCAGTTCGGCATTAAGGCCGGCCAATTGCTCAGGGTTAAGAATACCTTCCACGATGACGGCCCCGTCCCGTTCCAACAACTCGCAAAGAAGTTTGGGTGATGCTGTGCTTTTTATACGTTCGATTCCTGGTGCCATGCAAGTCCTCCTGCCGAATTCCTGTCGAGAGTACCAGAAAAGTTTCACCGGTTCTCAGCTAGTGCATACTGCAGGCTTTTACTTGTTTCTCCATAGCAGACAGTGAAATGTGCGACCCGGGCTTCCTGGATCAGCCACTTTCGAGTGCAGGCACTTGCAGCGGAGGATTCTGGAAATGGGTTATGTTGGAATGTTAGACCTGACCCCAACTTTTGTAAGTTTGTATTGACCTAATACATTGTGTCGATTATCGTCGACATATGGACGTATCGATCACGGTAAAGGCGCTTGGCGCCCTTGCGCAGGCATCACGACTCGAAGCTTTCCGCTTGCTCGTACGCAGCGGCGCCGAAGGCATGGCGGCGGGCGAAATCGCTCGCGCGCTGCATATTCCTCACAACACGATGTCCTCGCATCTTTCGATCCTGGTCAACGCCGGGCTTATCGACTCACGCCGCGAAGGTCGTTCGATTATCTACAGTATCGATTTCGTCGGTACCCGCGACCTGCTTGCCTTCCTGATGGAAGATTGCTGCCGCGGACGTCCCGAACTATGCGCACCGGTACTCGACAGTGTTTTGTCGGGTTGCTGCGCTGTTAATACCTCAAGCGGAGATAACCAATGAAAAGACTACACGTCAACGTTGCAGTCAGTGACCTCGACACCTCGATCGGATTCTATACCTCACTGTTCGCTAGCGAGCCCACAGTGCAAAAGGAAGACTACGCCAAATGGATGCTGGACGACCCGCGCGTCAATTTCGCAATCACCACGCGCGGCCAGCGCAAGGGTATCGATCATCTGGGCATACAGGTCGAGAACGAAGCCGAGCTCGGCGAGGTCTATGCGCGTCTGCAGAGCGCCGCTGCGCCGGTCATCGAAGAGGGCGAAACGACCTGCTGCTATGCCAATTCCGAAAAGAGCTGGATTTTCGATCCGCAAGGCATCGCCTGGGAAACTTTCCTGACCCGGGGCGAAAGCCCGGTTTATGGCAGCGATTTCATCGCAACGGCGGCGCAGGACTCGGCCTGTTGCACCCCCAGGCAAAAGGCGCCTGCCGATTCCGGCTGTTGCTAAACCAATGACAGAAACCAGCATGTCTTCTGATTCGACCTCGCCGATGGGGGTTTTCGAGCGTTACCTGTCGGTCTGGGTGGCGCTGTGCATCCTCACCGGCGTGGTACTTGGCGTTCTGCAGCCCGGCATTTTTCAGCTCGTTGCCAGCATCGAGTATGCCAGCGTCAACCTCGTGGTGGCGGTACTCATCTGGATCATGATTTACCCGATGATGGTAAACGTCGATTTCGCATCGCTGAAAGATGTCGGCAAAAAACCCAAGGGCCTGTGCATTACACTGGTGGTCAACTGGTTGATAAAACCCTTCACCATGGCCGCACTCGGCATCCTGTTCTTCGAGCATATCTTTGCCGGACTTATCGACCCGCAAACGGCCAGGGAATATATCGCCGGTATGATCCTACTGGGGGTTGCGCCCTGCACCGCGATGGTCTTCGTCTGGAGCCAGCTGGTGCGTGGCGATGCGAACTATACGCTGGTGCAGGTTTCCATCAATGACATCATCATGGTATTCGCGTTTGCACCGATCGCGGCCTTGCTGCTCGGGGTTACCGATATCGTGGTGCCCTGGGAAACACTGTTATTGTCGGTCGTGCTCTATGTCGTTATTCCCCTGGCGGCAGGTTACGCCACGCGTAAACTGCTGGACGGCTCCGGCAATCACGCACGCATCGACAGTTTCACCGCAAAAATCAAACCCTTTTCGGTCATGGGACTGCTGGCAACGGTAATTTTGCTGTTCGGTTTCCAGGCGCAAACCATCATCGACAAACCGATGGTGATCGCGCTGATTGCAATTCCATTGATGATTCAAAGTTACGGGATTTTTGCCATCGCCTACGGCTGGGCTTATCTGTGGCGGGTTCCGTTCAACACCGCCGCGCCGGCAGCTTTAATTGGCACTTCTAACTTTTTCGAACTTGCGGTGGCCGTCGCCATCAGCCTGTTTGGTTTGAATTCAGGAGCCGCGCTGGCCACCGTCGTCGGTGTACTGGTTGAGGTGCCCGTGATGCTTTCGCTGGTGTCACTAGCCAACCGTACCCGCGCGTACTTCGCCTGACCTGCTTTGAAATCGCAGCAACAACCACTCGTTCTCACTTGAGTTTTAAACTCCTTGCCCGTCTTTGCGCCGAAGAACTGCCGATCCATATCAATGCCGCATTCATCCCGGGGACTGCGGATTACTGGTTTAACCTGGGCAAAAAGGTGTTAACATATTCCATGCTTACGGTTATGAAAGGTGTTCATATTCCCTCTATTTCAATCAGTCTCGACGGGCGCGCAGGGTCGCTATCGATGACCGCTCCTGCAACAAACTCATCGGCAGCGAGGTCGAGCAGCATCTGCCGCAGATCACTTCGAACCTCGCTGGTTGAGCAGCCGTTGCTGTCTCAGAAACCATGATGTCCCAGGCACGACGCATCCAGTTATTGCTCGCTCTGCTGGTGGTGAGCTTCGGGATTGTCCTGTTCGTCGATCCGATCCCACAGGACCTCGCCTATCATGATTTTGCCGATAAACGCGGCTGGCTCGGCATCCCCAATTTCGGCGACGTTACCTCCAACATAGGCTTCCTCGTAGTCGGGGTAATTGCACTGGTTGTCCTGATCTTTCGCCACAGGGAACTGTTTCGCAGCTCTGCTAACTCACGGCCATACCTGATTTTTTTCGTTGGCGTTACCCTGGTCAGCGTCGGCTCGGGCTACTACCACTGGGCACCTTCCAACGCCACCCTGCTATGGGACCGTTTACCCATGTCCATCGCCTTCATGGCAATCAGCGCCGCGGTGGTGGCCGACCGGATCAACGCCCGCGCCGGTAATGGCTGGCTCCTCGCCGTACTGCTCGTGCTCGGCCTCGCGAGCCTGTTTTACTGGGACTGGACGGAGTCGCTGGGTCGCGGCGACCTGCGTTTCTACGGGCTGGTACAGTTCTACCCGATGCTCGCGCTGCCCGTCATCATCTGGGCATTCCCCGACCACCACTACACCATCGGTCGGTATCTCGGCTGGACCATCGCCTGGTACGGGCTCTCCAAGGTGCTGGAGTTCTTCGACCGGGGTATCTTCGAGTTGACCGGTCACCTGGTCAGCGGCCACAGCCTCAAACACCTGGCAGCAGCGGTCGCAACCTACATGGTGCTGCGGATGCTGATCATGGTCAACGCGGGTACAACAAAGACACAGACTTCGTAGGCGCCGGCAATGATGGGTCGAACCCCGGAACTACCAATCACAGGAAAGCTGCCCTAGAAAACCTCGTATCGAAGCAAATTACTTCGACATAATCGAATTAAATATAATCAGCGAGGGTCCGTTGAGGGTGGTGAGTTGCACTTACCCGCAAATCAGGTTTGTTTGCTGTGAGGCGCCGACGTGTAAAGATCTCCGGTAATTCGATAACATGCTTGTGCGAGTACCGCATAACCAATGGCGAGACATATTCATGAGTAGAAAAACTATCGCGCAGGTAGTAGCAATTATTTCAGCTGCCTTTCTGGTCATGACGATGGCCGTGGCGCAGACGAACACAGCGGTGACAGATTCTGCCGACGGGGTAGCAGAATCCTCGCAAATAGCCCAGGCCCAGCGTGCTGAGGCAATACGCAGGCTGCTGGCGATAAAGGAAGCGCTAGAGGAAAAACGTGAGCGGGTCAGGAGTTTGGTCGAGCAACGGGCAGCCGCCGATGAAACTGAAAAAGCGAAGATCAATGAACAGATTGACACTGTTCGCGAAACCATCGGCACACTCACGGAATCTTTCGAGAATATTGCAGTCAGCGGCGCCAATTTACGAAATCTGGCAGATGCCGAGGAGCAGAAACTAGCCTGGCGTGACGAACTGATGCAGATCGCCCGGCCGATTCTCGACAGTTTGAAGGGAGCGACCGATAAGCCTCGCAAGATTGAAGAACTACGCAGAGAAATCAGGCTGTACGAACAACAACTCGAAGTATCCGGGAAAGCAATCGAGTCCATTACCCTGTTCAAACAATATGAGATGCCATCGGTGGTCGCCGCCGGACTGGATGAAGTCGCTGCCTCCTGGCACGAACGCAGCATGGATATTCAACGCTCGCTCGAAATCTCCCGCTACGAGTTGAACAATCTCGAGACAGAAGAATTCGATGTCTTTGAGACCGTAGGTGGTGCCCTGCGCGAGTTTATCCAGGGGCGTGGACTGACTTTGCTGCTGGCGCTACTTACCGGCATTGCCCTGTGGTTTTTGATGTATGCGCTGCGACGAATGATCAAGGCCTGGAGGGGCCCCGCGCAGGATACGGTTCACGCAGCGAGAATCCGCCTGGTCCTTTACGGCTACCACCTGATGACGATGATACTGGTATCCCTGGCAGTGCTGTCGGTGTTCTATCTCCGCGGCGATTTGCTGCTGTTATCCTTGTCTATCATCATTCTGGTCATGCTCGCCCTCGGTGCCTGGCGCCTCCTGCCGGGCTACATCCGGGAGGCGCGTCTTCTGCTTAACGTCGGTGCCGCGCGCGCGGGAGAACGAGTAATTTACAACGGACTCCCTTTTCGTATCGCTGCTCTTAATATGTACTCGGAGTTGCGCAATCCCGAACTGGAGGGCGCCATCCGCCTGCCACTGTCAGCACTTGCTCAACTGACATCGCGCGCCCACAGCTACGAAGCCTGGTTTCCCTGTCATGCCGGCGATTACGTGTTGCTGCCTGACGGCGTTTTCGGTCAGGTTCTCCAGCAGACCGTCGAACTGGTGCGACTAAAAGTGCTTGGCAGCATAGTGCAATATAGTGCCGCGGACTTTTTACAACTCAATGTGCGTAATCTTTCGCGCGAGGGATTCGGTGTTATCGTCGTTTTCGGGATCGACTATCAGCATCAGGAAATTTCTCTCGACCAGGTGCCCGAGCGTTTCAGATCAGGCCTCAACGCAGCCTTTGAACAGGCCGAATTTGGCAAAGATCTGAAAGATCTGATAGTAGATTTCAAGCAAGCGAATACCAGTTCACTGGACTACCTGATCTACGCCACTATGGGCGGCGAGAGCGCAGCCTCTTACTTCAAGATAGGACGCCTGATCCAGCAAACCTGCGTGAGCATCTGCAATCAGGAAGGCTGGGTTATTCCGTTTACGCAGCTGACCATTCACCAGGCCGAGACTTAGATAGCCCCGGAGCGGACATCTCATTAATCTGCCTGCTCGAATTAGGTAAACTGTCCCCGTATATAACAGTTACGTCAATTCAAAGATAAAAAAATGCCTGCGCCGAGACGCAGGCCAGTAACGGAGGATTTGTTCTCTGACCAATGTTGAATCAATGAACCACATCGTGAATTCGTTGGGAGATCCCGGAATTCGCTACGCGAATTCCGGGATGACAATGGGGCTACCGTGTGAATCACACGGTAGCCCCATTGTCAGCTCCAGGGAAACGGGCTACTCGAAACCGGATGCAACTTGCCCTGCTCATAACGCGAGAAGCGGAAGGGCTCGAGCAGCGAACTGGTCTGGCCGCACAGCTCTTCGGCCACCAGTTTACCAACGCCCAGCATCTTGTAGCCGTGATTCGAATCGGCAATCAGGTAGCAGTTTTCACGGAATACGTCGAACACCGGGAAACTGTCCGGGGTAAACGAACCAATGCCGCCGGAAGGTTCATTCTTGTAGTGTTCGAACTGGCCCTCGAAACGCTTCTGGCAATGCGCCAGCGCCGAGACCCACATGTGAGCGAAATCTTCACCGACCACGAAATCAGGCGAATCGACACCGTAGGGATCGACCGCGACATCGTCGGGATCGGTATCGATCGCATAGGGTGCGGCACCGCCCTGGATACCACCGAAGTGGAAATCGGGCTTGTAGTAAATGCCCCACATCTGATCGGTAATCAGGCTGCCATCGTAAGTCGAGTAAAGTGGCTCGTTGCTGTCGACATGGATAACCGGGGGAAATTGACCATCGTTGGTTTTCTGCAATTCGGGATCGACACCGAGGGTGCCTTCCTGCAGCGACCAGTAAATCCACATCGGTATATTGCTGTGCATCTGACCGTCCGCACCCTTGATGCTGATGGTTTTCGGCAGTTCGAGCATGTCCCAGACAGTCTTGGCCCAGGGGCCGGCGCCGATCACAACCTGGTCGCAACCGATTTCACCCTTGTCGGTTTCGACGGCCTGGATTGCGCCACCGGCTGAGTCACTCTTGAATCCAGTCACGGTACAACCGGTCAGGATGCGCACACCTTCGTTCTCGGCCCTGGTCGCAAGCGCGTAAATCGCCTTGGTATTGTTGGCGTAGCCGCCGCGCTTTTCGTGCAGCACCGAGGTAATTCCGGTCGCCTGCCAGTCATGAAACAGGGTCTTCATGTAATCCGAGGATTCCTTTTCACCTTCGATAAAGGTTGATTCGTAGCCGATATCCTTTTGTTGCTGCGCGATAGTAGCCACATCGGCATGCATGCTTTCCGGGCTGATCTGCATGTATCCAACCGGGTGATAACTGTAACCTTCCGGGTCGGTCTCCCAGACGCTGACGCTATGCGCCATCAACTCGCGCATCGCCGGCTGGAAGTAATTATTGCGTACAACCCCGCAGGCAATGCCCGACGCACCCGCGGCAATTCCGCTCTTGTCGACGACCAGTATATCCTTGCCATCGCCCTTGCCCTGGGCTTTTAACTGCTGCGCCAGGTGATAGGCGGTGCTGAGACCGTGGATGCCCGCGCCGATGATCAGATATTTCACATGTGAAGGAATTGCCATTGTTTGACCTGCCGTGTTTATCGTTGTTTAAACCAGGTAGCCGCAAATACGGCGCCCGAGTTTTTCAGTCGAAAAAGAATATCTGAAATAGTTCACGGCCACGCTGAACTAGAACGACTAAACAAAAGAAAATAACGACATGGCAAAATGTCGTTCTAATCAGGCTAAGAAACCTGGTCGAGGTTTTCGACAGCCTTGCGGATCCGCTGCACTGCCTGCTCAACACGGCTGCGCGGGCAGCCGAAATTGAGGCGCATATAATCCGGGTCGCCGAAATCTCTTCCCGGAGACATACCCAGACCCGCGTCTTCAAAGAATTTTGGCGGATTTTTGAGCCCTAGCGCGGAAACATCGATCCATGCCAGGTAGGTTGCTTCAATCGGCCCCAGCCGCAATCCCGGAATACGATTAATTTCATCGACCAGGTAATCCCGGTTGGCGGTTAGGTAGGCGCATTGCTGGCGATTCCATTCATCACCGAACTCGTAGGCCGCCTCGGCAGCGGCATAGGCCCATCAGGTTTATATGCGGAACGATATACGGATTGGTTTTCATCCCGCTACGTAAACCGGCGTTGGGAACAATCGCGAAAGCGCAGCCAAGCCCGGCGAGGTTAAAAGTCTTGCTCGGCGCCATCAGGGTAATACTGCGTTGCTCGATCTGCGGATTCAGCGACGCGATCGGGATATGCGACTTATCCTTGCCGAGGATTAAATCGCAATGGATTTCATCTGACGCCAGGACCATATCCTGTTGCTCGACGATATCAGCCAGCCGCTGCAACTCGTGCTCGCGATAAACTGTGCCACCCGGATTTTGTGGATTACAGAACAGCAACACTTGTCCGGGCCGGGTGGGTTGCTGTTCGAGCCAGTCCATATCGATAATCATGCGTCCATCGCGAACACACATCGGAATCGGCTGGTTAACCATCCCGTGAAAGCCCGGTGCTTTCGCAAACGGAGGATAAATTATTTGCGGCAGGTAAACTGCATCTCCCGGCTTGCCGGTGGCGCGACAGGCAAGGTAAAGCGATCCGACGATACCGGGTAAGGGCACAAACCAGTCGGGGTCGATACTCCATTGGTACAAGCGCAGCATGCGCGCGACGATCAACTCGACCAGGTGCTCCGGCGTCTGCGTGTAGCCGAACACGGGATGATCGACGCGCTGGTGCATCGCCCGCTGAATCTCGGGGGCAACGGCAAAATCGCTGTCCGCGACCCACATCGGTAAAATATCGCGGTTGCGGTACTTCTCCCACTTGGCGCTATTACTATTGCTGCGATCAATTACCTGATCGAAATCGAAAACCCTGGTCATCTGGTCCCAATGCTGTTTTATTTGCGGCGATCATATGCCAAGCCGTTGAGCGTCCAAGTGATTTCGATGATTAGCGCTTGACCTTTAAAAAGTCAGTTGCGATGCTCCGCGCATGAACAACGAATACGACTACATCATCCTCGGCGCCGGTTCGGCTGGATGCGTGCTCGCCAACCGCCTGAGTGAAAGTGGCGAACATTCGGTATTGATTGTCGAAGCCGGTCCGATGGACAAGAAACTGCTAATTCACATCCCCGCCGGGGTGCATAGCGTTTACAAGGACCCGAGCATCAACTGGAACTATGAATCCGAAGCCGAAGCCGAACTGGAGCAGCGCAATATCGAGCTGCCGCGCGGCAAGGTGGTCGGTGGTTCATCATCGATTAACGCGATGGTGTACATGCGCGGCCATCCGAAGGATTACGACCGCTGGAACGATAAACTCGGACTCAAGGGCTGGAGTTACGCCGACTGCCTGCCCTATTTCAGGAGCGGCGAAACTTCCGAGCGTGGCGAGAATGAATGGCGTGGCGGCAGCGGACCACTGGGCGTGGCCAAAGCGAAACTTGTTAATCCCATGTTCGATGCATTTCTGACCGCAGGCGAAACCTCGGGACAGGGCCGCTCGGACGACCTCAACGGCTACAAACCCGAGGGTCTCGCCCGTTTCGACAGCACGATCCGCGATGGACGCCGCTGCAGCGCCGCGGTGGCACATTTGAAACCGGCACTATCACGTCCTAATCTCGACCTGGTGACCCATGCGCTGGTGGAGCAGGTACTGCTCGATAACAAGCGCGCGATCGGGGTCAAATTCCAGCATAAGGGGAAAATCCAGGTGATTCGCGCCAGCCGTGAAGTCATTGTCTCCTGTGGCGCAATCAAATCACCCCAGGTGTTGATGCTATCCGGTATCGGTCCAGCCGCCGAGCTCGACAAGCATGGCATCCCGGTACGGCACGAACTGCCTGCAGTCGGGCAGAACCTGCAGGACCATTTGAAGATTCATTGTGCCTGGAGATGCACCCAGTCAATCACCTACCATCGGGTTGATCGACCCTGGAACAAGCTCAAGATAGGTATGCGCTGGCTGACCTCCAAAACTGGATTCGGTGCTTCGAATATCTGGGAAGCCGGGGGTTTGATCCGTGGCAATGAAAGCGTGGACTACCCCAACCTGCAGTATCACTTCGCGCCAGTTTCGGCTAAATACCAGGGCAGCAAAATTATTCTGTCGCAAGGGTTTACACTACAGGTCGATCAACTCAGGCCGGCAAGCAAGGGGCATATCGCACTCAACTCGGCCAACCCGCTCGACAAGCCCGCCGCGCATTTCAATTACCTGAGCGAAGCTCATGATTTACAGGAGCTACTCGAGGGTTACAGAAAAATCAACGAACTGGTCATGCAACCCGCGTTTATCGCGTTTCGCGGTGAGCGCACCGACCCGGTACCGGAAATCAAGTCCGATAGCGAAGTAGAAAACTGGATTCGCCAGACTGCATCCACCGACTATCATCCCAGCTGCACCTGCCGCATGGGCAATGATGACGACTCGGTGGTCGACGCGCAAATGAAAGTACATGGCATTGAAGGGCTACGCGTGGTCGATGCCTCGGTCATGCCCGAAATCGTCAGTGGCAACCTCAACGCGCCGACGCAAATGATCGCCGCGCGTGCCGCCGATTTTATTCTGGGTAATACCCCCCTGGCACCCGAGCACGCCAGCTTCCATTTCCAGCCCTAGCGAAGCCCGTTGACCCGACTGCTATCAGTAACAGGCACCTGAATATAGACCGCTAATCTATGAGATTTCTGATATGAAACAAAAACTACATAAAGAGCTACAGGCACTACTCGATTTTTACCACAAGCAACGGCAAAACCTGCCTGAAGCTTTCACCTATGCCGCGGGAATCATCAACAATCCCAGTTTTTTTAAAATGGCCGACCTGCAGCGTCACCTCAACAATCCGTTGCTACAGCCCGAATGGGTACACGTAAAACTCGATGGTAATCGGGTCGAACTGGAGAAGACCTGCTTCTACAAAACCGTGCAGGCCAGGAAATTACATTTCATGGACAAGGAAGTTTTAGGCAATGCCATCAACAAGGGTGCCGCAGTCGTGCTCGAAGGTATCGATATCCTCGAGCCGGGTATTAATGAATTCGTCGCCAGGCTCGATGAATCCTTACCCTGCGTGCTGTCGAACAGCGAAGTCTTTTTCTCACAGCAGGATAGTGAAGCCTACGAGGGTCACTGCGACGCGGACGACGTGCTCGTGGTGCAACTCGCCGGCAAGAAGACCTGGCAGCTGTTTCAGCCGCAGCAACGACGCTATATAGACATCCAGGAATTAAATGATCAGCAGCTCGGACCGGTAATGCAGGAGGTAACGATGCGCCCGGGTGACGCACTTTATGTTCGCGCCGGCGTGCCACATCGCTGCATCACCAGTGCAGCATTCAGCCTGCACATGTCCTTCGACCTTGTCGATAATACCCCGACCGCAGCTGAAATCACCCGGGAAGCGAGCAACCAGTACAACCGCGCCTGCGAGCCGCCCTACGCATCGACGACCAGTGTCGTCGACCGCTACGTTTCCATTTTAAAATCGGATGGATTCCAGTCGGCATTAGAGCAGGCTACCGAGTTTAAGCGCGATGAAATAGCGCGCTTTCGCCAGATGCTCGGCCGCTCCAGTGCAATCAGAAGCCTCGGTAAATTTAGCCAGTAAATTTGCCTGGCAGCGGTTAAAGATAGCGTGCCGGATCGCAGGCAGCCGGTGAAAACGGCTGCTCGGCAGCGCTGATGAAGTTCGCAATCAACTGCCCTGTGATCGGCCCCAGGGTCAATCCCATGTGCGAATGCGCAAACGCCAGCCACAGGTTTTCGTGACGCGGTGCCGGACCGATGATCGGCAAGGTATCGGGTACCGTCGGGCGTCGGCCCATCCAGGGTTCGTGCAGCAGGATTTTACCGACCGGAAAAGCTTCACTCACGCGCGGTATCACCCGCGCGACCTGCCGCGGGTCCGGCGCGGTTTCGTGGTGGACCAGATTGGAGCCGGTGGTTACCCTCAGCCCCATCTCCATCGGCGACATCACGTAACTGGCATCGACATCGAAGACAGGTCCTGACAGGCCGGCTTCAGCCTGCGGCGCAAAAATGGTGTGATAGCCGCGCTCGATCGCAAGCGGATTCGAGTAACCCAGTTGGCCGATTAATTCAGGCGTCCAGGCCCCCATGCAAACCACCACCCGGTCGACAATTTCGGATCCATGTTCGCTGCTCAATTCCCAGGCTCCGTTCGCTCGCTGCAAAGATTTGATAGCGTCACATCTCACCAGGCCACCAGCTTCGACGAACATCTGCGCATATGCCTTGCATAACTTCTGCGGGTTTCGAATCGATATCGACTCATCGATCAACACCGCCTGCACGAAGATACGCTTCAAATCCGGTTCGTAATCGTGTAACTGGTCGGCGTCCAGCAAAGTATGCCTGACGCCGCATCGTTCCAGCAGCTCACGTTCCAGTTGATCACGCAGAAAGGTCTGCCGGTTGCGATAGAGCTTCAAGCCGCCACCCTGGTTGAGTAAATGTTGCGCATCGGCCTCGGCGATCCATTGCTTATGAATTTCGATCGATGCCCGGGTTAATGCGCTCATGGCATCGCCACCGCGCAAAAATATTTCACGCCTGCATCTACTTAAAAAACGAACCAGCCAGGGGAATAGTGACAACAGGTGCGGGTAATGCACTAGCAGGTCGGCATCTCGATTGAGTATCAATCGATGCAGGCGACCCAGCAGGGCCGGATCGGCAATCGGGGTGATATTGCTATAGCTGAGTATGCCGGCGTTTCCCGACGAGGTTTCTTCACCCGGCCCGCGCCGATCGATCAACGTTACCTGGTAACCGCGCCGCTGCAATTCGAGTGCACAGCAAATACCGACAATACCGGCACCAAGGACTGCAACGGACTGCTTCATTGTTGCCGCATCTAGGCTTTTCTTTCGGTAGCTATTTGCGAACGGTGATTACGCGGCGAACTACCGAAATACTTTCGATAGCAGGCGGTAAAATACGACTGGGTTTCGAAACCGGTGGCAATCGAAATATCGATCACGCTGTGGTTGGTGTTGAGCAACAATTGCTTGGCATGCGTCAAACGCAACGACAGATAATACTGGCTCGGCGTTACGTCGCGATATTTATGAAACAACCTTTCTATCTGACGCAACGACAGCTTACATTTCTCTGCGATTGACGGTAGCGACAGCGGTACTTCGATATTATTTTCCATCAGGTTGATGACATCAATTAACTTCGGCGCACTCATCGCCAGATCGATGCGGTCAGCCATCTGTTGCGAATCAATTTCGGTGCGGATGCGATCGTGCTGAAACTGCTGTGAGATCTGCTGGGCGAGCTGACGCCCGTACTCATTCTCGATCAGCTTGAGCATCATATCCAGGGCAGCGGTACCCCCGGAACAGGTGAAACGACGGTCGGCAATTTCGTAAAGCGTGAACGCGACTTCAAGTTGCGGGTAGAGCTCCTTCAAGACAGGTATATTCTCCCAGTGAATCGTGCACCGGCATTCATCCAGCAAGCCGGCGCGGGCGAGAATAAAACTGCCCGAACTGGCTGAACCGAGGTTTACTCGCTGCTTGTCCAGTAGTCTGAGTTGTTTGAGCGTTTTCGCATCATCAAAATGTTGCGCCGTGTTAGGGGCGACAATCACCAGGCTATCAAGACCTTTTGCTTCCGCCAGCGCCCTGGTAGGCACGGTAATACCGCAACTGGCCGCAACCGGATTGTTGTCAGCCGCGAAGTATTCCCAGGCAAACAGGCTTTTTTCAGATAGCCGATTAGCGGCCCGCATCGAGTCGACCACGCAACTGAATGGTATCAACGGAAAACCTTCGATCAACAGGATACCAATGGTCCTGGTTTCGTCGTTAATTTCTTATACCCTCTCGTCTGTTACCGGTTTTTGCACCATTCTAGCGAAATTACCTGTATCCACAACTTCGATCGCTCGGCAGGTCCAGATCCAGGATGGCGCGGGCAAATAGTTCAGGGTCGCGCTTAGGGCAGCTGGAAAAACCGCCAAAAACCATACTTGTCGGCTTAATCCGCCATTCTTTAGACTGGGTTACCAGGAGTTATCGATGAGTGAAGTAAAACAGGCCTCCCGGGGTCGACGCGGACGCGGTGGACGCGACGCACGCCGCGCCGGTGTGGCCACCGTGACCGCGAGCGCACCCTATATCAAGCGTAAAATTCCATTTTTCGAAGTGCTCGATGAGGAAGGCCTGCAGCTGATCGAAAACAATGCCGATACGATTCTCGAAGAAATCGGCATCGAATTCCGTGATATGCCGGAGGCACTGGAAATTCTTAAACAGGGCGGAGCAATACGTAGTTGTGAACAGCGACAA
>CAWCBX010000166.1:0-8162 GCA_963793595.1 uncultured Gammaproteobacteria bacterium | reverse complement strand
TATCGAAGGCAAGTTTTACCTGTGGACGCCAGTCGAAGTCGAGCAAATCGTCGGCAGTGAAGCCTACCCGGCATTCGCCTATCAGTATGGGCTCGATCAGGCGGCTAATTTCGAGGGCGCATGGCATTTACACAGCTATTACGATACCCCACAGGTGCGCGAAAAGTTTGATTTCGACGAACAGGAGTATGCGGCGTTAAAGACAGACACGCGCGAACAGCTACTCGCGGTGCGGGCAACTCGCATCCGCCCTGGGCTCGATGACAAGGTACTGACCAGCTGGAACGCACTGGTGATTCGCGGACTGGCATCTGCGGCCAGAGTCTTTATGCGTCAGGACTATTTCGACATTGCGCAGCGATGTCTACGCGCGCTTAAAAACGAATGCTGGCGAGATGAAAGATTACTTGCATTGAGCGCCACCGACGACAGGCAGCTGCCAGCTTATCTCGACGATTACGCGCATCTGCTACAGGCGATTCTCGATTGTCTGCAGTACGAATGGAGCGATATCGATCTGGCGTTCGCCGTCAAACTGGCCGATCAATTGCTGGATTACTTTGCCGATCAGGACCATGGCGGTTTCTTTTTTACTGCCAGCGATCACGAAAAATTAATCCAGCGACCGAAATCCTGGCCAGATGAAGCGATGCCAAGCGGCAATGCGGTCGCCGCTCTGGCCCTGCACCGCCTGGGATTGTTAACCGGGCGCCAGGCTTATACTCGAACTGCAGAAAAAGCGTTGCAATCGGTGGCCGACAATGTCAACCAGACACCATTCCACGCGGCCAGCTTCGTGGCCCTGCTCGAAGCGGTGAACAGACCACCGTATCAAATTATCCTGCGTGGCGAGCCGGCTATCCTCGCCCAGTGGCGCACGCAGGTACTGCCGCAGCTGAAACCAGACCAGATGGCTTACTTTATTCCCTATGACGCCAAAGACTTACCGCAAGAGATTGCCCAAAGGTCTAGTGACAAGCCGATTAGCGCGTGGATTTGCGAAGGCTTCAGTTGCCGCCCACCCGTACACGATCTCGACTCGTTACTGGAGACCCTGCAAACCGGGGTATGACGGCTAGTCCTAAAAGAACAATACCAGGACCCAGACAACAACCGTTAACACGAACGCCAGCACAACTGCCGCGGATGCCATGTCTTTGGCGCGACCCGATAGTTCGTGTCGTTCTTCACCGATGCGATCTACCACCGCCTCCAGGGCCGAGTTCAGAATTTCAACCAGCGGCAGCAGCATGACGCTCGACACCAGCAAGGCTTTCTCGATACCGTTGTCGCCGAGATAAAGGCCCAGTGGAATCATCACACTACACAACCAGATTTCCTGGCGAAACGCAGCTTCGTGGCGATAGGCCGCACACAGACCCTGCCAGGAATATCCTGTTGCTTTAATGATTCGGGAAAATCCCGTGCTGCCCTTTTTCGCCATGCTCACTCCAGACTCAATGGCTGCCGCGCTGGCACACTTGCAGCCGCGCGGCGCTATTATCGCAAGCTAGCAGACTAATCGTCTTCGGCTATGCTATCGGTGTAAGCTTCTGCGTCGAGTAAATTCTCGACTTCTTCCAGGTCTTCCAGCGCAATCTTATACATCCAGCCATCGCCATAGGGATCGTTGTTGATTTGTTCCGGCGCATCCTCGAGTTGATCGTTGACTTCGATAATTTCTCCTGACAACGGAGCATAGGTATCGGAGGCGGCCTTGACCGATTCGATGACCCCAACCGAGTCACCTGCGGCAACCGTGCTGCCCTGCTCGGGTAATTCGACATAGACAAGATCGCCCAGCAGTTCCTGGGCATGATCGGATACTCCGATCGTTGCAATATCGCCTTCCACCAGGGCCCATTCATGCGTAGACAAAAACTTCAGTTCTATTGGCACTTCACTCATTTATTATTACCCCCATCGGTTAACATGGACTTCCCCTCGCGCACAAAGGGAAGCTTAACAATTTCCGCCTTCAACAACTTGTTGCGAATCTCAACTTCAACCTGGCCGGTAGAGCCGGCGGGAACTCTCGCCATTGCTATCGATTGCTGTAACGTCGGTGAATAACTTCCCGAGGTGATTTCACCGTTGCCCTGCGCGGTTATCACCGGCAAATGATTGCGCAGGACGCCCTTGTCCAATAATAACAGACCGACGAAACTTTGCTGCACACCCGCCTCCAGTTGCTCCTGCAGCGCCGCTTTGCCGATAAAATCGCGCTCATCCTTCATCGCCAGGGTCCAGCCCAGACCCGAAATGAGCGGGCTTGTGGTTTCGTCCATGTCGGCCCCGTAGAGGTTCATCCCCGCCTCGAGACGCAGGGTATCACGGGCACCAAGACCGCAGGGTGCGATGCCAGCCGCCAGCAGGCGATTCCACAGATCCGCGATCTGCTCACTCAGCATCAGGATTTCAAAGCCGTCTTCGCCGGTATACCCGGTGCGCGCGACAAAGCAGTCGTCGAACTCGGCGCCCTGAAAACGAGCCAGCTGCCGCAGCGTCTCCTGCTGATAGTCGGCAAACAGTTTTATCGCCTTATCTCTTGCATTGGGTCCCTGCACCGCGAGCAAGGCGACATCGCCACGAAACCTGAGCTTGAGATTCGGGTAAGATTGCGCCTGCTGCTCGAGCCAGGCCAGGTCCTTTTCACGCGTGGCAGAGTTGATGACCACCCGATAAAAATTATCACGCAGATAATAAACAATCAGATCGTCAATCACTCCGCCCTGGGGATTGAGCATGCAGCTATACAGCGCTTTGCCCGTGAGAGTCAGTTTGGCTACATCGTTGGCGAGCAGGTACTGCAGGTAGGCTTTGGCATCGTCTCCGCTGACATCAACGACGGTCATATGCGAGACGTCGAACATCCCCGCGTCGGCACGCACCGCTTCGTGCTCGGTAATTTGCGAGCCATAGTTAATCGGCATGTCCCAGCCGGCAAAATCGACAATTTTGGCACCGGCATCGAGATGGCACTGGTACAGTGGTGTTTTGTTTCCCATCGGTGATTTACCTCTGCACGGGTAATACCCGCCAATCGTGGAAAGCACAGAGAATAGAGCCTGTCAGGCTCGAATAAAAGCACTAATTACAGACCAGGCTGCTCGGTTCCACTTCGATGCCTTCCACGAACTGCTCTATTCCAACCTCGGCACAGCTCTCGTCGATCGCTTCAAATGATCAATCAAATTCCTTCAGGTGATGTTTTGTATTGCCTTTTCCAACAATGCTCGCTTAAACCATGGGGTTTCATCGACTACGCGCATGCCAATATCACGCAACCGGGTAACCCATTTCTGGTCCAGTCCATAGATCCATTTCAACGCGCCGAAACTGTTGCCGGCCACCCAGGTTTCACTTTTGCGTTGGCGTTCGTAACGGCGCAGTTGTTTATGCTGAATATAGTCCGACCGATCACCAACCAGTTGCGTGAGTACGTCGACATCGCTGAAGCCGAGGTTAACCCCCTGGCCGGCGAGCGGATGCACGCTATGCGCCGCGTCTCCGATCAGCAGCACCCGGTCTTTTAGCCAGTGTTGACAGTGATGCCAACCGAGCGGAAAACTCATGCGCGCGCTGCAGGAACCGACCCTGCCGAGTTTAAACTCGAAAGCTTTACCGAGTGCGTCGCAAAACTCGTCATCAGTAGCGACGTCAAGCTGTGCCGCAAACTCATCGTCGCAGGACCAGACGATCGAGCTCTGTCCGTTAGCCAGTGGCAAGAACGCTAAAGGTCCGGTGCTCAGGAAACGCTGCCAGGCTGTATGGCGATGGGGGTACTCGGTTTCGACGTTGGCGACGATAGCCGTCTGCCGGTACTGCCCATGCTGCACATCGATCCCGGCCAGAGTCCGCGTGGGTGAATTGCGCCCGTCCGCAGCCAGCAACAGTCCCGCACTGAGGCAACGCCCGGAATTTAGCCGCAGCTCAACCCCCCGGGCGTTGTTTTCGAGTAAAGTCTCGATCTGATCGGGCATGAACCATTCTATCCGTGATTCACGCTCACAGACCTGGTAAAGCGTCTGCTGCAATAGTCGATTCTCGACGATCGCACCGAGATTGCTGCGCGCCAGATCAACAGCGTCGAAGGCGACGCTAGCCTGACCATGCTGGTGCCAGATATGCATCTGCTCGTAATAGCAGACACGCTCATCGGCCAGCTGCTGCCAGACCCCAAGCTGTTGCAGGACGCCGCGTGAGCGCGGGCTAATCGCCGACACTCGCAGGTCATAAACCTCGTCGGAAATATTGATCTTGTCGCGCGGGGCGGCCGGCTCGATAATGGCAACACGAAACCCTTTGCCAGCCATCGCCAATGCAGTACTGGCACCGACCATCCCGGCACCTGCGACTATGACATCGAAACTGGCAGAACTCACAAATGACCTCGCAACAGACGATTGCCGCCGAAGGTCATACCCATGCCCGCCAAAGCGGCCTGGGCTTTCAGCGCCGGTACCAGGTCGAGCAGGCTGAGTCCGGCCGCGCGCAAATGATCGAACAGCGGCAACTCGTTGGAAAACAATGTGACCAGGCCGTCGCCATAACGAATCACCTGGCGTTGCTCCTGCAAACGCAACATTTCATACTCGCCTGCAAGCGCAGCGAACCCGCCAGCATCGAGATCCACCAGCGACTGCTCGCTGAGCAATTCATAAAGGCAGGCAATATCACGCAGCGACAGATTGAAACTTTGCCCGGCAACCGGATGCAGGGCATTGGCCGCGTTTCCGACCAATAGACAACACCCGCGTTGCAGCGCGTCGGCGCGAGTTCGCTGAATGGGAATCGAAAAACGTTTGCCGACGGCTTCGATCAAACCGAGGCGAAAACCAAAGCAGTCCTGTAAAGCCGCAGCGAATTCAATCTCATTCTGCTCGCATGCCTGTGCCGCCCGTGTCGGGGTCAGCGTCCACACACAGGCATAACGCTTGCCACCCAGGGGCAGCATTGCCAACGGTCCATGCGGCGTGAAACGTTCGTACGCGGTATCGATTTTTGGTTTACTGACTTCGACGTTACTGATTACGACCGCCTGGCCATAGTCGATGGTTTGATGATCAATACCGAGCGCGGCTCGAGCCGGTGAATGCGCGCCATCGGCAATCAGCGCAAGCCTTGCTTCAAGCCGTTGCAAACGTCCGTTTTCACGATAGCCGATGTCGACCGTCGCATGCTGGGAAATCGATTCGAACTCGGCTTTTTGCTGCAGTTTAATATTACCCGACGCCTCGACCGCATCCAGCAGGCAACGCCCCAGAGCCTGATTTTCAATGACATAACCCATTGCATCGAGCTGGTAGTCTGCAGCCTGCAGCCGGGTCACACCCCATCGCCCACGCGACGAAATATGGATATTTTTAATCGGCGCCGCCCGCGCTTCGATCTGTGGCCAGATTCCAAGCGCCCTGAAAATTTGCACGCTGCTCGCAGAAAGCGCGATCGAACGTGCATTCAATCCCCCGGCCGGTACCTGCTCGAGATTTCCTGCCTCGATTATCGTTATGCTGCGTTTCGAATGCTGCAATGCCAACGCAGCACAGAGGCCAACCAGGCCGCCACCGATGATTGCAATATCACGCATTCAACTCGCCATCAGGGCTTCGATTTCGTCAATCTTGCGCGGCAATGCGTCAGTCAGAATCTCGCAACCCTGGCGCGTGACCAGCACATCGTCCTCGATACGAATTCCGATATTCCACCACTTGCGATGAACCCCCCGGCTATGCGCTGGAATGTAGATCCCGGGTTCGATCGTCATCACCATGCCCGGCTCGAGCAAACGCCATTGATCACCCACCTTGTAATCGCCGACATCGTGGACATCGAGTCCAAGCCAATGGCCGGTGCGATGCATGTAAAATTTTCGGTAAGCCTGTTCCTTGATCAGTTTGGCGACCGTGCCTTTAAGCAGTTTGAGCTCTACCAGTCCCCGCGTAATAACACGCACTGCCGCATTGTGAGGATCGTTCCAGTGGTTGCCTGGCAAGACCTTCTTCACCGCCGCCTGGTGCGCGGCAAGCACGATCTCGTAAACCTCGCGCTGGGCATTCGTGTAACTGCCGTTGACGGGAAAGGTACGTGAGATATCCGGAGGCATAGCCTTCGACTTCACAGCCAGCGTCAATCAACAACAAATCACCATCATGCAACTCATCGTTATTTTCGGTGTAATGCAGGATGCAACCATTGGCACCCCCACCGACAATTGCCGGGTAGGCATGCTGCGCGTTATGGTTGCGGTACTCGTGATCGAATTCAGCCGCAACTTGATACTCGTGCAGGCCCGGCGCGCATAGTTTCATCGCACGTTTGTGCGCGCGGACGTTGATCGCTGCAGCCTTGCGCATCAGGCGCAGTTCTTCACGGCTCTTGTAGAGCCGCATGTCATGCAGTAAATAGTCCAGTGATACGAATTCAGAAGGCACATGCAGCCCCGAACGCGACTGTTCCTTGATATGGCTTACCCAGCCTATCAATTGTTTGTCAAAATCCGGATAGCGACCCATGATATTGAAGATACTATCGGTGCCTTCGAGCAGGCCGGGCAGAATGTCATCGATATCGTCGATCGGGAAAGAGTCGTCCGCGCCATAGCTTTCGATAGCGCCTTCCTGGCCGGCGCGCCGTCCGTTCCAGGTCTCCTGCTCGGGATCCTTCTCTCGACAGAACATGATGTATTCGCCGTGTTTGCGGCCAGGTTTCAACACCATCACAGCGTCGGGTTCGTCAAACCCGGTAAGGTAGAGGAAATCGCTGTCCTGGCGGAAAGGAAAATGGGCATCGCGATTGCGGATAATTTCAGAGGCAGACGGCAGAATCGCAATCGTATTCTTACCCATCATCTTCATTAACTGACTACGGCGGCGTTTAAATTCGGTTGATTTCATGTTTTGACTCTTAACTTTAATCTACGGTCTTTCCTTGGCTCCACTGGCATGCCTTTTCTTTTCTGTCATAAATATGTGCGGGGACAGTTTACCTATTTCCATCCCGTATTCACCAGCCCGGGAAACGTATCCCTGGAAATCAGTAAATTATCGCAGTTTAGCGGAGCAGCGAGAGTGACTGCAGCTGTATTTAATGTACGCTTGACGCAGCCTTGGGTGGATTCAATGATTCATTCAACAACAACGTTACAACGCGCACATGTTCGACAATTTCAGCATACTGCTGCTCACTCTCATCGCTGGTTTCTTCGTCGTGGCCGAGCTTACTGATTTCGAGCAGGTCTGACAAACACTCGCGCGATTCATCGTCCAGCGAATCTCTGCCGGCAGCACCTACAGCGCCGAAACCATACAGGAATCCCTGGCACCACCCGGCCAGACCCAGCAAGCGCACGCCAATATCATCGGTATCATCGGGTAACAGCAATTCGAAACTCAAATCTTCGTCATCCAGCTGTTCCCGGGTTTGTTCGAAGAGTTGCTCGAGCACGCCGAGCTGCTCCTCAGCCAGCACATTTCCCTTATCGGGCAGTTCGTCCAGCGTATGCCCCAGCCAGGCCGCAAAACCAGCATTGTCGATTAGCAAGGCACTCATAGTTCCATGCGACTCAGCTGCATCTGCAGTCGCACCCAACTGTTCCAGCGCAGCCTGTACCATATCGAAATCCAGCATTGTAGAAAACTCGCAGTTTTGTATAATTTTCATATTCTAACACCCGTGCCCAACAGCAAAAAACAACTGCATGTTGACCTGCGCGGCATAAGGCCCGATGATTGCACTATGGATTCCGATAAAAACGTATATACCGAAGACGACCTCAAACAGCTTGAGCAGCGTATTGACGAGCTCATCGACACTGTAGGGTCACTGAAAAACGAAAATTCCAGCTTGCGCCAGCAAAAAGACAAGCTGGTTACCGAACGCTCTCAACTAATCGAAAAAACCGAAATGGCGCGCAGCCGGGTTGAGGCGATGATTTCACGCTTGCGATCACTCGAACTAGGCTCATGACAGACGCTCAACCAATCAACATTTCCATTCTTGACAAGGAATACAAGGTCGCCTGCCCACCCGGAGAACAATCGGCACTGCTGGAATCCGCCAAGTTCCTCGATCATAAAATGCGTGAAATCCGCGACACCGGCAATATCATGGGTTCCGAACGCATTGCCGTTATCACCGCGTTGAATATGGCCAATGATTTA
>CAWCBX010000165.1:0-5480 GCA_963793595.1 uncultured Gammaproteobacteria bacterium | reverse complement strand
CTGGGTCCACTACCGACTGCCCTGCTGGCATTACCTGCTGGCATCGTACTGACTATCGGGTTACTGATCGTCACCGATAAGGCCGTATATCGTCACTATCGGCACAACAAGGCGGTACCGGTAACTTTGATGATCGCGTCGATGGGAGTGATGTTCATGACCAATGGCATCGTGCGCTTCGTCATCGGACCCAACGACCAGCGTTTTCTCGATGGTGAGCGCTTCATCATACGAGCGCGTGATTTCAAAGCCATGACCGGTTTGAGTGAAGGATTCAGCATCAAGGTATCGCAGGGATTAACCATCGTAATTGCAATTATTCTGGTTGCCCTGCTGTTCTGGTTTTTGCAAAAAACCCGCATGGGCAAGGCAATGCGAGCCTATTCGGACAACGAAGACCTGGCGCTACTCTCGGGCGTCGATCCTGACAGAGTCGTGCTGGTGACCTGGATAATTACCGCAATCCTGGCAACGATTGCCGGCACTTTATACGGCCTCGACAAAAGCTTTAAGCCCTTTACGTACCTGCAATTACTGTTACCCATGTTTGCGGCGGCGATAGTTGGCGGTATCGGTAATCCGATCGGTGCGATCGTCGGCGGCTATGTCATCGCCTTTTCCGAAGTTATAGTGACATATGCCTATAAAAAGGTTTTTGTCTACCTGTTGCCCGTCAGCATGGAACCGGAAGGACTGCTGCAACTACTCTCTACCGATTACAAGTTCGCGGTGTCCTTTGTCATCCTGGTTCTGGTGTTACTGGTCAGGCCTACCGGCATAATGCGGGGTAAGCTGTTATGAGTAACTCCCGCAAAACCTGGCTCGCCTTCGCCGCAATTGCATGCCTGTTACTGATAATCGGCTTTGCCCAGTCCTGGAACGTGGCACTGGGTATTCTCAACCTGTGCCTGATCTCGGCGGTGATGGCGCTTGGCGTAAACATGCAATGGGGTTATGCCGGGTTACTCAATGTCGGCGTGATGGGTTTTGCCGCGTTAGGAGGCATGAGCGCGGTACTGGTATCACAGGCGCCAATCGTCGAGGCCTGGAACGCAAGCTGGGGACGTTTGCTGATCGCCACGATTTGTTTCCTGACTACCATCATCGCAGCGCTTTTCTGTTATCGCAGGCTGGTCCCGGGTCGGCAGCGCACGCTGGCGTTGACGATAGTAATTATCATCGGCCTGGCGCTGACACGAAGCTTTCTCGATCCAGCTATTTCATCGATCGAATCGATCGAGCCAGCGAGGACCGGGTTTCTCGGGGGTATGGGTTTACCGATAATTTTTTCCTGGGTTATCGGCGGATTTGTCGCCGCCGGGATCGCCTGGTGTATCGGCAAGGTGGCGCTTGGCCTGCGCGCCGATTACCTGGCCATAGCGACGCTCGGAATCTCTGAAATCATCATCGCGGTTTTGAAAAATGAAGACTGGCTAACGCGTGGAGTAAAAAATGTAACCGGCCTGGCGCGCCCGGTACCTTACGAAATCAACCTGCAGGTCAGCACCTGGTTCATCGATCTGATGCGCTGGTGGCATAGTAGCTCGCTGGCTGGCCTGACTGAAGTCGAGCAGCAACAGGCGTTGAAGCAAGTCGTCATCGATGGCTCGAGTATTTTCGTAAAACTCTGTTATACCGGTTTGTTTGCCGGGGTCCTGATCTTCATCCTGCTACTCAGCGTGAAAGCATTGAACTCCCCCTGGGGACGCATGATGCGAGCAATTCGCGACAACGAAATTGCCGCCGGCGCCATGGGCAAGGACGTTACCCGACGCCATCTCGAAATTTTTGTCATCGGTTCGGCGGTTATCGGCATAGCCGGGGCAATGTTGACCACCCTCGATGGACAGTTCACTCCGACTTCTTACCAGCCGCTACGTTACACATTTCTGATCTGGGTCATGGTTATCGTGGGTGGTTCGGGCAACAACATGGGCTCGGTGCTGGGTGGCTTTCTGATCTGGCTGGTCTGGGTCGAGGCCGAACCGGTTGGTGTCTGGTTGATGCAGGTGGGGACCGGATGGCTCGACGATAATAACGCAGTTCGCATTCACCTGATCGCAAATGCGCAGCACATGCGCCTGTTTTTCATGGGCCTGGTGCTACTGCTGGTACTGCGCTTCAGTCCCGGCGGCATCCTGCCCGAAGTCGTCAAAAAACAGCATTAAAAAAGCCTGGCGCGCGTTCACGGGCCAGGCTCTGTTGCAGCACAATCAAACTTAATGGATTTTAATCGTATTCCATTTACCGTTGCCGATTTCCAGTTCCTTGTAAGCGCCGAAAACTTCACCAACCTCGCTGAATTCGACATTGGTAGCCCCCTGGTAATCGACATCGCCGCCGGCGGCGATGATCTTCAAAGCCTTATCGAGTTCGCCCGGGCCGATTTTCTTTCCCGGGGCATTCGCAACCATCATCATCTTCGACTGCAGTGCAGCGCGATCTGCAGAACCGGCAGCCTGCATCGCCAGCACGATCAACGCGGCAGCATCATATGACTCAGGCACGAAAGGTCCGTCCCCGGTAATGCCGTTAGCCCTGGCATAGGCCATAAAGGCGTCTGCACCTGATGCACCACCCGGCAAAGTGGCAATCGAACCATCAAGGTCCGAGCCGATAGCCGCAAGCAGTGAATCACCGACCATGCCGTCAGCCATGACAAAACTGTCGAACGCATCGGCGTCGATAGATGCCTGGATAATACCTTTACCACCCTGGTCGACATATCCGAAAACAGCAAGATGCCTGGAACCGGAAGCAGACAATGCTCCTACTTCCGCCGAGTAATCGGCCTTGCCATCTTCGTGCGCAGCGCTAATCGAAATTTTACCACCCAGCGCCTTGAAAGCCGTGCTGAAGGAATCGGCGAGTCCCTTACCATAGTCATTATTGGTATAGGTAACGGCGACCTCATCGATGCCACGACTTTGTAGCACGGTAGCGAGAACCTGGCCCTGGCGGGCATCGGAAGGCGCGGTGCGATAGAAAAACCCCTTGTCGTTAATCGTCGACAAGGCGGGAGATGTTGCCGAAGGCGACACCATTACCACGCCGTTCGGTACCGCGACATTATTGGCTATGGCGGTGGTTACCCCGGAACAATCGGCGCCCATGATCGCCGCCACACCATCGGCAGTGATTAGACGCTCGGCAACCGAAGAAGCCGCGGCAGCATCGATACAGGTAGAATCGCCGCGTACGCTGACGACCGTTTGACCATCGAGAAAATTACCCGATTTTGAAGCTTCCGCCAGCGCCAGTTCAGCGCCAGCAGCCATTCCGGGGGTAAGCGATTCTATCGGCCCGGTAAAGCCCAGAATGACACCAACCTTTATGTCCTCGGCAACAACGGGTGTCGACAACGCGAGCAAAGTTGAAGCGATAAGCAATTTTTTCATTGAATACTCTCTCGAAATTGATTTGGTTATATACTCTACGGAATCTACAGATATTCCGGAATCTGGCGAGCAATACTAGCACTGTTTTTCTGGCCATGCATGTTGCGAAAATGCCATGGAGCGGCAAAATTGTTTGTTTTTACTGGCGTTTTTCATGTATTTCAGGCATTTTCCACTGTTTTTCGCGAGCAATCAAAATACCCACCTATGGATGCCAGTATGACCAGTAGTTCTATACCTTCCAGCTGGCGTAAATTTCCGATCGAGCAGCAGCCTGACTACCCGGATCAGGATCATTTGCGCGACGTGGAAAGCAAGTTACGCGCTTTACCCCCTTTGGTATTTGCGCAGGAAATTCGCGACCTGAAACAAAATCTCGCCAACGTCGGCAGTGGCAATGGTTTTTTGCTGCAGGGCGGCGACTGCGCTGAATCATTTGCCGAGTTCAGTGCCAATAAAATAAGGGATACCTTCAAGGTACTGCTGCAAATGGCAATTGTGCTCACTTTTGCCGGTCGACGTCCTGTCACCAAGATCGCCCGTATGGCGGGACAATTCGCCAAACCGCGTTCAGCAGATTTCGAAGAAATCAATGGCGTGACACTACCGAGTTTCCGGGGTGACATCATCAACGCAGCCTCTACCGACCCGGCTGCGAGGGTGCCCGATCCAGAACGTATGCTGCAGGCCTACAATCAAAGCACTTCGACGCTCAACCTGCTGCGTGCCTTTGCGCAGGGAGGGTTTGCCGACTTGCACCAGGTGCACCGCTGGAACCTGGACTTTGTCGACGCCAGTCCCAGCAAGGAACGTTACCTGAAAATGTCGAAGCGCATAGAAGATGCACTGGCATTCATGGAAGTTTGCGGAATCACCGCGCAGAATGCTCCAGTGCTTCACGAAACCCAGTTGTTCACCTCGCACGAGGCTTTACTGCTCAACTACGAGGAAGCATTGTCGCGCATCGATTCGTTTACCGGCAAATGCTACAACTGCTCTGCCCATTTCGTCTGGATCGGTGAACGTACCCGCCAGCTCGCCCACGCGCATGTAGAATTTTTCAAGCAGATCGAAAACCCGATCGGCGTCAAGATTGGCCCGACGACAACAGCTGACGATTTACTGCGCCAGCAAGACGACTGAGCCAAGCAGAAAAAAAAAAAAAAAAAACGGCGAAAAATTGCTGCCAGTTATAGGCCGTCATGATTGAGGGTGTGTCTGACACCCCGACACCGACCGCTGCAAACGCTCGGCCTGGCGCCGGCAGCAGACCTCGACCAGGGCCGGGATATCCACTTTGCGCGCCCGCAACGGCGGCATCTCTATCGAAAACACATTGAGCCGGTAAAACAGATCCTCCCGAAAAAGGCCGTCTTTGATCGCCGCGTTGAGATCGCGGTTGGTGGCGGCGATGATGCGGCCATTCATCGCCAAGGTCTGCGTACCGCCGACCCGCTCAAACTGCCGTTCCTGCAGCACCCGCAGCAATTTGACCTGCACAGCAGGCGACACCTCGCCAACCTCATCCAAAAAGCGTCCCTTGGTCGGCCAGTTCCAAGCGGCCGATCTTGCGGGCCACCGCCCAGCAATACGGTACCGCGCCCAGAAGAACAGAACAAGGCGTTGTGACGGTGGAAGACTGGGAGACGGCTCTAGGAAAGCCTTTTGCAGAGTTTACAGCAGCCGAAAAGGAACTGATTGGCAAACGGTATTCGGTGGTCCCATCCCTCACGTCTCCGGAGTTTGAAGCGGCGCAGAAATTGAAAGTACGGGCACGGCACGACATGATCAAGTCGGCTTTTCGAATTGTATTCTTTCTATTGTTGCTGGTTCAGCTGGACGGCGATATGGACTGGAATTGGTGGCTTATCTTTACACCCTTTTGGATCATGTCGCTCTTATTTTGTTACGCCAACTACCAGGCCTTTGCGGAAGTCCAACAAATGGCCATGGAGAAGGATCCGTCAATATTTGGAATGGCGCCGAACCAGAATGCTAATGACACTTCTACTAGCACCAACTATGGAGCTGTCGGTAAGGATGGAACGGCAACACCGCCTTCGCAGTTATCAGAAGAGAGTA
>CAWCBX010000164.1:0-15982 GCA_963793595.1 uncultured Gammaproteobacteria bacterium | reverse complement strand
CCGGCAAACCGCCAGAAACTGGGAAAAATGCTGCGCAAGGCACTCGGTTTGTAAAACAGAATATCCTGGAAACCCGGAAAATTTTCAGTATCGATTCGCCACGAGTTTCAATACACTAGCGAACCACATTATACCGCTAGTCGAGAACCCGGTTGAATAATCAGACCCGCATCGCCGTGATCGGCGCCGGCATTGTCGGTTGCAGCTGCGCATTGTGGCTGCAAAAGAAGGGCTTTGCGGTCACCCTGATCGATCCCGACGACCCAGGCGCCGGCACCTCTTCAGGGAATGCCTGCACCATCGCCGAATACGGTTGCATACCGGTTAACAGTCCGGATTTGTTCCGTCGCCTGCCATCATTGCTGTTTTCCAAAGACAGCCCGTTGAGCATGGATCTCGGTTACGTATTGTCGCATCCCGCGTGGATGATCGAATTCCTGCTGAATTGTCGCGAAAAAAAGGTAGCGCGAATTATCCAGGTACTTGGCCAACTACTCAGCAAGGTTTATGACGGTCTCGATCCGCTGCTGGACATGGCGGATGCGCGTGACCTGCTGTCGCAAAATGGTTTCATGCATGTGTATGTCGACCAGCAGGAATTCGACGCTGCGAAACGATCAAACCAGGCACGGCGCGAGCAGGGTGCCAGCTTCGTCGAGCTCGACCAGGGTGATATTCGAGACCTTGAACCCAACCTGAAAATTCCGTTCGAACGCGGACTGCTGTTCGATAGCATCAGCCATGTGCTGAACCCCCTGATGCTGTGCCAGCGCTACGCGGCATGTTTCCAGCGCAACCAGGGGCAGCTAATACGTCAGCGAGCGCTCGAAGTCATACAAGCTGCGGGAGCGGTACAGATTCGCCTCGATAACGGCGAATCCGTTGACGCCGAGCGCGTCGTCATTGCCGCCGGCGCCTTCTCCAAATCCATCGATGGCATCGCGGCGCGACTGCTGAAACTCGATACCGAGCGCGGCTACCACGTGCAGTTCAACAACATGCAGCACTTACTGAGCCGCCCGGTAAGCTGGCATCACGCCGGTTTCTACGCAACACCAATGAACCAGGGTATGCGCTTCGCCGGTACAGTGGAGATTGCGGGGAATCACAAGGAAAAAAATCCACGTATTCTCAACTATCTGAACCGCAAGGCTCACGAAATGCTGGATCTGCCCGCGCAACCCGAACAGGAATGGCTCGGTTTTCGGCCTACCTGCCCCGACGCGTTGCCGGTAATCGGTTTCAGCACGACGTCGGAGTCTATCCTGTACGCCTTCGGGCATCACCATCTCGGCCTGACCCTGTCCGGAATCACGGGTAAGCTCATCGCCGAACTGGCAAACGGGGAAGAACCAAGCCACAATATAGTCCCGTTTAGTCCACGAAGATTTTTATAATAATGAGATTTGACGATAAGAAAGTAGTCATTACAGGAGGTTGCGGCGGCATCGGCCAGGCGCTGGTCGAATTGTTCGCCAGCGAAGGTGCCAGGGTACTGTTTTCCGACCGTAGTGAAGAAGATTGCGGCGATCTCAGCGAGACCCTGCAACGCAAGAATATGGAGACGATTTACCTGGCCGGTGATTTGCGTCAGAAATCCTATTGTGAAGGACTCATAGCCTACGCGGTCGCCGAACTTGGCGGGGTCGATATATTGATCAACAACGCCGGGATCATCCCACGGGGCAATATCCTGGAAACCACCGACGATATGTGGTTTAGCGCGCTGGATGTAAACCTGAACGCGGCATTCTTTCTTTGCCGTGCAGCGATTCCGCACATGCAGGCCGCCGGTGGTGGTGCCATCGTCAATACCTCATCAACCTGGGGAATTTACCCGGGACCGAACCATGTTGCCTACTGCACCAGCAAGGGGGCGCTGGCAGCGCTCACTAAAAACCTGGGACGAGATCACGCTCCGGATGGCATTCGCGTCAATGCGGTCTGTCCGAACGAGGTCAATACGCCGATGTTACGCAGCGGTTTTATGCGTCGGGGTATCGATCCGGTTACCGCTGTCGAGGATCTAAACAAGACCGTTCCGCTGGGACACATCGCGGAACCCGAAGAAATCGCCGACGTAATCGCATTTCTGGCGTCGCATGATGCGCGCTATGTCTGTGGGGAAACCGTCGAAGTGTCCGGCGCCAAGCCCGTATACGGCTAGGCGATGAATCAGCTCAAGGGTAAGCTGGTCGTTATCACTGGCGGCGGCCAGGGCATCGGCCTTGGTATCAGCGAGGCGATACTCGCCGCCGGCGCGTCCATCCTGGTGGCACAACGCAGTCCATTGCCAGCTGAACTATCCTCACAGGAGCGGGTGCACTGGATCGAGGCAGACCTGTCCACAGTGGACAGCTTTGCCGCCATTGCTGACAGCGCAGAGCAAAAATTCGGCAAGATCGATGTCCTGATCAATAACGCCGGCTTCATGTTCGAAAAGACCCTCGACCAGATGCAACTCGAGGAATGGAATCATATGCTCGCGGTTAATCTGACCGCACCGGTGTTTTTGAGCAAACAATTGCTGCCGCTGCTGCGCGCAGCCGGGGGCGGCAGTATTATCAACATCGGTTCGATCGAAGGCCTGGCGGCCAACCCCGAACACAGCGCCTATTGCGCGTCCAAGGGCGGCGTGCACGCGCTCACCAGGGCCATGGCGGTAGACCTCGGCAAGGACAAAATCCGCGTCAATGCCATCGCACCAGGCTGGATTCGTTCAGCTTTGAGCGATGACTATATCAATGTCCAGCAAAACCCGGAGGCGGCCTGGGAAGGCCTCTACAAGATGCACCCAGTCGGACGCATCGGCGAGCCTGAAGATGTCGGCAAGCTCGCGGTGTACCTGGCCAGCGATGACTCGACCTTCCTTACTGGCCAGGTTATCGTGATCGACGGCGGCCGTACGAGTAAACTACCGCTGCCATTTTAGAAAATGAAAAAAACATGAGCGAACAGTCACCATGAACACCACTGGAGTCGATAAATTAATGCAGGGCTACCGGCGCTACCGCGACGGATCCTATGAAAACAGTCGGTCCCTGATCGAGGACCTGGTCGCCCGCGGTCAACGCCCGGAAGTGGCAGTGGTCGCGTGCTCCGATTCACGCGTCGATCCGGCAATCCTGTTCCAGTCGGACCCCGGCGATCTTTTTGTGGTGCGCAATGTCGCCAACCTGGTACCGCCGATGGAGGAGGAAGGCAAGTATCACGGTACCAGTGCTGCCCTGGAATTTGCCGTCCTGGGGCTCGGCGTAAAACACCTGGTAGTGCTCGGTCATGCGCACTGCGGTGGAATCAAGTTAATGATGGACCCCGAACCCTATGACAGTTCTTTCAAGTTCGTGCCCTCCTGGGTGTCGATGCTCGCTGCCGCTCACCGGCGCGTGCTCGCCACCATGTCAAATGCCGGCCCGGAGGCCTGTACCAGGGCCTGCGAACAGAACGCGGTGCTGGTCTCACTTGAAAACCTGACCACCTTCCCCTGGGTGCGCGAACGGGTCGAATCCGGTGAGCTGCAATTACACGGCTGGTATGTCGATATTGCAGGGCCCGAACTCAGTGCCTACGACTGGGAAGCGGGCCAGTTCACTCCCTGCGGTTAATTCTCGACGGCCCGATATTTTCGGCAGCATCGAAACTCAATTTGCACGATAGTCGCAAGTACTGTTAAATGTAGCCCGAACAAAAATCCCGCTACTCAAAAAAAACGGGGCGAACCATAAAAAAACCGAATTCTGTGGAGGAATCGACAATGCAATCAATCAAAGCAACAATTGTCAGCGCCGCTTCGGCAGCGCTTATTTTAGCCAGTAGCGCCAGTCTGGCGGCAGGTATGACCTGCACCAACGACACCTGGAACAAGGTGATGAAGCGCGGCAAGATGGTGGTCGGCGTCAAGGCCGACTACAAGCCGTGGGGTTATCGTGATACCAGCGGTGCCATTGTCGGTATGGAAGCAGATATGGCAAAAATGGCAGCCGATGCAATGGGCGTCGAGGTCGAACTGGTCGCGGTACAGTCGTCCAACCGCATGCAGTTTCTGGAAAACGGCAAAATCGACCTGATGATTGCGACCATGTCTGATCGCGCAGACCGACGCAAGCTGGTCGGCATTACTCAACCCAATTACTACACCTCGGGCACCAATGTCATGGCACCCAAGGGTGTCGGCATCAAGAAGTGGGAAGATTTGCGCGGCAAGCCGGTATGCGGCAAGCAAGGTGCTTTTTACAACAAGGTAGTCGCCGACCGCTATGACGCCAAGATTGTTGCCTTTACCGGTAACGCCGAAGCCAAGCAGGCATTGCGTGATAAAAAATGTATCGCCTGGGTTTACGACGATTCTTCGATCATGTCGGACCTGTCTTCCGGCAACTACGACAGCTATGAAATGCCGCTCATGAGCGAAGACGACAATCCCTGGGGTCTCGCGGTACCACTGCCTGAAAAAGACTGCATTTTCGGCAACTTCATGTCCGGACTCACCTACAACATGCACCAATCGGGCAAGTTGATCGAGCTGGAGAAGAAGTGGGGTATTCAGCCCACGCAATACCTGAAGGATCAAAACAAGCGTTTTGCCGACTGGATTCAGTAATCCAGTTTTGAACAGTGGTTAACCAGCCGTTCGGGGCTTGCCCCGAACGGTTCTATCGACCGACCGCCAAATGAACGCTTTCCAGCAATATTTCTACGATCTCGCGCAGACCTACCCGAAATGGAATTTCATATATCTCTATGATCCGGTACAGACCGAACGCGTAATCGAAGGTCTGTGGATGACGATTCAGCTGTCGATTGTCTGCGTCATCTTCAGTGTCATCATCGGCATCATCGGCGCATGGGTTCAGGGCGCACATTCGAAGTACCTGCGCCTGGCGATGCAGGGCTATATCCAGTTTTTCCGCAACACCCCACCGCTGGTGCAACTGATGTTTTTCTATTTTGCGCTGGGTCAGTTTACGCCGACCTACTCTCCCGATGGCTGGCTCGAAGTACCCATCATCTCCAACGTCGGCTGGGCCATTATTTCGTTGTCATTTTTCGCCGGCGCATTCAACGTTGAAATTTTCCGTGCCGGTATCGAGGCAGTACCCGATTCCACCCAGGAAGCGGCCGAAGCGCTCGGCATGAACCGCTTGCAGATTTATATTTATATCGTGATGCCACTGGCGTTTCGGGTCAGCCTGCCCGCGCTGAACAATAACCTGGTCAACCTGGTGAAAACGACCACCCAGGCGCTGGCTATCGCGGTACCCGAACTGCTCTATCAAATGATCAGCATCTACAACGATTACTCGACCGCGCAAAACGCCTGCATGGTGTTCCTGTTTTTTGCCTATTTCATACTGGTCGGTATCCTGGTGCTGGGCATGCACCGCTGGGAGCGCAAGTTGCGCATCCCCGGATACGGCAGATGAAGCCGGGTCGCAAAGCCATGAACAGATACCACGGCGATACCGACCTTGCGGTGTTGAAACCGTTTAAATTCAGCCCGGCAGGCAGTGTTCAGGATTTGTTATTCAGTCGCTGGCTGGCCGATTTTTCGCCGCGCAGCCTGCTCATTATCGGCCTGCTGTTTTGCCTCTGGCCAGGCTTCGCAATGGCGCAAAGTAACTATAGCTTCACCCAGGCAATGGATGCCCTGTGGCGCTGGTTGCCGTTTATCGTGACCAAAGGATTCGCACTCAATCTGCTGGTCAGTTTTTTTACCATGCTGGTAGGCACCATTGCCGGCGTTCTTGCTCGGCCTCGGCCAGATTTCACCGCTGCGCCCGCTGGCGCGGCTAAGCTGGTTCATTACCCAGTTGTTTCGCAATTCACCCTGGCTGGTACTGCTGTTCATCGTCATGCTGGCGATGCCCTTCGAAATTCAAATTGGCGATACTATTTACCCGATCCCTGACTGGCTGAAGGCGGTTTTCGGGCTGTCGCTGCCGATCATGGCCAACATATCCGAAATCGTACGCGGCGCAATCGTGTCGGTACCGACCGGTCAATGGGAGGCTTCCGAATCGCTGGCCTATTCACGCCATCAAACCCTGTGGCTGGTTATTCTGCCGCAATGTTTCAAGCGCATGATCCCGCCATGGATGAACTGGTACGCCATCCTGACGATGGCCACGCCGCTGATATCGCTACTCGGGGTCGAGGACATCGTCACCCTGTCACGCCAGGCAATGGAAGCCGAAGACAACCATCCCGAACTGCTGGTGCCGTTCTTTGGCTTTACGCTAATTATATTTTTCGCCTATTGCTACCCGATCGCGCGCTACACGATAAGCCTGGAGAAACGCTTTGTGGTTAATCAGTAAAAATTGCTGGAGTATCGAAGATGACCAATAACGACTGGACCCCGGATCAACCCCTGGTTTCGATCCGTGACGTGCACAAGTCCTTCGGTGACCTCGAAGTATTGAAGGGAGTATCGATGGACGTCAAACAGGGTGAAGTGGTTTGCATTATCGGTCCTTCCGGATCGGGAAAGTCCACGCTGATCCGCTGTATCAACGCGCTCAATAGCATTGACAGCGGTTCGATCAAGGTAGAAGGACTGGAAGTGAACGATCCCGCACTGAACAAGCTCGAACTACGCAAGACAGTCGGCATGGTATTCCAGCAATACAATCTTTTCCCGCATAAAACCGCCCTCGAAAACATCATGATGGCGCCGATCAAGGTATTGAAACAACCTCTCGAACAGGTTGAAAAACTGTCGCGCTCGCTGCTGGAGAGAGTCAACCTGGTGGGCAAAGAAGATGCCTATCCCGGAGAATTATCCGGCGGTCAGCAACAACGTGTGGCGATTGCGCGATCGCTGGCCATGAACCCCGACGTGATACTCTTCGACGAAGTCACCGCGGCGCTGGACCCGGAAACCGTGAACGATGTGCTGGTGGCGATCAAGGACCTGGCGAAAGATGGCATGACCTGCATCCTGGTCACTCATGAAATGGGCTTCGCACGGGAGGTGGCGGATCATATTTACTTTACCGATCGCGGCGTCATCGTCGAGCACGGGCCACCAGCGACCTTTTTCAAGGAAGCCAAAGATCCACGCACCCAGGAATTCCTGAGCCAGATACTCTAGGTTCTTAACCCAGCGAAGTGACTTCCACCCCGGACCTGCCAGCTCACGCATCGGTCATCGTTATCGGCGGTGGTGTTATGGGTTGTTCCACTCTCTATCATCTCGCCAAAGCCGGGGTTAGCGACGCGATCCTGCTGGAACGCAATGAATTGACCTCCGGTACCACCTGGCACTCGGCCGCACAGGTGCGCGCGCTGCGCTCGAGCAGGAACCTGACCGACCTGATCCGCTACTCGATTTCGCTTTACAGTTCACTCGAACAGGAAACCGGCCAGGCCACCGGATGGATTAACAAGGGCTCGCTATCCATTGCAACCAATCCTGACCGGCTGACTTTCATTAAACGCCAGGAAGCGCTGGCGCAGCTTTATGGCGTGTCGGCGAATTCGATTTCTGTCGCCGAGGCCAGTGAACGCTGGCCGATGATGAATACCGAGGATGTGATCGGTGCGGTCTGGTCACCGGACGATGGCCGGGTCGGGCCATCCGATCTTTGCGCGGCGCTGGTCAAGGGCGCCAAATCGCGCGGTGCGAAAATTTTTGAGCACCGCGGTGTCACCGGCATCAAAACCCGCAACGATAAAATCATCGGCGTGGAAACCAGCGCCGGAGAAATTGCCTGCGACGCGATTGCCATTTGCACCGGACTGTGGAGTCGTGAAAATGCCGCCATGGCGGGTGTCGAGCTTCCACTCTGGCCCTGTGAACATTTTTACCTGCTAACTAATCCGATCGAAGGTATCTCAGGCAATTTGCCCACGCTGTCCGATCACGACAGTCATTTGTATATCCGCGATGATTCCGGCGGTTTGCTGGTCGGCTGCTTCGAACCCATGGGCAAAGCGATCGACCCCGAACAGATCGGCAAGGACTTCGCTTTTCAGCTGTTACCCGAGGACTGGGATCATTTCGAGCCAATGCTGGAAAATGCCCTGCATCGTCTGCCCTGCCTGGCCGATGCCGATATCCGCATGCTGCTCAACGGACCCGAGAGCTTCACCCCTGACGGGTCTTTCCTGCTCGGTGAAAGCGCCGAGACGCGAGGTTTATTCCTCGGTTGCGGCATGAACTCGGTTGGCGTCGCGACCGGTGGTGGCGCGGGTATGGCATTGGCGCACTGCATTGTTCACGGTCATACCCCGACCGACTTACATGAAGCGGACCCGAAACGTTACCCCTCCTGTTTCAATTCGGTCGCCGCCCTCACCGCGCGCGTACCGGAGATTCTCGGCACCCACTATGCGATTCACTACCCCGGTGTGCAATTACACAGCGCGCGTAATTTGAAACTGACGCCGCTACATGCGCGCTGGCAGGCAGCTAATGCACACTTCGGCCAGTTTTACGGTTGGGAGCGAGCGCTCTATTTCGATAAGCAGCAGGAGCCGGTACTGTGCTTCGACAAACCTGACTGGTTTGACCAGGTTGGCAGGGAAGTCAGTTACGCACACCGCCAGGCCGGGATTTTCGATCAGTCCAGCTTCGGCAAGATAAAAGTCCAGGGCCCCGACGCCGAGAGATTTTTGAACCGGGTCTGCACTAACGACATGACCCGATCTCCGGGGCGCGCCATTTACACGGCGATGTTAAATTCTCGCGGGGGCTACGAGAGCGATCTAACCGCTCTCAGACTGGGGGCTGAAGAGTATCGCCTCTATGTCGGCACCAGCGCGATCAAACGCGACCTCGCCTGGTTGAGGCGCCAGCAGTTGTCCGCGGAACGGGTTGAACTCTCCGATGTCACCGACGCTTACGCCGTGCTCGGATTGATGGGCCCCGAGACAACTGCAGTCGCCGCACAGTTAACTGCCCCGGAACTCAACCAGCTGGGATACTTTGAATTTTGCCGTACCACGCTTGCCGGCGTTGCTGTCGAAGCCGCGCGCCTCTCCTATGTCGGCGAAGCCGGCTGGGAGATCAGCTGCGCGGCCCCACAGGCAGAAAAACTGTTCGATGCGCTGGTCGACGCAGGGGCAAAACCCGCCGGGATTTTCGCGCAAACCTCGATGCGTATCGAGAAGCGATTCCTGGCCTACGGTCACGACCTCGACACCGATATCGACCCGTTTCAGGCGGGGCTCGAGTTCGCGCTCGACTGGAACAGCGACTTTATCGGTAAGGCGGCACTGCTCGAGCGGCGCAACCAGTCTCCGCCCAGTAAACTGGTCAGCATCGTGTTCGATGAGATTGACGCCCAGCCGCTCGGCAACGAACCGGTTTACCACGCCGGCAGGATTATCGGCAAAACCACCTCGGCTGCCTTCGGTTACCGGCTGGGTAAGCCGGTCGCGATTGCCCTGCTTGAATACAAAAGTGAGAAAAATTTAGACGGAATCAAAGTTGACGTCGATATTGCACGAAGTCAGAATGCCGGAACAATTATAACGGGTGCCGCTTACGACCCTCGCGGATCGAGCATGCGCACTGCAACCAGGTGATTAATGAGTAATGTTTTCCCACGCAATTGCAAAGTCCATGCACCGCTCGCGGTACAGGGCGATGGAGTTTATATCATCGACCGCACCGGTAAGCGTTACCTCGACGCATCCGGTGGCGCCGCGGTTTCCTGTCTCGGGCATAGCGATGCCGAGGTTATCGAGGCAATCAAATCGCAGGTCGAGCGACTGGAGTTTGCGCATACCGGATTTTTCAGCAGCGTGCCGGCGGAGGCACTCGCCGAGCTACTGATCAAGGAAGCGCCAGGAGATCTCGACCGGGTCTACTTCGTATCGGGTGGATCGGAGGCCGTCGAGGCGGCGATCAAACTCGCCCGCCAATATTGCATCGAAATCGGGCAACCACAACGGCATCGTGTCATCGCCCGCCGCCAGTCTTATCACGGCAACACCCTGGGTGCCCTCGCTGCCGGCGGCAACCTGTGGCGACGCGAACCCTTTTCACCGCTGATGATTGAAACCACGCACATCTCCCCCTGCTACGCCTACCGCGGCCAACAGCAGGACGAGACCGGGTTTGACTACGGCCAGCGCGTGGCCAATGAACTCGAAGCCGAAATTCAACGCCTCGGTGAAGAGCAGGTCATGGCGTTTATTGCCGAACCCGTGGTTGGCGCCACCCTCGGTGCGGTACCCGCGGTGGAGGGATACTTCAAACGCATTCGTGAAATCTGTAATCAATACGGCGTGCTGCTGATTCTCGACGAAGTCATGTGTGGCATGGGTCGTACGGGTTCCCTTTATGCCTGCGATCAGGATGGCGTGGCACCCGATATCATGACCATCGCCAAGGGACTCGGCGCAGGCTATCAACCGATCGGCGCCATGCTTTGTAGCGCCCGGATTTACCAGGCGATCGAGCACGGCTCGGGGTTCTTTCAACATGGCCACACCTATATCGGACACCCGGTGGCCTGTGCCGCGGCACACGCAGTGGTAAAAAAGATTATGGACCGACGCATGCTCGATCGCGTGCTGACACAGGGGGTACGCCTGCACAAGGCGCTGCTGGACAAGTTCGGGGATCACCCAAATGTCGGCGATATCCGTGGTCGTGGCCTGTTTTTTGGGCTCGAACTGGTGCGTGATCGGGATACCAAGGCAGCATTTCCGCCACAGCTCGGCTTGCACAAAAAATTCAAACAGACTGCCCTTGAAAGCGGGCTTATCTGCTACCCGGCAGGAGGTACCATCGATGGTCAGCAAGGTGACCACATACTGCTTGCGCCACCCTTCATCATCGACACCGGGCATATCGACGAGATCGTGAGCAAACTCGACAAGGCACTCAAATCCACCTTGCGCAGTCTGTGATGCGCGACGTCGTTATCATGGTGGCACCGAACGGTGCGCGCAAAACCAGGCGTGATCACGCCGCCCTGCCCGTTTCAATCGCCGACACTGTCGCCGAAGCGGCGCAATGCCACGCGTCCGGCGCCAGCGCGCTGCATGCTCATGTGCGTGGCGAAAATGACGAGCATGTGCTGGATGCTGGACTTTACCGGGAACTGCTAGCGGAAATGTCACGCCAGGTCCCCGGGATGCTGATACAGATTACCTCCGAGGCGGTTGGCATCTACGCACCCGCGGAACAGGTGGCCTGCATCCAGGCCGTGGTCCCGCGGATGGTAAGCATGTGCCTGCGTGAAATCAGCTCAAACTTCGAGCAACCCGAATATGCACAGCAGTTTTTCGAGTGGTGTGACGAAAACGCGGTCCATGTTCAGCATATTGTTTTTTCGGCGGAGGAATTTCAGCATTTCCTCGACTATCGCGAACAGGGAGTGATTCCCCCCGAACACCGCTGCGTTCTATTCGTGCTCGGAAGATATAACGTCAACTTTCAGTCTGAACCCGCCGACCTGCAGCCATTTCTGCAATATGACCTCGCCGGGCTCGACTGGTTTACCTGCGCCTTTGGCCACCAGGAGCAGCAATGCGTGATGGCCGCGATTGATGCCGGCGGTCACGCCCGCATCGGCTTTGAAAACAATCTTTACCTGCCCAATGGGGAGATCGCAGCCAACACCGCGGCGTTGGTATCGAGCCTGGTTGATGCCATGCAGGAAAAAGGCTTGCTCCCGGCAAGCGGCAGCGCCGCGCGTCAGTTGCTCGGGGTACGCAAAGCGTAAACCAGCAACCCGGTCGCGAACACACAGAACGTGGCCATTATCATCGAGATCACCGGGAAGGATATCTGCCACTGCAGCAATGTGCCGACCAGCGCCGGACCGAGTGCCGAGGCAAACACCATGATCGCATTGGTCATCGATTTGATCGCGCCCAGATGCCGGGCACCATAGAGTTCCGCCCAGAGTGCGCTCAATCCAGTGAAATAGAGCCCCGAACTCACCCCCATCAACAGCATGTAAGGCCATACTATGAATACGTGATCGGACAGGTTAAGCGCCACCAGCGCCAACGCCAGTGGCAACAGGAACAACGGCACGACGCGCCTGGCGCTGAAACGATCGATCAGCAGCCCCGAGTAAATTGTCGTCGCGACTGACACTACCGAGTAAAGCCAGTAATTTCCGGTCAACCAGAGGCTGCTCCAGTTTTTTGCACTGGCGATTTCTGCCGGAAAGAAAAACAACGCCGTACCGATCATCGATGGCGCGATCATCGCCGGCAACATCAGGTAGAAGCGCGCTTCGGACAGCATCTGCAGGCGCGTGTAATCCACCTGCCCATTTTCTTCGCTGGCGCGTTTTTTCAGTGCATCGCTGTGCTCGGCGTGACGCCGACCATGCCCTTTCAGTAACCACAATGCCGGTAGAATCGAACATAGCACCACGACGGCGACGATAGAGAAAGTATCGCGCCAGCCCATGACCTGGGTGGCGTAAAGGCCGGCTACCGGCAGCATGGATTCACCAAAGGCAAATCCGATGGCGGCGAGTGCGATCGCCTTACCGCGGTCGGCGCTATGGTAACGCGCCATCGACGTAATCCCGGCATGGCTACTCAGCCCCTGACCGAACTGGCGCAACATGAATATCGCCAGCATCAGCAGCAGCGGGGAGGTAACCGAACCCATTACCAGGCAGGCAGCGCTCAATCCGGCCAGGGTGAAGGCGGTGAAAACGCGCAGGTCAAACCGATCGATCAACGCACCCGTCCAGTTGATCACCAACGCCGAGGCAAGGGTACCAACCATGTAGATGCGTCCCCAGCTACCGGCATCGAGCCCGAAATCGGCCTGAATGCCCGACCCGAATACGCCGATAAAATAGGTTTGTCCGGCGCTGGACATAAATGCGAGGAAAAAGCCGAACCCCAGAAAGCGCGGATTCGACCGCGCGAAGCGCCAGTAGCTAATCAGCATTTCAGCACAGCAAGTGGCCAGTCATGCGGGTCGCGTATCCCGAATTTGCGGCAGGTTTCTGGCAAGACATGAGTTCAGTGACCGGGTCAATTGATGCGAGAACTATACGCTATCCGACACGGCGGAAGAATACTGTAACTGCCGCTGCAATCGACACTGCCCCCCTTCGTTTCTCGTTGGGTGCTGGATGAATCGGGTGACAAACGTTTTACTGCGCTACGAATCCTGTCGAAACAGGTTGAGCCCGGGATCATAAGCGCTTATACTCCGATTCCAAACAATGTGTATCCAATGGCGATACAATGGCGAAAACAGCAGCACTTCGTATCCGAATTGAGCCTGATTTGCATAAAATGTTTCTTGATACCTGTAAAGCACACGACATACCGGCTTCACAGGTTTTGCGAGAGTTTATGAGGCAATACGTATCCACTCATGAACCAACTGCGCAACTGGACTTGTTCGGCAGACCTGCTGTCATGCCCACGTCAACCGAAAAAGACCCAGGCTAGCTCCCATGGTAGAGATACCTCAAAAAATTGGAAAATACGAGATTAAATCCTTGCTGGGCGAAGGCGGGGCGGGCATCGTTTACGAGGCATACGATCCCGACATCCAACGCCGCGTTGCAATAAAAATTCTGCATCCGCATCTGATTAACGGCAGATTGGGTGAAGAACTGTTAGCGCGGTTCAAACGCGAGGCGATCTCGGCGGCAAAATGCATTCACCCCAACGTCGTCAGCATCCTTGAATACGGGCAATACGAAGATAAGCCTTTCATCGTTATGGAATTCATCGACGGGGTTTCGGTGCACAGGCTTATTAAACACAGGCTAAAACATGGGCGCGGCATCAGTCTGAGACGTAGCCTCTCCATCATATCGCAGTTGCTCAAAGCACTGCATGGGGCACATGAACTAAATATTGTTCATCGGGATATCAAGGCTTCCAATGTCCTGATTTTAAAGGACAGTGGTAGTATCAAACTGGCCGATTTTGGCATGGCCAGGATCACCGAGAGTCCGGACCTGACGATGATCGGCACCTTCATCGGCACGCCAAGATACATGGCACCTGAGCTAAGGATAGGATTAGAGGCCGATTCCCGTGCCGATGTATTCTCGGTGGCGAGGTTATTCCTCGAGTTACTGAGACTGATCCCGGATAGCTCGCCATTCCCGCGCTCCAGGTTAACGGATATTGCCGACATGCCGCCCGGTAACCGGATCGATTACTCGGCAGTCTACCCTACCGCACTAATTCCCGTTTTGACCAAAGGATTATCGGTTGATCGAAAGAAACGATATCAGACTGTGCTGGAACTCATGCATGCGATAAAACAGGCACTACCCGATCTTCAGCAGAAGGCGGCGACCCCTTCAGGGCAGGTTGCCTCGGTCGCACGAAAATCGGTACAGGATTTTCCAGCAAACGAAGGCGAGCTGGATTCGATGACGACCCTGCTGGCTGACTTTGTAGGACCGGTTGCGGCATTCATAATGGAAGAGCATGAAACTAAAAGCACATCGGCAAACAATTTAGCGGCGGAGATTTCAAAAGAAATCCCTGAACAGGAACAGCAAGAAGAATTTCTCCGGCGTTGGGAAATGATGAGCGTATCCAGGCGAGCGTTAATCAATAAACAAAGGTCGGCTACTGCCCCGGACAAGACAACACAGCGTGATATTAAAAAGCTGGTGAATTTTTTTGGTTGGGGAATTCCCGCTCGCAAAGAAGGTCAAGGTTTTATTAAATCCTGGCTTCGTAACTGATTGTTTCGCATGTGCCGATTGACCGCAAAAAGGTGGCGCTTGCCTGGTATCAGCAACACATCGCCCTGAAACTCACGACGTTTGTTAGATACCTGCTTTGCAGGCGATAAAGTGACCATAGCCCGAGCCATCCCGGGCCAGCCCATTGGCACGGATCCTGGTCCACTCCAGCAAGGCAGAATAATCCTCCTCCCCCATCGCATCCAGCAAGCGATCCTTCAACTCATGCTCGACACGATCAAGGTAGCGCTGCGCCAGTGCCGCCATGGCAGAAGATCGATCGACAATCGAGGCCTCCTCGAATCCGGATCCAAGCAGCGCAGCTTTAAACTGGTCGAGCCGTGACAAAATAGAAGTTCAAGCCGCGATTGCGTAACAGCTCATCCCATTCGCGGTAAGCCTGATTGTCGAGACGCCTGAACCATTCTCCACCAACCAACTGGCCACCGGGCCGGATCACGCGCCGGATTTCAGTAAAAAACGCAACCAGGTCTTCGATATGACAACTCACCGCGGTGAGGAACACCAGGTCAAAGCTTGCGTCGGCCAGCGGTAGCGGACCCGGTTCAAACCGGGTCAGGCTGATTCGCTCCTGCAATCCTGCTGCGCTAACCAGTGCATTGGCGCGCTCGAGTACTCCGGCGTCGATATCGACGCCATGGGCATACCGCGCATGATGATTTCGGGTAAGTGCGATTAACGCACCGCCGAGCCCACAACCAATATCGAGTACATCTTTTCCGGCGACATCGACCCGCGCAACGATATTGGTAACTTCGTCATCACCCCCCATCGACAGATAACCGGTTCCGTAGAGCATTTCCATGGTTTCGATATTGCGCCGGGTATATTGATTCGCCTTAGTCTTAGTCACTGTCGCATTCTCGGGTTCAATCTCTACGCCATTTAACCAAAGCAGCCACTAATGTTCCAATCCTGATCGACAACTAACTGCTGGCAGGAGACAGACTGCCTGATGACGGTGCAACGCCATTTATGTCCCCTACCCGCACTTTAAAAGAGCAATCGAGGCAAATGTTGCACTGCACAATGAATGTGGCTAATATCATTGGATCGCCAGTTTTGGTTAACAATTTAAATCCGCTCGAGATAAAGATGGATAGTGAAGCAGACATTTCAACGCACCCTGAAGGTGATGTTGATTGCGGCAGGATGGTTGGCCCGCTGTACAGATCAAGTGCTCGATATCTGGCCGGCTTTGCCGGAATACTGAAGTCCTGGACCACCTCGATAGCAAACCATGACAAGACCGGTAAATCGGTTCCGCCGACAACTGCCATAGCTGGTGAAAACCAGGCGGCGATTGGTGG